>JBGTLI010000069.1:0-11538 GCA_041744195.1 Wenzhouxiangella sp. | reverse complement strand
AGGGACAGGCGAATGCGTTCGGGCGCGATGTCCCTGTCATCGATTCGGACCCGCTCGACCTGCTCCAGCCGGGCCGGACTGAGCCTGTTCTTGATCGAGAAGCGCACACCCGATTCGGTATTGCGCAGGCTTGAACGGTTGTACAGCCGCTTGAGCAATGCTTTCGGAACAAAACTGACCATTCACGACTCCCTGGTTTTTCTAACAACGGGTTCATCATTTTAGCGCCCGAGCTTGACCATTGACTTGCTTCAGATCAAACGCCGATTGTCGCATCACCCCGGCCCGGCCCGATTCTCAGCTTTTGAGAATGGAGGCGGGCATAATGGCGCCATGCTGAAAAACGACAGTCTTGTTTTAACCCCCACGGCGCGGCTGACGCGGGCCATGTCACAGCGACTGGCTCGCACCCAGGCGGATGCGGGTTGGAACGCCTGGATACAGCCGGCCGTACTCAATTTCCCGTCCTGGTTGACGGTGTTGCGGGATGATTATTTCCTGATGGCCGACGATGAGCGAGTGCCGATCAACTCATCGCAGTCCCTGGTGTTATGGCAGTCGCTGATCGATGCGGACATTTTCATTGGCGAGCCCAAGGTGGCCGAACTGGCCCAGGCGGCATGGCGGATGATCCATGAGTACGGCCTTGACCAGCCGGAGCAGTGGCCCGGCTTGTGGCTATCGGAAGACAGCCGGCAGTTTCGCGACTGGGCCGGGCGATACGTCGCCCTGTGTGCCGAGCAAAAACTGGTCGATGAATGGTGTTTCAATGCCGAACTGCCGGACCTGATCGAGGCCGGTCTGGTCGAGTTGCCGGATCAGCTGAATCTGCTGGGTTTTGATCTCGCCATGCCCCCGCTGCAGCAGCGAATCATCGAGGCTGCTGACAAGGCAGGCTGCCGGATCGAGTGGCAGTCGCTGGAGCGGCGCCAGTTGTATATTAAGACGGACACCAAGACGAATACCGCCACCATCACGCGCTTTATCGAGGGCGATGAAGAGCTTCTGGCTGCGGCACGCTGGGCGCGTCAGCGGATCGAAGCCGAGCCAGATCAATCAATCGGCATTGTCGTCCCGGATTTGCAAGGTCGCCTGGGTCGAATCGAAAGCCTGTTCCGCCAGGTCTTCGATCCGCCCAGCTTTGGCCTGAGCCCAAGCGGCCCGGATCCCTGGCATATTTCGCTCGGTCATGCGCTGGCGGACTGGCCACTGGTTGCCGACGCCAGTCTGTTTCTCGGGCTGGACCCATGGCGAATCAGCCAGCCGCAGGCGACCCGGCTGCTGCGCTCGCCGTTTGTCGATGGCTGGATTCAGGAACAGTCGGGCCGGGCCGAAGTCATGGCCTCTCTGGCGCAGTTTGCCCCGCACTGGATTGATGCCCGCGAAATCGCCCGGCAATCCGAGCGCCAGGGCGCCGAACGCCTTGGCGGTCGCCTGGCCGCCTGGCAGGCTTTCCGCCGCAACAACGCCAAGGCCGCCCTGCCCTCGGTCTGGGCGCAACGCTTCCAGGAAGAATTGTCAGCACTTGGCTTTGGCCACGGTCGCGGCCTCGACAGCCGGGAATACCAGGTGTTGCAACGCTGGCACGAGTTGCTGGAAGCCTTCAGTGAGCTCGACGTCGTGATCGACCGGCCATTGTCTCGCGGCAAGGCCTTGCGCCATTTGTCCGAGCGTGCGCGCGCGGCGGTGTTTCGTGAGCGCAATCCCGGCGCGGCGATCGAAGTGCTGGGTGTCGAAGAAGCGCTGGGCTCTGAATTCGACGCCCTCTGGATCACCACCCTGGATGGGGAAACCTGGCCGGGGCCGGCCCGGCGCGATCCGCTGATTCCCGGCCCGGTTCAGGCGCGGGTTCCCGGCTCAAGCGCGCAGGGTTGCCTGGACAAGGCCCGCGCCCAGCTCAATGGCCTGATGTCGGCGGCCGGACAGGTGCACGGCAGTTTCGCCAGCGGCAGCAGCGAGCAACCGCTGGAGATCACCCCCTTGCTCCGGCACCTGAGCATGGTCGAGGGTGACGGCCCTGTTTCCATCCAGACCATGGAGGTGGACATTCTGCCGGACGACAGCCAGGCGCCCGCGCTGCCCGTTGGCCCGGTCCGGGGTGGCACTGGCGTGCTGCAAAGCCAGTCCGATTGTCCGTTCAAGGCCTTTGCCGGCAAGCGCCTGGGCGCCAGGGACTTAAGCCCGCCGCGCCCCGGCCTGGATGCCAGCGCGCGCGGAAGTCTCCTGCACCAGGCGCTGGAGCACTTCTGGCGCAAACTACCCGACCAGGCGAGTCTGAATGCACTGGGCGACGAAGAGCTTGCGCGTCGGATCGAATCGTCCGTCAACGCGGCCCTGGACTGGTTCATCCAACGCAATCGCCTGGCGCTGAGCGAGGCCGGTCGCAAACTCGAAGCCGAATGCCTGCACCGGACCATGCAGCGCTGGCTGGCGGTCGAACGCGATCGCGATGCGTTCCGGGTCGACCGGCTGGAAGCGCCGATTACGCTGAAATTCGGCAAGCTCGAGCTGTCCGGCAAGGTCGACCGGGTTGATGAACTTGAAGGCGGCGGATCAGTGCTCATTGACTACAAAACCGGACAGAGCGGCAGGAATTCCTGGGCGCCCGACGCCCGACTCGCCGATGTTCAATTGCCGGCTTATGCCGTCAGCATGAACCCGGCCCCGGCGGCAATCAGCTTTGCGCGGCTTCGGCCCGAATCGCTGGTGTTTGACGGCCTGGCCGAAGTCGATGCCGGCATGAGCGGGGTCGAGGTGATTGGCCAGATCCGGCGGGCGCCGTTCAAGGAAACCGAATCCTGGCAGGCCTTGCTGGCCGACTGGAAAATCAGCCTGGAAGCCCTGGCTGAGGACTTCCAGCAGGGCCGGGCCGCCGTCGATCCGCGCAAGCCCGAAGTCTGCCGCTACTGCCACCTGATGAGCCTGTGCCGAATCCATGAGCGCCAGACCTTGATGGACGACAAGCTGACGGAGACCACCGATGAGTGACCTCGAACAACGCCGGCTTGCTGTCGAGCCCGAACGTTCGGTCATCGTCCAGGCACCGGCCGGGTCGGGCAAGACCACCCTGCTGGTCGAACGTTATCTTGGCCTGCTGGATGTCGTTGAGGCGCCGGAGGAAATTCTGGCCATCACCTTTACCCGCAAGGCCGCGGCCGAAATGCGCCACCGGATTCTGCAGTATCTGGATCCGGACTTCACCAGCACCGAAGCGCACGAACAAATGCCCCTGACCAAGGCACGCAAGGTCGAGCAGAAAGTCGCCGAATGGGGCCTGCGCGACAATCCGCAACGGCTGCTGATTCGCACCATCGACAGCTTCAACCATTACCTGGCGCGAACCATGCCGGTCGCCAGCCGGCTCGGCCCCGTTCCCGCCCCTGCCGATAACACCACCGCGCTCTATCGCCAGGCAGCGCGCCGCGTACTGGACTGCATCGATGGCCAGGACCAGTTGGCCGAAGATGTCAGGCACCTGCTGCTCTGGCGTGACCACCGCAGTCAGGGCATCGAGGACCTGCTGGTCGGCCTGCTCGGCAAGCGCGATCAGTGGCTGCGCGCCCTGGGTGTTACCGGCGAAACAAATCGGCAGGCCCTTGAACAGGTGCTCGAAGGCGTTGTGGTCACCGAAATGCGCCGCGCCGAGCGGGCACTGAACGATGCCTTGGTGGATGCCGGAATGACGCCGGCCGAATTGATCGATTTGCTGTGCCAGGCGGCCGACAGCCTGATCAGCGCCGAGCGCCAGTCGGTGATTTGCGATTGTGCCGGAATGGAGCGTCTGCCGGCCGATGATCCGGAGGATCTGCCCCTCTGGGGCGGTCTGGCTGAAGCCTTGCTGACCCGAACCGGGGAATTTCGCCGCTCGGTCACCGTTACGACCGGCTTCCCGCCCAAGTCCGCCCACAAGGATGCGATGGTGGCCCTGCTCGACAGGATCGGGCACAACACGCATCTGGCCGACTTGATCCATCGCGTCCGCGGCCTGCCCTACCCGCGCTATGGCGATGCCGAGTGGCAGACGCTGGCCGCCCTGGTTCGTGTGCTTAAGCAAGCGGCAGGCGAGCTGGAACTGGCGTTCGCCGCTTCCGGACAGACGGATTTTGCCGGTCTGGCCGATGCCGCGCTGCGCGGCCTGGGCGATAGCGAGTCGGGCTACACCGATCTGGCCCTGTACCTTGATCAGCGAATTCGCCATATCCTGGTCGATGAGTACCAGGACACCAACTGGGGCCAGTACGGGCTGTTGCAGAAACTGGTCGGCGGATGGCAGCCAGACGAAGCGCGCAGCCTGTTCCTGGTCGGTGATCCAATGCAGTCGATCTACCGGTTCCGTGAAGCCGAAGTCGGGCTGTTCATGCGCACCCGCGAGCACGGGATCGGTGACCAGTCGCTGCAGGCACTGCGCCTGACCAAAAATTTCCGCTCACGCGCCGAAATCGTCAACTGGGTCAATCAGCGCCTGGGGCCAATCTTCCCGCACACCGAGAACATCGCGGCCGGCGCGGTAGCTTACGCGCCTTCCGAGCCCGGCAGAAGCGAAGGCGGCCAGGTCGAAATCCTGGCCCGTGCCGATGTGGAACAGGAAGCCGAAGCCATTGCCCTGAAAATCGCCCGGGCACTGGACAGCAATCACGACGATCCCGACTATCGGGCTGCCATCATTGTCCGTGCCCGTGGCCACCTGGCCAGCATCCTGCCAGCGCTGGCCCGCCATGGCGTTGCCTACCGCGCCGTCAAGCTCGACCCACTGACCCAGCGCCCGGTGGTCCAGGATCTGCTCGCGCTGACCCGCGCCATTCGTCAGCCCGCCGATATCGCCGCGGTGCTGGCCGTCCTGCGCTCGCCGGTTGCCGGACTGACCCTGACCGATCTGACCGCCTTGGCCGGCGACGGAAACAACATCAACGATGCCGACGCACTTGATCGTCTCAGCGGTGAGGCACCGGTGCGCGCAGGCCTTGTTCTGACAGCGCTCAGAGATGCCCAGGCGCTCTGGCGCACACGACCACTGCGTGACCTCGTCGAAGGAGTCTGGCACCGTCTCGGCGGGCCCCTGCTCTGTGCCCGCCCTCAAACTGACTTGAAAGACGCAAGCGCTTACTTCGACGCCTTGTCGGTGGCCGAAAGCGAAGGGCATCTGGAAGACTGGAACGACTTCGTTGAATTGCTCGCGGATCGTTATACCGAAGGCGATCCCCCGAGCGAGGATGTCAAGCTGGACATCCTGACCATGCATGGCGCCAAGGGCCTGGAATGGGATCTGGTGGTGCTGCCCGGGCTTAATCGCGGCACCCGGGGTCAGGCCCGCGAACTGCTGTCCTGGCTGCCGTTTACGCCGGATGAGGGTGCCGAGCAAGTCCTGCTCGCACCCTTGCGCGCCGCCCACCAGGCCGGCGATCCGCCGCTGAACGAGCTGATCAGTGCCGAACAAAAGAACAGGGATGCTCATGAGCATCAACGTCTCCTTTACGTTGCAGCGACTCGCGCCCGTGAACACCTGCTGCTGTCCGCTGTGCTCGATCCGGAAAAAGACGACATCAAGCCTGCCGCCGGCAGCCTGCTTGCCGACCTGTGGCCCACCGTCGGCGCCGAATTTCTTGTCGCCCTTGATACCGCTCCGGTTCCGGAACATGACGACCGGGCGACCCAGCCGCTCAACCAATCCCTACGCCGAGCGCCAACCGGCTGGCAGGCGCCAATGGCAAGCCGACTGGACTGGACCCCGCGACTGCCACCGCGCGAGCGCGCCGTCGAGATCGAATTCAACTGGGCCGGCATCCAGGCCCGGCGAGCCGGCACCATCATTCATCGCCTGCTTGAACGGGTCGGCAAGATCGGCATCGAGAATCTTGGCACAGAGCAGCGCCAACGTCTGATCTCCCGCATCCCGACTCTGCTCAAGAGCATGGGCAGCGGCTCGCAGGTTCTCGCCGAGACAACGGCCATGATCACCCGGGCCTTTGAGAGTACGCTCAACAGCGACACCGGCCGCTGGCTGCTCAGCAACCGCCACCGTGAGTCGGCTTGCGAGCTGCCCCTGAGCGGGCTGGTCGATGGCCAACTGGTCAACGCCGTCATTGACCGCACCTTCATCGACAAGGACGGCACCCGCTGGATCGTGGATTACAAATCCGGCTACCACGTCGGCGGCAACCTGGAGACGTTCCTGGAACAGGAAGCCGATCGATACCGCAGCCAATTGATGGTCTATCGTCGATTGTTCGAGCAATTATCCGCGCCACAGAGTCAGGCCCAGATCCGGACTGCGCTCTATCTGCCTCGCCATGGCGTTCTGAAGGAGGTCAGCGACCAACCGGCACTTGCCACCTGAACTGAATTTTCGTACGGCTACAACCGCTTCGCGATCAATGATCGCGAGATCGAGGACCGGCCGCAGGCCTCGGAAGTGCTCGGGATCAATGTATAGTGGCGCCAACTCGTCGTTGGGCCTGACATGACCGAAACCTCATTCAAATCGCTGCCGCTGATCGAAGCGCTGAAAGATAACCTGGACTCATTGGGTTACCGGGCCATGACCCCGATTCAGCAGAAGAGCCTGCCGCACGTTCTGGCTGGCAAGGATCTGATCGCCCAGGCCGAGACCGGTAGCGGCAAAACGGCTGCTTTCGGCCTGGGGATACTTCAGCATCTGGACCCCGGGCGGTTTGACTGCCAGGCACTGGTCCTGTGCCCAACCCGCGAATTGGCCGCCCAGGTTGCCAACGAGATTCGTCGCCTGGCCAGCCCGCTGCCGAACGTGAAGATTCTGACCCTGTGCGGCGGCAGCCCGCTGGGCCCGCAGAAGGCGTCGCTGGAGCACGGGGCTCATGTGGTTGTAGGCACGCCCGGTCGGATCGAGGATCACCTGCGCAAGAAGTCACTCAACCTGGATGCGGTGCGAACACTGGTCCTGGACGAAGCCGATCGCATGCTGGACATGGGCTTTTTCGACTCCATCGCCGGCATCATTCAGCAGACACCGAAAAAACGGCAAACGATGTTGTTTTCTGCCACCTACCCGCCCGACATCGAACGACTCAGTGCCGAGTTTCAACACAAGCCGCTGGAAATCAGCGTGGCTCAGGAGCGCGGCAAGAGCAGGATCGAGCAGCACTTTTACGTGGTGACCAAGCCGAAGCACAAACTTGAAACCCTGCTCAAGTTCCTCGGCAAGCGCCAGCCCGACTCCTGCCTGATTTTCTGCAAGACGCGGCAAGGTTGCGCCGAGTTGGCTGCAGAGCTGCAAAGTCGCCGTCACAGTGCGCTGGCACTGCACGGTGACATGGAACAGAAGGAACGCGATCTGATTCTGGTCCGCTTCAGCAATGCCAGTGCCCGTATCCTGGTCGCAACCGACGTTGCTGCTCGCGGTCTCGATATCGACGACCTGGCGCTGGTCGTCAATTACGACCTGCCGACCGATCCGGAAACCTACCTGCACCGGATTGGCCGCACGGGCCGCGCCGGGAAGCGCGGTGCCGCGGTCAGCCTGGTGACCCAGGCCGAAGTCTTCCGGCTCGAAGCGCTGGAGGCCTGGCTGGATCAGCCGGTCAGTACCAGTGATATTCAGGCACTGCCAAAGGATCCGCCATTGCCTGAAAAACCGGCCATGGTGACCCTGCAACTGGATTCAGGCAAGAAAAACAAGTTGCGGCCGGGCGATATCCTCGGCGCGCTCACCGGCGAAGGCGGCATTCCCGGCAGCCAGATCGGCAAGATCAACATCTTCGACTTTGTCGCCTATGTCGCTGTGGGCCGCTCGCATGCCCGCGAGGCCCTGGATCACCTTCAGTCGGGCAAAGTCAAAGGCCGCAACATCCGCGCGCGTCGCCTTTGACAAAAAGGTCAAGCCAGCATGGCGAAAGCCTGGCGGGTGAAGTTGACCGGCTCAGCTTCGGTCACCAGGACATTGTCCTCGATGCGAATGCCGCCGAATGGCTTCAGCCGATCGACGGCCATCCAATCGACCTGCTTTGAAAACTGGCTGTCACGGAGTTGGTCGAGGAGCATCGGAATGAAGTACAGACCCGGCTCAATGGTCAGTACATTCCCCACTTCAAGTTCCCGGGTCAGGCGCAGAGACGGGTACTGATCCGGTGGTGGCAGGGGCTTGCCTGAATTTGACACACGGCCGGCCACGTCATGGACCTGGACGCCGATGAAATGGCCCAGCCCATGAGGCAGAAAATACGAACTGACGCCAGCCTCGACCATGGCGTCCGGCGCCATGCGCACCAGCCCGGACTGCTCCAGTACCGAGGCAATCATCATTTGGGCCTGTTGGTGCAGATCGACGAACGATACGCCGGCGCGCGCGAGCGCGCACAACTGTTGCTGTGCGCTGTCAACCAGCTCGATCAAATCGTCGAACTCACTGTGTTCCGGTCGTGTCCAGGTCCGCGTGACATCGGCGGCATAACCAAAATAATGCGCTCCGGCATCGATTAGAAAACTGCGCGAGTCTGTTGGGCGGGTTGGCGAGCGAAACTGGTAGTGCAGCACCGCGGCATGGTCGTTGAGCGCCACGATGCTGTTGTACGGCAACTCATCCTGATCCTGGCGCGCGGCTGCCAGATAGGCCAGGTGGATCTCAAGCTCGCTTGCGCCGGACTCGAACGCTGCCCCGGCGTCCATGTGAGCGCTGGCCGCGGTCTTGTTGGCCATGGCGATGCACTGGCGTTCCCAGGCCGTCTTCCGGGTCCGGAGTTCATCCAGACGGGCAATCAACTTCGGCGGATTGAGGTCAGCGCTGCCGATCAGCGATCCCAGGTCACGCTCCCTTCCGAGCACTGCCATCGGCCCCTCGCCACGGAACCGATCGTGCCAGCCTTCGGGACCGACGACGACTTCGATATCCAGTACGCCCGCCCACCATTCGGCCGGTGATTCGGGTGTCATATGCCAGAAGTCTCGTGGCTGAGAGAACCACAGGCGCGGCGTATGACCAACCCGCAGTTCGAGTAGGCAATCGGCGGCGAAGGGCTGTGGAATCAGGGCAACGAACGGCGCATGAGCCCGGAATGCCGGGTGCTGATCATCGAACAGTCGCAATTCAGGGCTGCCCGAATGAATGAGCAAACTGTCATAGCCCAGTTCAGTGAGGATTTGGTTGAACTGATTGCCGCGCTTTTCAATATGGCGATGGTACAGCAGTGCGTTCTGGTTAGGCATGGGCGACCCTGGGATGCGTTAAACTTGAAAATTCCATTTAATAATTGTATCGCGTTACAGGCGCCGCTTTGATCCCATGACTATTCGTATTTACAACACCCTTTCCCACAGCAAGGAAGAGTTCACCCCGCTCGATCGGGACCGTGTGACGATGTACGCCTGCGGGCCGACAGTCTATAACTACGCCCATATCGGCAATGCCCGGCCAGCGGTGATTTTCGACCTGCTGAAGCGAACCCTTGCCCGCCGCTTCGAAAACGTCGTCTACGCCCGAAACATTACCGATGTCGATGACAAGATCAACCAGGCGGCCGCCGAGGCCGGTGTGCCGATTGACGTCATATCCGAGCGCTACACGGCTGCCTATCATCAGGACATGGCAGCGCTGGGCGTGGGTCGGCCCACCGTGGAGCCACGTGCCACCGACCATATTGCCGAAATCATTGCGATGATCGAGCGGCTGGTGAATCGCGGATACGCCTATATCGCCGAAGGTCATGTGTTGTTCGACGTCGAAAAGTACCCCGATTACGGCAAGCTGTCGCGTCGCGACAAGCGCGAAATGATTGCGGGTGCCCGGGTGGAAGTCGCTCCGTACAAGCGCAGCCCGGCCGATTTTGTCCTTTGGAAACCCTCCGGTGACGGCCAGCCAGGCTGGGAAAGCCCCTGGGGGCGTGGTCGTCCGGGTTGGCATATCGAGTGCTCGGCCATGAGCGCGGCCCATCTGGGCGAGGTCATTGATATCCATGCCGGTGGACAGGACCTGGTTTTTCCGCATCACGAGAACGAAGTGGCCCAAAGCCGCTGCGCGCATGGCACCGACACCTTTGCCCGCTACTGGATGCACAACGGCTTTGTCACGGTGGAAAAACGCAAAATGTCCAAAAGCCTGGGCAACACGCTCATTGTCAATGAGTTGTTGAAATCCTGGCCGGGCGAAGCCTTGCGCCTGGTCTTGCTGTCGGCCCATTACCGGCAACCGCTGGACTGGTCCGAAAAGGTGCTTGAACAGGCCCAGACCACCCTGGATCGACTTTACGGTTTGATGGGTGAGCATGATCAAAGCAGGCAAGCCGAGCCTGATGCTACCGTTATCGCTGCCCTTGAGGATGACTTGAACACGCCAACCGCCCTGGCCGCGCTCAATGGCCTGGCCCGCGAGCTGGCGAATGCGGCTGACAGTGGGCAGCGCGCGGAGTTGGCGGCGCGCTTGCGCGCATCCGGGGCCCTGCTTGGGCTGCTGCAACAAGCGCCCACTGACTGGTTTGACCAGCGTCGGGTCGAGGTTGGACTGGATGATGCCAGCATCAAGGCTCTGATCGACCAGCGGCGACAAGCCCGGAGTGACCGGGACTTTGCCACGGCGGATCGCATTCGCGATGAGTTGGCCGAACAGGGTATCGAAATCAAGGACGGGCCCGAGGGCACAACCTGGGAGGCTGCGGCCCGGTGAGCCTGACATGAACGCCATACAGGCCCAACAGGAGATCGTGGAAGAATTCAGTTATTTCGACACCTGGATGGAAGGTGGCTACGAGTACCTGATTGACCTTGGAAAAAAGCTGCCGGAACTGGCACCGGAGGAAATGACCGACGACCGTCTGCTTGCGGGCTGTCAGTCGCAAGTCTGGTTTATTGCCGAGGGTGATGCTGACTGCCTGGTCTTCAGAGCAAGATCCGACGCCAAGATCGTATCCGGCCTGATTGCCCTGCTGTTGCGGGTCTATTCCGGCCGAAGCGCCAGGGAAATCCTCCAGACCGAACCGGAATTCATTGAACAAATCGGCCTGAGTCAGCACCTGTCCCCGACCCGCGCCAATGGCCTCAACGCCATGCTCCAGGCCATTCGGAACGCAGCCTCAGCGCACAACAAAAAAGGGCCGGAGGCGTAAAAAGGCTCCGGCCCTTGTTCATCACATTGAAACCAGCTTTAAGCGTCTTTCCAGTTGGGTCAGTTCCTGGCCCGTTCCAGTACAACGATCTCCACCCGGCGATTCTTCTGCCGATTGGATTCCGACGTATTGGGCACAGCCGGGCGGTCTTCGCCGTAGCCGCGCACAACCAGGCGGTTGGCTTCAACGCCATTGTTCACCAGGTAGTCGCGAACCGATTGTGCACGCCGCTGGGACAGACCCGAGTTGTGCGCTGCAGAGCCCAGATCGCAAGTGTGACCGGCAACTTCGACACGGCGGATTTCAGGATGCAGGTTCATCAGCGCGACCACTTCATTGAGTTCGGCAGCAGCACCGGGGCGCAAACGAGCTGAATCAAGATCGAACATGACGGTCGAGTCGAGCTCGAAAATCACTTCTGGCTCGGGCGCAGGCGGCGGGGGCGGGGGAGGCGGTGTCGGCCGCGGCGCAG
>JBGTLI010000068.1:0-4226 GCA_041744195.1 Wenzhouxiangella sp. | reverse complement strand
CATTTCGTCAGTGGTGTCGAGAATGCCCCTTACTGTTTTCTGGTCGAGGGGCAATGTTCGCTGGAGTTAACCTGGTTCAGTGATGGCTATTATCCCGATGCAAAGGTCTATCGTCGGCTGTTCTCCAGTCAGGGCTGGGTGTCGCCGGAGTTGGTGAGTGGGTGGTTGCAGCCGGATCGGTTCGCGGTGGAGAACTTCGCGCACAGCATTAGTCAGGAAGGCACCTATCGTTTTGAGCTCAGGCGAGGCAGCGAAAACGGCCAGCTTCTGGGGTTGTCTGACGAATTCCAGGTGATCGAGCCCACGGCGGCAACGCCTGAGGTGGCGCCAGCCCCGATTGCCGATCCAAATTTCGGGCCCGATGATGTGAGCTCCCGGGTTGGCGCCAGTCGGGGTGAGTTCTCCGTTGGTGGGTCTGGATCGGCCAATTACAGGGTTCCCATTATGACCGTAGCGGGTGCCGGTGGCGTGGCACCCCAGATCAGCCTGAATTATGACAGCCACCAGGGGCGCAGCTTTATGGGTCTGGGGTGGGGGTTGTCGGGATTTTCAACCATCAGTCGCTGTGGTCAGACTTTGCTTCACGATCAAAAGACCACCGGAGTTCAGCTCGATGCCAGCGACCGTTTTTGTTTCGATGGCCAGCGCCTCATGCGAGTCGGAGGAGCGGCCTATGGTGCGGTGGGCTCAGTTTACCGGCTGGAGTCGGACGATCTCACTCAAGTGACCGCACATGGCAACGCCAGTAACGGAATCACTCATTTTACCGTACAGAGGAAAGACGGTTCGAGGAGCACCTTTGGATCGCCGGATGCGTCGAGTTCGGCCAGGATCCACGTTCCTGGTGAGAATCTGGTCTTTGCCTGGCCGATCAGTGAATTCGCCGACAGTGCCAGCAACTACTTTACCTTTGAATACTTTCAGCCGAATCCAGGTAGCGTGATTGAATGGCTGCCGTTGAATGTCCATTACACCGGGAATCATGCGGCGAACCGTTCGCCGTATGCCCGAATTCATTTCGCCAGTGAAAGCCTGCCTGCAGCTGAACAAACCCTGGGTTTTGTTGCTGGTGCACAGACCCGCTCCACACGCCGCATAACCAACGTGACCTCCTGGTCGTCTGCGACCGAAATCATTCGTCAGTACCGCCTGGTTTATGGCGCCAATTCCGCCAGCCAAAGTATTGTGCAAAGCATTCAGGAATGCTGGGGGACGGGCGCCAATGAATGCCTGGCCCCAACGGAATTCACCTGGCGGACTGGTAACCAGAGCGTTGGCGATCCAACCTATCAGAGCCAATTGCCCAACGTGGAGAACTTCCGGTCCGCCCAGGCAGGGGATTTGACGGGCAATGGCCGGCAGGAAGTCGTTCACCTGTCGGAGGTCGGTGGAACTGCGCGGTTTACGGTCATCCGCAACCAGGATCCGACCAACTTGGGGCTCACGTTGACCACCTCGCAAAGCGTGTCCGTTGTGGGTGGGTTCAAGGCCTCCAAGATTGGCGGATGGTCCATCATGGACATAGAGGGCGATGGTTACCAGGGCATCGTCTATGTGAGGCCCGATGTCGGCATCTATTACCACCGCTGGAATCATGCAACGCAAAGGCTTGATGATCATGATGAGGCGCTATATCTCGGCCCCCTGCCGGGCGTTGCATTCGATACCCCGAGATTGACGCCGTTCGACTTTGATGGCGACGGGCTGGCGGACCTCATTCTCACTGACAAATCCTCGGATAGTGATCCCGCAAGAATCGTTTATCTTTACCGCAATAGTTCGTCCAATGGTGTGGCGAGTTTCTTGGCCCCAGTCGCCGTCGACGGTCTCACCGATGGCCTGCCACCACCGGATATTTCGTGTAGTCGACCGACTTACAGTTTCAGGCTATTTGATGCGCCCATCGCAGAGGTGGACATGAGCGGCCGCGCAGCACTGATCGGCCGTGCGACGATGGATCAGTACTGCGGGGGAGTCATTCAGGGGACGGATTCTCCTGAGCGGTTGACCAGTGATGAGCGCGATGCAATGGTTGCGCAGTTCGGTGATGATTATGTCCGGCACACCCAAGTCTCGATCTATCAGCTGGATGCTAATACGGCTACCAAGGAAGATGCCTTCACTGCCAGCGTTTGGGCGCCCATTCATCTGAATCCAGATGATGTTGTTATCCCGACGGACATCAACTCCGACGGCTATACTGATTTTGTTCGGGTGAGAGATGATGGGCAGGTCAGCCTGATCATCAATCGCGGCAACCAGTCCCTGCAATACACGTCAACCCTGTTTACTGTTTCCGATGACCGGCTTGTCGGTCAGGTCAGGGTGCTGGATTACAACGGCAATGGCTTACCTGATCTGCTCGTGCCACAGAGCTGGAGCGATGGAGAAAATAGCCGGTGGTTCATCTATCGGGGTGCCCGCCATGCCAGCTTTGGCGGCACGTTCAGTGCGAGCCCGACCATCGGGCCTAAAACCGGCAAGATCGACGAAGGGGATCAAACCGTTTTCCTGGATCTGTTTGGTGCAGGCAAGATTGATATGGTGTCGTTCCATCGGCGCAGTAGCTGGAACGGCAATTGCGGGCTCGGTGGCGGTGGCCCGAAATACTGTGTATTTGCCCGCGAGGGCAATCCCAATGGCAAAGGTCGTTATCAACCACGCAACGTAATCACGCGCATTACCGATGGTCTGGGTGCCTGGACGAGCATTGAGTACAAATCCCTGGCTCAGCGGTCCGTCTACACCCGTGATACCAATTGTCCCTACAGCGGCGACTGCTCGGGCAATGGCGTGATTTATGACACGATCTTTCCAACCTACGTTGTATCGGCGGCCAACAGTCTTTCCCCGCAATACGAATTCAACAGCAATGCGAGCAGCAGCACGTATCTGCCGACAGCGACCAGTCGCCTTGAATACTACTACACCGGCGCCAAGCTCCAGGGCAACGGCCGCGGCTATCTGGGCTTCCGGGCCGTCACCAGCTATGATCCGCAATCCGGCATACTCACACGAACACGCTATCGACAGGACTTCCCGTTCATCGGCTTCCCGGCTGAAACCCATAATTGGTATCAGCGTGAGGCACCCTGGGATCACAGTGACAATCAGCCTGATTTACCGCCTTGTTTCGGCGGCGGATGCACCAACCAGGCGCTCGCGCCCGATATCCTGCTGGGCCGGGCCGAAAATATCTGGGGCCAGCAAAGCACCACGGCAGGGCTTGTTCATCCTTATCTCGCCCAAAGCACCGAATGGAGCTATACGCCGGTCTATACCGACAGCAATCTGACCGATGCCCAGTTCACCTCCCGTATCGTTACCGTCACTGGCGATCTGGATGCCTATGGCAACCCGGGGCTGGTTGAAGTTCGCACCTACGCCACGCCCAGCGGCACATCCAACTGGGTTGCCAGGCAGACCACGGACAGCACTTACGCCAACCATGTCGATGCCTGGCACCTGGGCCGCCTGACGTGCTCGACGGTGACCAGCGAGCGCAGCGGTCAGGACACGCAGGTCCGTCGTTCGCGTTTTGGCTATGACAGTTCTACCGGAATCCTCAACCGTGAGGTTGTACAGCCCAACAGTTGCACCAGCGATAGCGGCCATCGCCTACTGACCACCCACAACATCAATCCGTTCGGTCATCAAGAACAGACCACGGTTTCAGGTCCGGGCATCGTGACCACCCGGTCCCGACAGGTCTTCGACGCCAGGGGCCAGTTCGTCACGAGTGAGCAGGTGGAGATCAATGGCATTTTTGTTGAAACCCGGGCCGTGCTGCAGCGCGACCGCTACGGTAACCCCACCCGCACCCGCAATGCGCACGGCGTCGTAACAAATCACTACTTTGATCACATGGGTCGGCCGCACTACAGCTACAGCCCAGACGGTGCATGGCAGCGTAATCAATATACTGAGTCCACGACCGGCTGTCCGGCAGGCGCCGTCTTCAAGGAAATTCAAACGTCTGCCGGTGGCGGGCGCTCCGAGACCTGCAGGGACGTGCTGGGGCGGGATGTGCGCCACCGGACCCGAAACTTTGATGGCGGCTGGATTTATGAGGACATCCGCCATGACTACCAATCCCGGCCCATTGAGGTCTCCGAACCCTATCTGAGTACCGCGACACCCTATTGGACGCGCGTCGTCCATGATGAGGTTGGCCGCCGTGCCTTTGTTCGCTTGCCCAACCAGGCCATTGAAAGCTGGAGTTACAG
>JBGTLI010000067.1:0-16170 GCA_041744195.1 Wenzhouxiangella sp. | reverse complement strand
CCTCAACCCCTACTGGACCGATGATGGCGTGTCGCGCGGTTTCTTCCTAAGATTCAGCGAATTCAACACCTTGGGGGGCCGCAGCTCCGCCCTTGCCGAGTTTTCCAGCAGCGAGGCGGCCGGCGGGGTGAATTTCGGCTTTCCGGTGACCGAGCTCAGTTTTATGCGTTTTGGCGCTGCGGCACAGCAGGCGGACATCAATCTTGGGCTGAGCCAGGCGGCTCCGCCTGATGACCCTGACGGACCACCTATCTTTGTGATGCCAGCCACCCGACCGTTGGGAATTGCTCTTGATCTGGACGGTGACGGCGTCCTCTCATCGAGTGAACGACGTGTCACCACCTATCGCCTCAGCACCACCTGGGCTCGCGACAGCCGCAACCATTTCCTCAACCCGACGCGTGGTTCTATCAATCGCTTCAATGCCGAGGTCGCACTGCCCGGCAGCACGCGAGAGTTCTACAAACTCAGTTACCAGTTCCGCAACTACTGGCCTGTCGGCCGGCGGATGGCTTTTTCCGTGCGCAGCGATGTCTCCTATGGCGACGCCTTCGACAATCACGACCGTCGCATCCGTGAAGCCGGTGGCGAGGAGATCGAGCCCGAGTTCGGTCTCACAAACCGCACCTGCCTGCTGGAAGAAGTGGTTACAGTCGACCGCGGCCTGCCCTTCTATGAACACTGGTTTGGTGGCGGCGTCGCCGATGTGCGCGGATTCGACGACAACTCGCTTGGACCCAAGGATCAATTTTGCCGTTCGATCGGCGGAGCGCTCAAAGTGGTCGGCGGCGTGGAACTGGCATTCCCGATCCCGTTTGTCGAGGCATCCGGTACCCGCCTGGCCTGGTTTGTGGATGTAGGCAACGTCTACCAGGACCTGGACGCCTTCGACGTCAACCTGTTGCGTGCCTCCACCGGCATCTCAATGACTTGGCAAGCACCGGTCGGGCCGATTATCATCAGCATTTCGCAACCGCTCATAAAGAAGGACGGTGACGATACGCAGTTTCTGCAGTTCACTTTTGGAACGGTTTTTTGATTTTTTAATGATTTAGGGCAGTCATGCTGAATGTTGCTTCACTGAAGCACCGAGCCCGATTTGACGGCCCACTAGGTCGCTTCGGGCTGGTTGGCCTGACGACTGCCGTGACGACTGCCGTGACGATTGCCGTGACGATTGCAGCGTTGTGCCAGGTCAGCCCGGTGTATGCAGATAGCACTGGAACGCGAATTGGCTATGTCGACATGAAACGACTGTTCGACAGCGCCCCCCAGGTCGTGGCCGCCCGGGATGCGCTGGACCAGGAATTCCGCCCTCGCAACGAAGCCTTGCTGGCCGATGAAACTCGGCTGGAAACCTTGCATCAGTCGCTGGCCCAGGCGCGCGATCTGGATGTCGAAGCCCGGCTGGACATGGAGCGCCAGGCCCGTAACCTGGGCCGATCCATCGATCGTCGCCGGGAAGATCTGAGTGAAGAATTGAGATTCCGGACCAACGCCGAGAAGAAGGCGCTGGAAGAAACCATCGAGGTTGCGGTCAGGCAGGTTGCCGAAGAAGGCGGTTACGCGCTGGTATTGACCAGCCCGGTCGCGTACGCCTCCGCCTCGATCGACATTACCGACCTGATCCTCGACTGGCTGGAGAATGATTTTCCGGCGCGTCAACGCAATCAGCGGTAAAGGTTCAGCATGAAGGATCTGCATTGACTTCGACCGGCATCGAACTGGCCGATCTGGCTGAACGCTTTCAACTTGAGCTTCGTGGTGAGGCCGAACACCGCGTCTCCGGGCTCGCGACGTTGGCCAGCGCCAGACCCGATCAACTGGGTTTCCTGGCCAATCCCGCCTACGCCCGCCTCCTGGCCGACTGCCGCGCCGGGGCTGTCGTTCTTGCAGCCGACCAGGCCGCACGATACTCCGGCAATTGCCTGATCAGCAAGAACCCATACGCTGACTGGGCGCGCATCGCGGCCTTTTTGCACCCCCCGCCCTCTCACCCGCCCGGCGTCCATCCCAGCGCGGCCATCGCTGCCGACGTCAAGCTCCCGGCCAATGCAACCGTTTCGGCGCAGGTCAGCATCGGCTCGGGCTGCCGCGTCGGTGAGCGGGTTGTTATTGGGCCCGGCTGCGTGATCGAAGACGGGGTGAACATTGGCGACGACAGCCACCTCGTGGCCAGGGTTTTCGTCGGCCGGAACTGCCATCTGGGCCAACGTGTGATCATTCATCCCGGAGTCGTGATCGGCGCCGACGGCTTTGGCCTGGCTTTTGATCAGGGTCATTGGATCAAGGTGCCTCAAATGGGCCGGGTCATCCTGGGTGACGACTGCGAGGTGGGGGCAAACTCCACCATTGATCGGGGCGCCATTGACGACACGGTGCTTGATGATGACGTTCGTCTGGATAATCAGGTTCAGATCGCCCACAATGTACGCATTGGCGCGCACACCGCGATTGCCGGCTGCGTCGGGGTGGCCGGCTCGACGACCATCGGTCGCTACTGCATGATCGCGGGGGCCACCGGCATTGCCGGCCACCTGACGATCTGCGACAAGGTCGTGATCACGGCCATGAGCACCGTGCTCAGATCGATCGACCGACCCGGCGAATACGGGTCAGGCATTCCAGCCCGGCCCCATGGCCAGTGGAAACGTATTCTCGCGCGGCTTGGCCAACTCGACGACTGGGCTCAACGCCTGCGCCGGACTGAAAAACATAACAATCAATCATCAGGAAATCAGGAATGAGCGAACAAGCTGCGGTCAACATTGAAGGCATACTTGAACTCTTGCCGCACCGTTATCCCTTTTTGCTGGTTGATCGGGTGCTTGAGTATCATCTCGATGATCCACCGCGAATCACCGCGCTGAAGAATGTCACCGTGAACGAGCCCTGCTTCCAGGGGCACTTTCCCGGTCACCCGGTCATGCCCGGCGTGCTCATTCTGGAAGCCATGGCCCAGGCTGCCGGTTGCCTGGCCCACCTGGCGCGCCAGGCGCTGGGGAGCGAGAGTCAGCTTTACTACCTGGTCAGGATCGACAAGGCACGCTTCAACCGCGTGGTGGCGCCGGGTGATCAACTGATTTTCGAGGTACAGCAAAAACGTCTCATGCGCGGCATGGGGCTTTATCAGGCAACGGCCACGGTCGATGGCAAGCCGGTCTCCAGCGCCGAGTTGCTGTGCGCGGCCCGCCCCAGTCCGGACGCATGATTCATCCCAGCGCGCTGATCGAAGAAGGCGCTCGGATCGCTTCGGACGTCAGCATCGGACCTTTTTCGGTGATCGGCGGCCAGGTCGAAATCGGGCCAGGGTGCAAAATCGCCTCGCACGTGGTGATGACCGGACAAACCCGGTTGGGCCGCGGCAACCGGGTCTTTCAGTTCGCATCAATCGGCGAGGAACCGCAAGACAAGAAGTACGCCGGCGAGGCATCGGCTCTGGAGATCGGCGACAACAACACCATCCGCGAATATGTCACGATCAATCGTGGCACAGGCGATGGCGGTGGCGTCACCCGGCTGGGTGACGACAACTGGCTGATGGCCTATTGCCACATCGCCCACGATTGCCAGGTCGGATCCCATAACATCATGGCCAACGGCGCCACCCTGGCCGGACACGTGGTGGTCGGCAATCATGTGATCTTCGCGGGATATTCCGGCGCCCACCAGTTCTGCCGCATTGGGGATCACGCCTTTCTCGGCATGTATGGCGGGGTCAGCCAGGATGTGCCAGCCTATGTCATCGTTTCCGGCCAGCCGCCCCGGCCGCGCGGCGTTAACAGCGAAGGACTGAAACGGCGCGGCTTCAAAGCCGATCAGATCCGCAATATCCGCGAAGCCTACCGCACCATCTATCGCAGTGGACTCAAGCGGGCCGAAGCGTTGAGTGAACTGACGAAACGGCTGCCGGAACAACCCGAGCTCAAGGTCATGATTGATTCAGTCAGCGCCAGTGAGCGCGGGCTCCTGCGTTAGCCAAGTGACTGCGGCCAAACCCAGGCGCCTGGTTTTGAGCGCCGGAGAGGCCTCGGGCGACCAGATTGGTGCTGATTTGGCCCTGGCGGTGAAAAAACTGCACCCGAATATCGAACTGGCCGGCCTGGCCGGCCCGCAAATGCGGGCTGCCGGCGTTGAACCGTGGTACGGCCTGGATTCACTCAATGTCATGGGCCTGACCGAAGTCATAACCCACTTGCCGCGCCTGATTCGGCTGCGCAGCCAATTCCTGAAGCGCATGATCGACTGGCACGCCGATGCCTTCATCGGCATCGACGCCCCCGACTTCAATATTGGTCTGGCCAGGAAGGCTCGCCAGCAAAATATCTTTGCCGTTCATTACGTCTCGCCATCGGTCTGGGCATGGCGAGCCCACCGGGTCAGGAAGATTGCCGGTTCGCTGGATATGCTGCTGACGCTGTTTCCGTTCGAAGCCGACATCTACCGCCGTCACGGGCTGGATACTCGCTTTGTCGGACACCCCCTCGCCCGCCAGCTGCGCGACGAACCGGATCGAGACAGCGCAAGGGCATCACTGGGGCTCAGTTCTCAGGAAACCGTCATTGCCCTGCTGCCCGGTAGTCGTGCCGGCGAACTGGACCGTCACGCCCGGCTACTGGGCCAGACCGCGCTGCAGCTTCGAAGCCAGAGACCCGAAGCCACCCTGCTTGTGCTGCTCGCCGAGACCGATCACGAGGCTCGTTTGCGGTTCCGCAGTGGGTCGCTGCTTGATCAGGCCGGCGTTGAAATCCTCGTCGGCAGAACCCGAACCGGGCTGCGCGCGGCTGACCTGGCCCTGGCTGCCTCTGGCACGGTCACCCTGGAAGCTTTTTTGCTCGGCTGCCCGCTGGTGGTCTTCTATCGTCTCGCGCCAACAACCTACTGGATCGCCCGCGGGCTGCGCCTGGTCAAGAGCCAGTACGTCGCCTTGCCGAACATTCTTGCCGGACGGGAGTTGGCGCCCGAGCGCCTCCAGCATCAAGCCACGCCGGAGCGCCTGGTCAGCGACGCGCTGGACTGGCTGGATCAACCGCAACGAGTGGCTGATTACCTGACCGCAGCGACAAGCTGCAGCCAGCAGCTTGCTGCCGAATCAGGCCAAATCGCAGCAAATGCCATCCTGGAGCGTTTGGGTCATGATTGAATCGGCGACCGGGTCGCTGGTTGAATTGATAGCGGGCGTGGACGAGGCCGGGCGCGGCCCGATGGCCGGTCCGGTGGTCGCCGCCGCCGTCATCCTTGACCCGAACCAACCCATCATCGGCCTGGCCGATTCCAAGAAGCTCTCCGCCCAACGGCGCGAGGAACTCGCCTTGCTGATCTTCGAACGGGCGCTGGCGGTGAGCGTGGCCCGGATTGAGGCCGAGGAAATTGACCGGATCAACATTCTTCAGGCGACCATGAAAGCCATGAGCCAGGCGATCCTCAGCCTCAACCCGGCCCCGGTCCTGGTTCGGGTCGATGGCAATCGCGCCCCCGATATCGCCTTGCCGGTGCAGACCATTGTTGGCGGCGACGCCCTGGATGCGGCAATCAGCGCTGCCAGCATCATCGCCAAGACCCACCGCGATGCCATCATGGTCGATTTGCACCGCCAATATCCCGACTACGGTTTCGATCGCCACAAGGGCTATTGCACAACGGCCCATCTGGAAGCCCTCGACCGCTTCGGTCCCTGCCCTGCTCATCGCCAGAGCTTCCGGCCCGTGGTGCAATTGACCTTGCTTTAAGCCCGCCGTGGCAAAGACGCCGGGCCTAGCTCACCTTTACCGGGTCGAGTTTGATTCTTGACAAGTTATAGCCGAAATAGTTGCAGCCCGTCACATACCTGTGCTACGGTTCCCGGCGGGGCTGTAAACCGCTATATAAAGAGGAGAGAATCAATCATGTTACGACTTGTCAAGGCGACTTGCCTTCTTGCTTTGCTTTTAACATTCGGGTCCGTATGGAGCGCCACAGGCGTTGCCTTCGTCCACGGCACCGGCAAACAGACCAACGCGCTGGACGACTACTGGACGAGTTCCATGGTCAATTCAGTGCGCCAGGGCCTGTCCAACCAGAACAACTACGTCGTCATCAACTGCGACTTCGAGCAATACATGTGGGACTCGCGGGCGGCAGGCTGCCTTGCAGGACAGTTGCACAACTTCATCAACCAGCGCGGCATCACCGATCTGGTTGTCCTGACCCACTCCAATGGCGGCAACGTCATGCGCTGGATCATGTCGAACCCGACCTGGGACAGCCGTTACCCTCTGATCATCCAGCGCACCCGCTGGGTCAATGCGCTGGCGGCCTCCAGCCTCGGAACGCCGCTGGCCGATGCAGTCATGGCCGGTAACGTTTTCGAGGCGTCGCTGGGTTGGCTGCTGGGTTACCAGACCGATGCGGTCCGCATGCAGCAGACCAGTTGGATGCAGACCTACAACAGCACCTGGTTGCTGGGCACCGCGGGACGGCCAAACCTTCCCAAGGGGTTCTGGAACGTCGTCGGCACTGATGTCCACGCCAACGTGTTCAATGGAGCGTCTTACTGCGGCGGTTACCAATTCCAGGCCGGACTGGCAATCACCCAGTGGTGGCTGAATTCCTGTTCCGATGGTTTTCTTGAGTGTTCAAGCCAGAACGGCGCCGGTTTCCTGTGGTTCTACGATCACTGGCGAACACAGAGCGGGCGTAAGCTCTCTCATCACCAGAGCCGACGTCAGTGCTTCAACCTGGACGTCATTCTGCGCAACGATCTGTAATCGAGGGAGCCATCATGAAATACGTAAAAACAATCTTCGCATCCATCCTGGTAGCAGGCGCAGCTTTGGCCCAGGCTGAAGTTCAGTGGCTGCAACCGGCGGCATCCGACCTGCGCGCCTCGGCTTTGGAAACCAACGCCCGCAACGTCCCGGCCAGCATGCATCACGAGTCGGCCAGCATCAATTTTGCCTGGGGACCAGAGCAGTTCACCGACGGCCGTCGTCCGGCCGCCGGCCCCACCGACACCATGTTGACCGGGGCCGCAGTTGAAAGCCGGCAATACTGGCTTGACACTACGGGTGCTGAACTGGCCCGCGGACTGGACTTACCCATCAGCGCCCCGGGTGCGGTCATTCGCATCTCGGCCCTGGAGGCCGGTTCGGGCATCAGCCTTGATGCCGAACGCCTGGAGTTGCATATGAACGGTCGCGCCATCAGCGCCGAGTTTGGTCTGGAGCATGTCAGCACCGGCCATGACATGCGCGATCAGGGCATGCGCGTGCCCGAAGACTCGCTTGCTTACCGACTACTGGAAAAAGTCGGCGCTGGCACCCTGCGGGTCAGCATGGGTGGCATTCCGGCAGACCAGGCACTGGTGATTCATGTCCACGAGCCGAACAGCGATTGGGTGGCTCGCCTGGCCTTGCCCCGGCACAACTTCCTGAGTGGTCAGGCGCTCGACTTCAGCTTCAGCCTCGGCAATGGCAGCCGGGCCATCAACCCGCGTTCGATGCAAGCCGTTCTGGTCAGTCCGGATGGGAGCCAGACCTGGTCGCTCCAGACCGGCCGTGACAGCCAGCCGCAACTGGCGGCCGCCCCCATTGCCTCACGGTCTCAACCAGGCCAGGGACTGTATGAAGCCCATGTCTACGTTGAAGGCGAGTTCAATGGCCAGACCATTCGCAGGGATCTGACTCTGGCGCTGAATATCGCACCAGCGGTCGCTCGCTTCGACGGCCAGGTTGCCCAATCACGCTCCGACGGCCTGGGCCTCAATCTGGGTGTTGAAACGGCTGCGGCCGGTCGCTTTCAGGTCAATGCGGAACTGATGGGCACCAACGCACGTGGCCAGCTGGAGCCGGTCGCCTTCATACAGTCGGCGGCAGTCCTTGAAGCTGGCCGCGGCACGATCAGCCTCGACATTGAACCGAAGCTGCTCAAGCAAAGCGGGCTGAGCGCACCGTTCGAAGTGCATAACCTGCAATTGCTTGACCAGGGCCGGATGTACCTGCTCGAACACCGCGAGCGCGCCATGGTGATCAGCCGCTAGACCAACCATCGCTTTTTGCAGAAGTAAGATGTTGTAAACCGGCGGCCTTTCACTGGCCGCCGGTTTTTTTTATGCGACCGCTATTGATTACTTAATTCGGTAATTCGGTAACTGCAATTGGTTACTGAAACCAGATACGTGGACTAATTACTGAGATTACTAATGAGTGCGAAATCCCGCCTTCGGCGCCATTTCCGAAGGCGGCGGAGGCAGTGTTTCGATTTGATCCACGCGGGCGTCGGGTGGGCCTTCGTGCAGCCATCGTTCAAGCTGATCCAGCGAGTCAAGCGCACCACAGGCAACAACCTCGACCCGACCATCCGGTAAATTGAATGCGTGACCGGACAACGTCAGGCCTGCGGCTTTGCGGCGGGTGGATTCGCGAAAGAACACACCCTGGACCCGACCTGAAATCAGCCAGCGACGGCATTCAGCCATTCTCTTCAATCCACTCGGTAATCATCTCACCGGTAATCGGGCCGACCCAGGTATGGACGATCTCACCAGCGACATTGACCAGGAAGGTCGTCGGCAATCCCCTCGGCGCACCGAGCGCTGCGGGCGGGTCATAAACGTCGACCATCAGAATCGGATAGCTGGCCGGGTAGTCGATCAGGAAACGCTCGAAATCCTCAACCTCGGTGTCCTCGAAAGCCAGACCCAACACCGTAATATCATCGCGGGCATCGTGCAGCCTGGACAGGTCGGGAATCTCCTTGCGGCACGGCGCGCACCAGGTCGCCCAGTAATTGACCACCACCCAATCGCCACGGTAGTCGCTGAGCCTGTGATCGCGACCATCCAGGCCGGGAAGCTTGAACTCCACTTGCGCCAGCACAGGCGTTGCCATCAGCAGCAACCCCATCATCAAACCAAACCATCTGTTCATGCCTTCTCCTTCAGTGAGCATTCGAATGTCAACAGCGACTTGATCGAACAATTCATGACCTCACCCGCCTGTGCATCCACCGGACAGAGTTCGTTGAAAAGCGCCCTATCCCAATGGCTCTCCATCGGCAATTCAGGCAATTCCCCAATCGGAAGTATGAACTGTCCGGCCCGATAGAGTTCCATCAGGCTGATTTCGTCCAGATCGGCCGAAAGCAACCAGTCGCCTTCATGGTCGCACTGGATAAATCCAGCGACCTCAAAATAGCCCAGCAATCGCCTAAGCTGCAAGTCCGTTGCCGCTTTTTCACGCATTTGCAAATCATTGATCGACAGGGACTTGCCTCGACGTTGCATCTGCCAGAAATGACCCAGCAAGCGCAGCGCCAGGAACAGTTCGTGACGCTTTGGCCAGTGCCAGTCGGCGCTTTCATAGTTGAATGTCGTCAGCGCGGCGGCCACGCTCGCTCCCAGCAACACCACCACCCAGGACAGGTAGATCCAGACCAGAAACAGCGGTATGGCAGCCAGTGCGCCATACAGACGTTCATAGGTGGGGAAGTTGGAGACATAGAACACGAAACCACGGCTGGCCAGTTCGAACAGGACCGCCGATAGAAGGGCGCCGATAAGCGCGTGATGCAGGCGAACACGTCGATTCGGAACAATCAGAAACAGCAGGGTGAAACCGGTGAGAACCACAAAAAATGGCGCGAAGTTAAGGATACCCAACACAACCCCTTCGCCCAGGTCGGTGACGAAAAAAGGAATCGCCGCCAGATACGAGGTCAGCGCCAGACTGGCGCCCATCAGCAACGGGCCGAGGGTAAGAGCCGCCCAGTAGATCAACAGGCGGCTGATCGGGCTACGCTCGGCGCTAACCCGCCAGATCCGGTTGAGACTCTTTTCGATGGTCGCCATCAGCAAGATCGACGTGACAATCAAAAATACCGTTCCGGCGCCAGTCAGGCCGGTGGTGCGCGCGACAAAGTCCTGAAGGTGTTCGCGTATCTGTTCACCCGCGGCGGGTACGAAATTGGCGAAGATATACTCTTCGACCTCCCCGGCCCAGAGGTCAAAAACGGGAAAGGCGGAGACCACTCCGAACATGACGGCCATCAACGGCACCAACGCCAGCAGCGTGGTGTAGCTTAAGGCCGCGGCGGCTTCAAAGCTGCGGTCCGCCCGGAAGTGCTGCCATAAATGATGCAGGAAAGACCGGGTTCGGTGCCGATCGAAGCGGCGAGATATTGACTTCAAGGCGGGTTTTACCGCTGTTTGGAAGTTAAACTTAGGTTGCGCCACGCGATTATCATCCACACCGGACCTCTTCATGACTGTCACCATTTACCACAACCCACGCTGTTCCAAAAGTCGCCAGACTCTGGCCCTGATCCGCGACCGGGGCATCAAGCCGGAGATTGTCGAATACCTGAAGCAGCCACCGGACGCCGAAGACCTCAAGCGTACCATCGCCATGCTCGGCATCAAAGCCCATGAACTGGTGCGTACCGGCGAATCTGATTACAGTGAACTCAATCTGGACCGCAACACCAGTGAAGAACGCCTGATCGAAGCCATGGCCAGCCACCCGTGCCTGATTCAGCGCCCCATAGTAATCGTCGGCAACCAGGCCCGAATCGGGCGCCCGCCAGAGAATGTGGAAGCCATTTTGCCATGACCGATATCCTCGTGCTGGTCCACTCGGTTCACGGCAATACGCTGGCCATGGGGCGCGAGGTTGCGCGCGGCGTCGAGCAGGTCGGCGGCTGCCAGGCCCGCTTGCGCGCAGTCGCTCCGGTCACCTCGGCCATTGACCCCAAGCCCGTACAACCGCCCGACAACGGGCCGTCGCTGGTCAGGCCGGAAGACCTGGTCGAGTGCGCCGGCCTGGTCCTCGGCAGTCCGACCCGGTTTGGCAACATGGCCTCTGCCGTCAAGCATTTCCTGGACGGTACCGGCGGGGAGTGGTTTTCAGGCACATTGGCCGGCAAGGCGGCGGGGGTGTTTACTTCCACCTCCACCCTGCACGGCGGCCAGGAAGCGACTTTATTGAGCATGATGATTCCGCTGCTTCATCACGGCATGATCCTGGTCGGCCTGCCGTATACCGAACCTGCTCTAAGCAGCACGCGCAGCGGCGGCACGCCCTATGGCGCCAGCCACCTGGCTGGGCCGGACAGTGACCGGGCAGTCGATGAGGACGAACGAAAACTGTGTCGGGCGCTGGGCCGCCGGGTGGCTGAAACCGCATGCAAACTGGCCTCATGAGATGGGTGCGGTTGAGCTGGTGTCGATGGTCCCTACTGGGACTGGCTATCCTGCAACCGATCTGGTTCGGCTGGCTGCAGCAACCGTTGCATGTTCCCGCCTGGTTGGTGGTGGCAGTCACCCTGGCCCCGCTGCTGGCTGTGTTGCCAGGTGTGTGGAAATCGCGAGTCCGCCCACTGGTGATTGCCGGCTTTATCCTGCTGCCCTATTTTTCCTTCGGGGTCATGGAGGCCTGGGCCAATCCTGACGCGCGGAGCTTGGCCCTGGTGCAGGTTTTTTTGGTCATTCTGTACTTTGTTGCCCTGCCGACGGTTCGACGCTCGCCGGCCGGAACCGGGTGACTCGGACCAGGGTCTCAAGCTGCTCCAGTCCGTAGTCGAGTTCCGGCGCAGACTGGCCGGATTCGCGCATGAGCAGTGGCTGCGACAACCAAAGCGTGCGCAAGCGTGTAAGCCGCTCCTGACCCAACGTTGGAACCTGCGCCATTGGAACTCCGGCATCGCGCAACTGACGAACCCGGTCGCGCGTCAATAAACCGGAATCACCAACCAGCAGCGCACGCAGACCGTCTTCGTGGCGCAGGATGCGCGGATAGTGGATTTCCAGAATGCGCCTCAGCAACGCCGAATGCTCGACGATGTCGGCCATGGCAGCGGTCAGCGCATCGCTTTGAGCCGATGCCAGCGTGCTGAGCAGGCGGCCGGAAAGCTGGCGTTCCCGACGACTGATCAGAGTGCCAAGATGGGCCTGAACGGCCAGCTCCAGGATTTGGCCGTCTTCCTGGTCAAGCAACTCCACCCGGTCACCGGTGACGAACCAGTCCCGCCATTCCTCACCGCGATCCCAGTTTGCCGCCAGTTCGGCTTCGGGCGTTGTCGGCGTGGATGTGAAATAAGTCAATCGGTTCGGCACCAACCCGGGACGCCCCTCGGGCAGGCGACTGGCGATCGGTTCACCGGCCAGGTTGTGTGTGCACTCAAGCTCCAGCATCTCCGGGTCGGACGAGGCAAACAGATAATGGCTCGACTCGCCGGCAGTCAATCGCTGCCGGAATACGGTGTTCATCTGTTCACCCTCGACAAAGGCGCCGACTAACTCGAAACTCAGGCGACCATGGTAATTGGCAACCCGGTCGTCGCCGAGGCGGGCCGGTCGCGCTTCACGCTCTACCCAGCCCACATTGGAATAACAGAGCTTCAGCTCGCCCATTCGAAGCTGATCTGCCAGGAGATAGGCATTTGGAAACAGTCCCAGCAGGGCACGACTGACCGGCAACTCGATCCGGGCGCCACAGGTGTTGGACTCCGGACAGGCAGTCACCATCAGTGTTTCGGGTCGATAACTCGTGCCTTGATCAGCGCCACCGTCGAGATTGATATCAGCACCCAGACGGGTCACAACGGAATAGAACTGCTCGTTTGCCTCGGCAAGCGCACGGGCCAATGCCGCGTGACTGCGCTCGTGGCGGGCAAGGAGACGCAAGATGGGGTCGCGGCGTTCGCTGCCCATACCGGTGATGCAATCGATCCATGACGTACGTCCCTGCTCCAGCCCTGTGGCCGTCCCGGCAATATCTTCAATCGCATCCTGCCAATGCGGCGATCCGAAAAAGACCGGACGTTGCAGAATCCATTGGCGAAGGTACTGCATCAATAGAGACCATTCCAGCACGTTGATCCAGCGCGTGGGTTCGCAGGTGGTCTGCAGACGCCAGTTCAGATGACCATCCAGATAGCTGGCGCGCTGCCAACTGACAAGACCCATCTCGCGGCGCAGAAACTGGGCTGCGAACGGGCCGGATCCGCCCGTCAGCTCTTCGCTTTCTAGCGCTCCGGAAAGCAGCTTCAGCACACGCGCGAGACAGGCTTCGAATATCTCCCGGGGCACAGGACCCACCATCAGAGGATCTGCATTACACTGACTGATACCTTGACGAATATGGTCCCTGACCGGTTGATCGAGATAGAACGATGCGTCAGGGACGAACAGCGCCAGACGGGCATAGGCATCGGCCAGCTCGGAAATGGCCAGCCTCACGCTGGGCTCCTCGGCCGCCAGATAGCCTGCCGCATCCTGCATCAGGGCCAGCACCACCGGAAGGTCGGAATCAAGTTGCCGCAATTGGCGCGGAGCGGTATCGGCGAATCGCACCAATTGATCCTGAAACGCGGCGGCCGGACCGGCAGGCTGTTCAATTGTGGTCAATCGGACCAAACCATCAAGCAGCCCCCACACCGCAGCCAGCCTTCTGTTGAGCGACCAGTCGAGCCTGGCCTCTTCCAGCAACAGGCCCGCTATCAACTTCTCGCGCGCATCCGGCTCGGCTGTCCCGGCCAATGTCAGTACGCGCTCAGCCTGAGCCGTGGCGTGCGCGGCCCAGGGCGGGTGTGTGGTCTCTGTCAAGGTGTTGAGCAGCGGTTGCCAGTAGTCCCGGATGTCGTCGCTCACCTGCTCAACACCCTGATCGGAGAGCCGCTCGGCAAGATCCAGCCAGAGCGTCGGGGCCTCCATTGCAGTCACCTGGTAGAGCCGCGCCAAGCGTCCCGCAGCGTCCTCGTTCAACAACAAATCCGAAGCATACTGCAATGACGGAGAAAAACCGGTAAGGCGAGCGGAAGCCGGCTGCACCTGAGCATGAATCAGCCAGCCAAATCCACCGTCCATGGTCGGCGCCCAGCGCGGCGAAACACGGTCAGCCAGACGTTCCAGGGTCAGAACCCTGGAATCAAGTTGCTGGCGCCACTGCAGGAAATTTGCCTCGATGTGCTCCACGGTAGCGAGCGCAAGAGTACGCCGACGTGCATCCTCAGCGGTGGACGGATGCCAGTGCAAGGCCAGTATTTCGGTCGACAGCTCGCGATCCATGGCAGTTGCCGGGGTAGTAAACACCGAAAGCCCGGCCAGGAAGACGGCTGTGATGATCAAAGCTTTTGTCATGGCCGCTATACTACTGTACCCCGGCGATTGCTGTGCTCATGGAAGGCCCCTTGAAGAAACTGAATATCCTCACCACCGGCGGCACGATTGACAAGATCTACTACGATGACAAGTCGGACTACAAAATTGGCCAACCGGAGATCGCCCGCATTCTCACTGCCATGAATGTGGGCTTCGAATGGGATATTCATGCCTTGCTGCGCAAGGATTCGCTACATCTGAATGATGAAGACAGAGGCCTGATCCGAGAAACGATTATGACCAGCGATGATCAACATTTCCTGATCACCCACGGCACCGACACCATGGTCGAAACCGGCGCCGCCCTCGGGGATGTCGGGGACCGGGTTGTGGTGATGACCGGCGCGTTGAATCCGGCCCGGTTCATTGATTCCGACGCGATGTTCAATATCGGTTGCGCCGTCGGCGCCGTCCAGGTTCTCCAGCCGGGCATCTGGATCGCCATGAATGGGCGCATATGGGATCCGAAGAAGGTCAGGAAAAATCGGGCGGCTAACCGGTTTGAGGCAGTGGACGGGTAGGGAAAGGGAAACGGGAAAAGGAGAAAGGCGAAAGGGCCCTGTTCCCACCTCCTTCTATTCCACTAGTTGGGCTCGTTTCAGACCTTCACTTTGCCGGCTCTTACAAACGGCGGCTTGACCACTCTGGCCTTCAATCGGCGGCCGCGCAGCTCTACTTCAACTTCGCTGAATTCGCCGACAGGGATTCGGGCCAGTGCGACCGGGCACTCGATCGTGGGGCCGAAAATGCCGCTGGTGATGCGGCCTTCGCCTTGCGGGGTATGAACCGGGGCATCGGTGCGCGGAATAGCGCCCCGAGCCAGCACCAGCCCCACCATTTGACGGGTCTCGCCGTCAGCTTTTTGTTGCTCCAGGGCCGTGCGACCAATAAAGTCCCGGTCATCGGGCTCGAATGCCACCGTCCAGGTCAGGTTTGATTCCAGCGGGGTCGTAGTGGCATCCATGTCCTGGCCATACAGGTTCAACCCGGCCTCCAGGCGCAGGCTGTCGCGTGCACCCAGCCCACACGGCTGCACGCCGGATCGGACCAGTCCGGCCCAGAAATCCGCAGCCAGGGCGGCCGGCATCAGTACCTCGAAGCCATCTTCGCCGGTGTAACCCGTTCGGGCGATGAAGTAGTCGCCGTGGGCGGTGGCCCGGAACGGTTTGAGGTCGCCCGCGGCCCGGGCGCCAAGGAGTTCGATCACTTTATCGCGCGCCTGCGGACCCTGAACCGCGATCATGGCCAGATCGTCCCGCTCTATGATGTCGACCTCAAAACCCTCTGCCTGACGGCGCATCCAGGCCAGGTCCACATCGCGCGTTGCGGCATTCACGATTGTGCGGTAAAAGCGCTGGTCAATAAAATAGGTGATCAGATCGTCAATCACCCCACCGGTTTCATTGAGCATACAACCGTACAATGCCTGGCCTGCGTCTTTCAGCCGGGCCACATCATTGGCCAGCAGGCGCCGCAGGTAGGCTCGCGCATCCTCCCCCTGGATATCGACCACGGTCATGTGAGAAACGTCGAACATCCCCGCGCTCTGGCGGACGGCGTGATGCTCCTCCATTTGCGAGCCGTAATTGATCGGCAGAGACCAGCCAGCGAATTCAACCATCTTGCCGCCGGCGGCAAGATGGGCGTCGTAAAGCGGCGTTTTTCGGGTCATGAGTGTCTCAAAAAAGGGGAAAGCGGTAGTTTAAAGGGTTACGGTTTCCGGTTTCCGGTTTCCGGTTTAAAGGCTCAAGGCTCAAGGTTCAAGACTCAGGAGTCAGAGCAACCTTGCTCCTTGCTCCTTGCTCCTTGCTCCTTGCTCCTTGCTCCTTGCTCCTTGCTCCTTGCTCCTTGCTCCTTGCTCCTTGCTCCTTGCTCCTTGCTCCTTGCTCCTTGCTCCTTGCTCCTTGAGCCTTGAGCCTTGAGCCTTGAGCCTTGAGCCTTGAGCCTTGAGCCTTGAGCCTTGAGCCTTGAGCCTTGAGCCTTGAGCCTTGAGCCTTGAGCCTTGAGCCTTGAGCCTTGAGCCTTGAGCCTTGAGC
>JBGTLI010000066.1:0-11233 GCA_041744195.1 Wenzhouxiangella sp. | reverse complement strand
GATCGGGTGATCGGCTGTCATATGGTCGGTCCTGACGCACCGGAGATTCTGCAGGGTTTTGCGGTCGCCGTTCGCGCTGGCCTGACCAAGACGGATTTCGACCGGACCATCGGCATTCATCCGACCAGTGCTGAAGAGCTGGTCACGCTCAGGCAGGCAATTGACGAATGAATCAAATTAATTTCGGAGTTTCAATGAACTGGAAAATGGCCATATCCCGAATCGGTTTCAGCGTGCTGATCCTGTCGCTGCTGGCGATCGTCACGACCAGCTTTGCCCGGCAACCAGATACCTTGGCGGACCAATGGATCGTTGAGCTGGTCGACCAGCCGACCCTGGCCTATACCGGACAGGATGCCGTTGTGCAGGCTGATGGCCAGGTGCCGGCCCGTGCGATGGCGCCGACCGCGCCTTCGGTGACCGGCCAGGCCCGCTTTGATGCGATGTCTGCGCCGGTCCGAAGCTACGTGGCCCACCTGGATCAGCGCCGTCAGGGCGCACTGACCGAGGCGGCGCGTGTGCTGGGCCGGGAGCTGGAGCCCATTCATGTTTATCGGCACGTGGCCAACGGCTTTTCGGTCAGGATGAGCAGCGCCGAGGCGGCGAAACTGGCGACCCTGCCCGGGGTCAGGTCTGTGCGGCCTGTGGAAGTCCACTATCTTGAACTTGACGACGGCCCGAGGATGATCCATGCCGACGCGGTATGGGACGGGCTGCCCGGTCTGGGTCAGGCCCGGGGAGACGGTGTCGTGATCGGGATCATCGACACCGGCATCAATTGGAGCAGCGACTACTTTTCGGATACACCGGCAAGCGGTCATCAATTCGTCAATCCATTCGGGACTCAACTGGGTCTGTGTTCAAGCGCCCAGGTGCTGTGTAACAACAAACTGGTTGGTGTCTGGGATTTCACTACCGAGGGTACTCAGGGATTCGATCCCGACGGGCATGGTTCACATGTCGCTTCGATCGCGGCCGGAAACGCGCTGAGTTTCAACTTTTTCGGGCGATCATTCAGTACATCCGGGGTGGCGCCAAATGCCAATATTGTGTCCTACAAGGCCTGTTATGACGAATTGCCGAACGATCCAGAACAGTCGGGCTGCACTGGGTCGGCTTTGACCGCGGCGTTGGAGCAAGCCGTGGTTGATGGTGTCGATGTGGTCAACTATTCCATTGGTTCAGATGCCGGTGACCCATGGCAGCGATCAGTGGGGATGCTGAATTTCTGGGAAGCCGGAATAAGCTTTGTCACTTCGGCGGGCAACGCCGGTCCGGAGCCTGGCACGGTTGGAGCGCCGGCCAACGCGCCATGGGCGCTTGCCGTAGGCAGTAGTACGCACCGCCGCTGGATCGGGCGATCGGCAGTGATTTCGGGCGCCATTACCAGCCGTTTCATCCTGTACGGTACTGGACCTGAACTGGTAACCACGTTGACGAACAGACCGATTGTCGTCGCTGATGATATCGGCGAAGACCGGCTTGCGTGCGAGCCTTTCCCGGCCGGATCCTTGCTGGGCAGCGTGGTGCTGGTAGAGCGCGGCGCGTGCAATTTTTCCACAAAAGTCGATCATGCCGCTGACGCTGGCGCTCTGGCCGCGCTGGTGTTCAACAGCGAACCCGGCTTGCCTGTGACCATGGGTGGGCTCGAAGGCACCGCCATTCCAGCCGCCATGATGAGTCGCGAAGAAGGTCTGGAGGCCATTGCCGCGATTGCCAGTTTCTTCGGCCCCGTGGTAACCCTGTCGCCCTTTGAATTTGCCATGATCAAGCCCGGATTTGGTGATCTGATGGCGCCGTACAGTTCCCGCGGGCCGGCGACCTTTGCCGGCAACATCATGAAGCCTAACGTGGTCGCCCCCGGAGGGCTCTTTATCGGCAGTGAACTTGGTTCAGCGATCCTTGGCGCGGGCGTTCCCGACCCCAATTCCCTGACACTCATCCAGGGCACCTCGATGGCCAGCCCGCATGTGGCAGGCGCTGTTGCGCTGTTGCGCCAGTTGCACCCAGCGTGGGGTCCGGACACGCTGCAATCGGCGCTGGAGACGACTACCTCCTACCAGACTGTCCTTTCCAATAATGCCCCGGCTTCTCAGTTTGACCAGGGCGCCGGCCGGATTCAGGTTGATCAGGCCGCCCGGGCCGGGCTCTACCTGCCCGTTACCCGGGCCCAGTTTCTGGCCGCAAACCCGGCCAGTGGGGGTGATCCTGGCAGCCTCAACCTGGCAGGAATCTTCAGCACAATGTGCAACAACGGCTGCTCGACGACCCGCACTGTCCGAGCCCTGGAGGCTGGAAGTTGGACGGTGACCGTCGCAGGCGACCTGGATATCGGCGTCACACCAACCAGCTTTTCCCTCGCCGCCGGTCAACAACAGCAACTGGATATCAGCTTTGCCGTCAGCGAGGACGCCAGTGGGCTGGTCGAAGGTCGGATCATATTGACACCCGCGGCGGGCGCCACGTCTGTGCAGACTCTGCCGGTGGCGATTTTTGCCGACAACATGGACATCGGGATCAATGCCAATCGAGGCGGCAGAAGTCTGGATCTTGAGGGTGTTCCAGCCTTGTCGGAGGCTGTATTCAACACCAGTCCCCTGGTGCTCCCGACCCGCCATCAGTTTAGCCTCGCCCAGGATCCAACACCCGGCAACCCCTACTCAAATGGTGAAGGCACGACAACCTTCCTGGTTAATGTGCCGCAGGATGCGCTTTTATTGTCTGCTGAAACCATTTTTTCAAGCGCACCGGATATCGATCTGTTTGTTGGTCGTGACGACAATGGCAACGGCATTGCCGAACCCGGCGAGGAAGTCTGCCGCTCGATCACACCCGACCAGCTGGAACAATGCCTGATCACTCAACCGCAGGCGGGTACCTGGTGGATCCTGATTCAGAACTGGGAAGCCTCATCCAATGGCGCCAGTGACGATGTTGAGCTGGATATCGCGGTGATGGCCGCCGCCAGCGATCAAAGCCTGGTGCTCAGCGGGCCGGGTGTGCATAGCGGCGGCAGCCTGAACCTGCGACTGTACTGGGATCAGCCCGCAATGCGCCAGGGTGAGCGCTGGATGGGCGCAGTTGGCGTCAGTTCCAGCCCGGACGCGCTGGCCGATTCCGGCGTGTTCCCGGTCTGGATTACCCGCACCGGCGACAATGAGCCGCAGGCAACGGCGTTGTTCGACGGACAGAGCCAGGCTGTGGTGATTCCGCCCAACACAATCCATGAAAAGCTGTTTGTTGACTTGCCACCTACTGCCAGCCAGTTGCAGGTCAACGTTCAGGGTGACAATGGTGTCAATACGACAATCCGCTCGGCCTCCTACTCGGAACTGCCGGGCTGGGCGCCGGACACGCCGCAGCCGTCATCGCCGGTACTGGCATCCGGCAGCGGCTCGGCGAGCGGGATTGACCTGGTGATCGACGCTCCGGAGCCGGCACGCTATTACGTGGTGCTGGAAAATGCCACCAGCGAGGAGCGCCTGGTTCATGTCCGTGCAGATCTGGCGGAAACGGAGCGGCTCGACACGCAGTTTGGCCTGTGGAGCCCGCAGAGCCGGTCGATCTTCCAGGGTATCGACTGGCAGCTTGGCGGTGATGCGGCGATGGTCTGGTACACCTATGATGAGGACGGCCTGCCGGCGTTCTACATCGCCACCGGCGCTCTCGATCCAGATTCTTCGGTGTGGCGCGCACCGATCTTCCGGGCAACCAGCAACCGAGAGCGTCAGTCCGTGGACACGGTTGGTGAGGTCAGCCTGACCAGTGTCAGCGCTGGCGAAATGGCTATGGCGTGGCGACTGAACGGCGCTCACGGCTCTGAAATCATGACCCCGGACGCCGCGCAAACCTGCCCTGAAATCAATGGTGAGCCGGTCAGTTACAGCGGCCTTTGGCACCGACCGGGGCTCGCCCTTGGCGGGACCTCGGTCGTGGTCACCGACTCAGTCGAGGTATTCATTCGCTATTTCTTCGACGATGACGGGGTCGGGCGCTGGGTTTTTGCGTTCGGCGAGACAGCCGATGATGCGGTGGAAGTGCGCGAGTTCCGCGGCTTTTGCCCTAACTGCCAGGAAGAAGCGATGAGCTTTGAAGGCAACTCGGTTCCCGTTGGAGCCTACGGCATTGTCTTTGAAAGCGAAAGTACGGCGAGCGAGTTGATCGAGTTCACCCTCGGCGCACCCTTGCAGCACGAAATCAGCATTGACGAGGCGATCGAGAAATTGTCTATTGACCTGACCTGTCAGTAGAACAGCGTACCTCGGCTGCCGGCCGTCGGAATCAGACGGCCGGCAGCATCCTGGAAGCCTTGCGACTGGCGGCGTCCAGGTCGATCGATTCGAGGGTCTCGTGACCTGCAGAGAGCGAATCCAGCAGTTCGGCCTGGATCTGGCCGCGCCGAAAGGCTTCGGCATACGGGATTTCAGGGTGAAACATCACCATCGAGTAGCGCGGGATGAATTGCCCGGGTAAACGCTGCTCCAGGGCCCACTCCAGCTCTTTTTTCAAATGAAAGCGCGGCTCGCGAACCCGGTCGCGCATTTCCAGGTAGTTGTCCAGGGCCATCGCGGCAATGGCGTCGGCATTTGGCTTGCGTTCGGCTTCAAAAGCCGCCAGCGCCTCGCCGGTGTCGGGATGCCCATCCAGAAGCCTGGCCAGCGCCACGGTGTCCTCGAAGGCCGCATTCATGCCCTGTCCGTGGAATGGAACGATGGCATGGGCGGCATCGCCCAGCAGCACGGCACAATCTTCCACTCGCCAGCGGTTGACATACAGCGTTGCCAGGTAGCCGACCGGGTTTTCGGCCAGTTCCCGGTCAAGGTCCGTCATCATGGCAACCGCGTCGGCAAAGTGCCGCTCCAAAAATGCGCGCCGTTCGGCCGGCCGCTTAAGCTGCTTGAAGCCAGGGTCGCCATCGACATCGAGAAACAGCGTGCAGGTAAAGCTCTTGTCGGGATTCGGCAGGGCGATCATCATGAACCCGCCGCGCGGCCAGATGTGGAGTGCTTCCGGGGCCATCTGGAAATTGCCGTCGGCGCCGGGGGCAATAGTGAGCTCAAGATAGCCATGGCCCAGTGGTTCTTCACGGGAGCCCAGGTCCCGGACCTGGTTCATGGCCTGACGCAGGGCCGAACCGGCCCCGTCGGCTCCAATGGCCAGCTCGAAATCCGTGCTGTGGCCAAGGCCATCGGAATCGGCGAAACAGAGTTTGCGCTGATCGAAGTCCGCCGACCGCAGTTTGCGATCGAAGTGGATCTCGACGCCGGCTTCCGTGGCGGCGTCCAGCAGGGCGATATTCAGGTGGCCGCGATGGACCGACCAGATCACCTCGTCATCGCGCTGGCCGTAGCGTTGCAGGCGGGTCTGACCTTCATCGTCATGCAGCATGCGTCCGGCCATTGGCAGGGCGAACTGTTCCACCCGCTCCAGCAGCCCGGCTGCGGCCAGTGCCGCGCGACCGCGTTCAGCCAAAGCCAGGTTGATTGACCGGCCCGCCGGCACCGTGTTGTGGCGCGGGTCGGGGAAGCGTTCGAACAGTTCGACCGATCTGCCCTGTCGGGCCAGCAGGACTGCGAGCAATGAACCAGCCAGACCGGCGCCAACGATCGTCACTGTCTTCGGGCTGGTCACTGATTCCATACGTTCATATAGCCCTCTTTATTGCGAGGTTTTCGTCAGACATCGATCAATCGTTCCACCAGTTCGGCGAAGCGGTTTACATCGTCCAGATCGTTATACAACGGGGCCGGTGCAATTCTGATGATGTTCGGTTCGCGCCAGTCGGCGACCACGCCATGGGCCTCCAGCCGCTCGAACAGCGCGCGCCCGGCTTTGCGACCGGAACGAACCGCCAAAGAAAGTTGGCAACCACGCCGGTGTGGCTCCAGCGGCGTGACAATCCGGATTTGTTGATCGACCCGTTCACGCAGGGCTGTGGCCAGGTGTCCGGTCAGTTCAAGCGAGGCCTGGCGCAAGCGGCTCATACCGGCCTCGGCAAACAGTTCCAGCGAAGCCCACAAGGGCGCCAGGGCAAGTACCGGCGGGTTGGAAAGTTGCCAGCCTTCGGCGCCCCGGCTGGCGTTGAATTCCGGGCCCATTCTGAACCTGCTTTTTTCGTCGTGGCCCCACCAACCGGCAAAGCGCGGGCCGTCGTGTTCAGCATGGCGCTCGTGCACGAAGCAGCCAGCCACAGCACCCGGGCCCGCGTTCAGATACTTGTAACTGCACCAGACGGCGAAATCGACGCCGATATCATGCAGAGCCAGCGGGATGTTTCCTATGGCATGGGCCAGATCGAGCCCCAGAACAGTGCCCGCTTTCTGGCAGGCGCGGGCAATACGCGCCATGTCGAATACCTGGCCCGTGGCGTATTGCACCCCGGGCCAGAGCACGAGCGCGACGCTGTCGCCATAGCGCTCAAGGTAATCCTCGATATCCGCTTCGTGCAGCAGGCCGTCGCGTCTTGGTGCCAGTTCAACCAGGTGCTTGTCCGGGTCCAAGCCGTGAAAGGCCAGTTGCGAGGCAACCGCGTGGCGGTCGGACGGAAAGGCGCCGCGCTCGATGAGGATTCGTCGGCGCTGCTTGTTGGGGCGGAAGAAACTGACCATCATCAGGTGCAGATTGACTGTCAGTGTATTCATCGCCACCACTTCGTGAGGCCGGGCGCCAGTGATCAGCGCCAGGTTGTCCGTCGCCAGGCGGTGATAGGGCATCCAGGCCAGCGGCCCGTCGAAGTGTCCGGCAACCCCGAGCCCGGCCCAGCGCTCCAGCTCTGCTGCGACGGCGTCGGCTGCGGCGATCGGTTGCAGCCCCAGGGAATTGCCACACAGGTAGACAACGGGTTTCTTTCCCGGCCCTGGCGGGAATCGGAACCGATCGCGGAAATGGCCGGCAGCGGGAAATGGGTTGGTGGCCTTGTCGGTCATCGCACTGGAAAAACCACCGGGGTGCTTGGACTGGCGTCTCCGCGCAGCGCCGATACTCCGAGGCTGAGCAGATACAGGCCGTCTGCCAACGTCTCCGGGACATAGATCATCTCGGTGATGGTACAGGCGGCTCGCGTATCCACTGGTCGTTCATCGCTGGCGGCCATGCCCCAGAAGCACCGATGCTGTTGCAGTCGACCGCCGTCGTCGGCCGCATCGACCGATGGCGTGTCGATCAGCAAATGCTCGATTTCCGCCTCGACCAGTTTTGACATGGCTTCGGCAGAGAGCAAGGGGTATGGCGGGCTTGCGCCGTAGTCACGGCGACCCTTGGAGGGATCATTTGGAATGGTGCGAATGATCAATGCCTGGACCCCCTGGGGCCAGTCCAGTGCCGCAGCCGTGATCACCGGGCCGGCACCGACCGCAGTCTCGGCGTGTTCAAAGGTTGGCGTGACGCTGACCAGTGCAGCCGGGATCAAGCCGGAAGCGAGTGCGTCCTGTACGGCCTCTGCGGTACCGGTGATATGCCCGGCGCCTTCGGTATGGGTGCCATGGCAATGGGGAATGAAGGTGATGATCTCGGCATTGCAACTGCCGCCGGTCGCGACCCGACCGGTGAAATTGCCGATCGCGAGTGGCTCGAAGCGAACCTGGCGGTCAACAAAAAAACGCGGGTGTTGGCCGTCGCGATCGATGGGGATCGCCAGGCTGGTTCCGGACCCAAGGTCCACCCGGCGCTCGGCGCCAGCGAACTCGAAGCAGGCGATCATGGCCGGATGCCGACGCTCTCGGCGGGAAGATCAAGAAACGCCAGGGTATTCTTCCAGTTCAGCTTGTCGGCCAGTTCCGCCGAGGGATTGAGCGCGCGAATCGCGGCACCCGGTTCCTGCTCACCTAGAGGAAAGGGGTAATCGGTACCCAGTGCGACCTTGTCCTCGCCCATGACCTCGATCAAGTAAGCCAGCGCCTTGGGGTCATGGGTGACCGAATCGACCCAGAATCGGCCAATGTAGTCACGCGGATTGACCGGGTTGCGATGGGCGACCAGGTCGGGACGCATTTTGAAGCCATGTTCGATGCGGCCAATGGTGAACGGAAACGACCCGCCACCGTGGGCGAAGCAGACGCGCAAGTCCGGCAGCCGTTCCAGCACGCCGCCGAAGATCATCGAGCAGATGGCGCGGGACAACTCGGCGGGCATGCCGACCAGCCAGGGCAGCCAGTAGTCGGGCATGAACTCCTTGCCCATCATATTCCAGGGGTGGACCAACACCGCCAGACCCAGGTCCTGGCAGGCGGCCAGTACCTCAAACAGTTCAGGATCATCAAGGTTGCGGTTGTTGATGTTCGAACCGATCTGGACCCCGGGCAGGCCAAGATCGCGGGCGCAGTGCTCGGCCTCGTTGATGGCCAACTGGGCATCCTGCAGCGGCAGGGTGCCCATGCCGATGACACGCCCCGGATTGTCGCGCTGCTGCTCGGCGATATGATCGTTGAGAAAGCGCGACAGCTTCGAGGCCGGTGCCGCCGGCAGGTGGTAGCTGAACATCACCGGTACCGTGCAGACGACCTGGACCTGGACCCCGGCCTTTTCATAGGCCTCGATACGGTGGGCCATATCAAACGAGGTCTGGCCGACGGCGCGAAAGAATTTGCCGTCGACCATGATCTGGCGTTGATCACCCGTGCCTTCCAGCGTAGGGAATCCTTTTTCACCCATGTCCGGCAGAGAGCCCGGTAACAGGTGACTGTGCAGATCGATCAGCAGGGGGACGTTCTGGGTCATGGTTCGCAAGTCTGCCGGATCGGCGGCACCAAAGGCAAGGAAAACGATTGTCAATGCGCGAATCAATGCTCAATCACTGCCGCGCGCAGGCCGTAGAATACGAGGCTGACTGCATCCCCCTGACCGATGAAAGTTTCCGATTTCCAGTTTGACCTGCCCGAACGCCTGATTGCCCAGCAGCCGCTGGCGCAACGCTCGGCCAGCCGCTTGCTGCATCTGGACCGGGCGACGGGTGAGTTGTGTGATCGCCGGTTCGCTGACCTGCCCAATCTGCTGCGGCCCGAGGACCTGCTGGTCTTCAACAACACCCGCGTTATCCCGGCGCGCCTTTGGGGACGCAAGGAAAGTGGTGGCAAGGTCGAAATGCTGGTCGAGCGTCTGGTCGATGGGCGTCTCGCCCTGGTTCAATTGAAGGCCAATCGCAAGCCCGGCGTTGGTGCCGCCATTGTGGTCGAAGGCATGGTCGAGGGCGGCGCGCGGCTTGATATCGAGGGCCGGGAAGGCGAATTCTGGCTGGTGAGGATCGTCAACGGGCCGAATTGGGCGGAGTTGCTCGATCAGGTCGGGCACATGCCTTTGCCACCCTACATTCAGCGCGCCGATGATCCGCAGGATCGGGAACGGTACCAAACCGTTTTCGGCCATGTGCCTGGCGCTGTGGCAGCGCCCACGGCGGGGCTGCATTTCGATGATGAAATCATGGCACGCCTCGATCAATTGGGTGTCGAGAAAGGGTTTTGCACTCTGCATGTCGGCGCCGGCACGTTCCAGCCGGTTCGGGTGGAGAATCTGGCCGACCACAAGATGCACGCCGAATGGCTGACAGTTGATCAACGACTCGTTGCTCAGGTGGCCCAGGTCCGTGCACGTGGCGGGCGGGTAGTGGCAGTCGGCACCACGGCGGTCAGAGCCCTGGAGACGGCAGCGGCAGAGGGCGAACTCAAGCCCTACGTCGGCGACAGTCGACTATTTCTCTATCCTGGCTGTGATTTCAAGGTCGTCGATGCCATGGTCACCAATTTTCACCTCCCGGGGTCGACCCTGCTGATGCTGGTCAGCGCCTTTGTCGGAAGAAAACGGATCCTGGCCGCCTATCAGCATGCCATCAAGGCGGAATATCGGTTTTTCAGTTACGGGGATGCGATGTTTTTGGAGGGGCGGAAAGATGGTGAAAGGTGAAAGGTGAAAGGGAAAAGGAAAAGGGAATCGAACTCTTGCCGGCTGCTGTACACTCCGTTTCGATGAAATTTGAGCTTTTGCATACAGATGGATCGGCGCGTCGTGGTCGGTTGGGTTTCGCCCGTGGCGTGGTCGAGACGCCGGCGTTCATGCCGGTCGGGACCTACGGGACGGTCAAGGCGATGACGCCGGAGGAACTGGAGGCGTTGGGCGCCCAGATCATCCTGGGCAACACCTTCCACTTGATGCTGCGTCCCGGGACCGAAGTGATAAAGGCGCACGGGGACCTGCATGATTTCATGGGCTGGCCGGGGCCGATCCTGACCGATTCGGGCGGGTTTCAGGTCTTCAGTCTGGCGGATTTGCGAAAGATGGATGAAGCGGGGGTGACCTTTGCCTCGCCGGTCGACGGGGCGAAAGTGTTTCTGGGGCCGGAAGAGTCGATGGCGGTGCAGCGCGCGCTGGGTTCAGACATCGTGATGATCTTCGACGAATGCACGCCGTACCCGGCCACCGAGATCGAAGCGGCCGAATCCATGCGTCGTTCCCTGCGCTGGGCCAGGCGCTCGAAAGTCGCCCACGACAATAGCGATTCGGCCCTGTTCGGGATCGTGCAGGGTGGCATGTATGAGCATTTGCGGGGCGAGTCCGCGGCAGGCCTGGTTGACATCGGATTTGACGGCTATGCGATCGGCGGGCTGTCGGTCGGGGAGCCAGAAGACGAGCGCCTGGCCGTGCTGGACGCCACCTGTCCGCAACTGCCCGTCGATCGACCGCGCTACCTGATGGGCGTGGGCCGGCCAGAGGATATTGTCGCCGCGGTTGCCCGCGGTATCGACATGTTCGATTGCGTCATGCCGACCCGCAATGCCCGCAATGGTCATCTGTTCACCAGTCACGGTGTGCTCAGGATTCGCAACGCCCGCTACGAGAAAGACACCCGGCCGATTGACGAGAACTGTGCCTGCTATACCTGTTCGAATTATTCGCGCGCCTATTTGAAACACCTGAACAAGTGCAACGAGATTCTGGGTCACCGACTGGCCACCATTCACAACCTGCACTATTACCAGCATCTGATGCATCAATTGCGCCAGGCGATCGAGGCAGGAACCTTTCCGAAGCTTGTGCGTCAGTTACATCATGATTGGTCCATCGGTATTCCCGAGTAGTCAAGTTGGTGTACCCAGCCTGCCGCCTGTGCAATAATTAGCCGTTTGTATTGGGGCGAAAAGGCCCCATATCGTCAGAACGCTAAAAACCGAGGATTGAACCATGGATTTTCTGATAGCCAGTGCGATGGCCCAGGATGGCGCAGCCGATGCGCCCGGAATGCTGG
>JBGTLI010000065.1:0-7052 GCA_041744195.1 Wenzhouxiangella sp. | reverse complement strand
CTCGCAAGGCTTTTCTTCAGGATGGCTTCTTCGTCGGGTGAGAGCTTGATAGGCGTGGGCGCTGGCATCGTTCATTGTTTGCATAAAGGCGGGCTGAATTATACCATATCAACAAACAATTCATTACACTACACTAGCTTCTGCGGCGTGACGGCACCGATTGCCGGCTTTGCTCTTGGTGATGTAAGCGATTCAATGTCACGTGATCAGCTGAATCAAATGAGCAACATCAGCGGAAGGGTGGATCATGGCCTGAAGACTATTGGTCAGAATCACCGCAGTCCAGATGTTAGGGCCTTCGCGACAGCACTTAGGGTAGCTCCAGTCGCAACTAGAGGAGCTCTTCTCGTTCCCGCAACGGTGAATAATTATCAGGCTTGCTACGCGAACTGCACAACTGGACTAAGAAGGCATCATCAGTGATTATGGCGACTCTGAACATGAAGCTTCACTTCTTCCTCCTAAATCTAGTTTTAGGAACATTCCTAATCAGTGATGCCTGGGGCGCAGCCGAATGTCCGTTCGACGCGCCATGGCTATCAGAATCAACCTCTGTTCGTATTCTCAATTCTCTGAGTGATCACAAACAGAAGATTGTCATTACTGAAGATTCAGACACTTTACTTCTACAACTGTTCCTGTGGTCAAAGCTTCTTCCCAATGACTCCCCATTGATTGCTTCAGAAGGCTTCTCGCTGGACCCTGTTGCCAACCGCAATGAAAACCAATTAAATGGCCTCGTATGGCTCGTAGCGCATAGTGCAGAGTTGTCCGAAGAGCTGAATTTGAGTGTTGAGGAAAAATCAGACACTCTTGAAAAATGGATAGAGGAAGAATTTTCTTCAAATCCTCATCAAATTATTGGGCTGTCACGCTTTAGAGAGGCGAGATTCGGTTTGCCCAGCATAAGCCTTGAGAAAATGTTGGAAAATGTAAATGGGCCTGTCGGTGAAGTGTTTTTTCACATCAGCTCAGAGTTGGAGTCACGCGGCAGGACAGAAGACGCATACGCAGCGTTAAGGGTTGCTGTTGAGTATTCAGAGCTTCGGGGATTCCTTGGTTTATTCGATTTTTATATCTCCAAGGAAAGTTGCCGTGACCGAGCACAAGTTGCTCAATGGATCAACAGGGCTCTGTGGCTCGATTGGTAGTCCCCGCAACACCGAATTGCCGTCTCCACGGGAAAATTCGCAAATGGGGCGGTTACTGCGGCGATGGCGTTTGCGTTGAATCAGCTGCAGAAGGAGCAAACTCAAAATGGTAGTCGGGAAGACGATTTTTCAGCGGTCTGTTCTGAGGATTCCTGGGCTGGGTATCTTTGGACCGAAATAGAGCCACGAATGATTGGTGGGGCACCTAGACCTGTTTGGCATGGCGTGCAGCGGGGTGTGGTGTTGCCCCGTCCCCCGTCCCCCGTCCCCCGTCCCCCGTCCCCCGTCCCCCGTCTTCTACCTTTCACCTTTCACCTTTCACCTTTTGCCCGCTTCCAAGCCATTTTCCTACCCCCAGCCAGGTAAATCTCCGATCCCAAAGACCCGTTTTCCTCCCGATAATAACCACTGGCTCCAATCCCAGGTACTCCAGATGAGTCTGGCAACGATTTTTTCCCGCGCCCAGGTCGGAATTGACGCGCCGTTGATTCGGGTGGAGGTCAATCTTGGTCCCGGCCTGCCCGGCTTCGGCATTGTCGGGTTGCCCGAAACCGCGGTTCGCGAGAGCAAGGACCGAGTGCGGGCGGCAATGACCAATGCCGGTTACAAAACGCCTTCCTGGAAGGTGACGGTCTCGCTGGCGCCGGCCGACCTGCCCAAGGAAGGCGCGCGCTTTGATTTGCCGATCGCGTTGGGGGTGCTGGCCGCCTCCAGCCAGGTCAATAGCGAGAATCTGGCGAACTGGGAATTCATTGGCGAGCTGTCACTCAGCGGAGACTTACGTGAAGTACGCGGCTGCCTGCCGGCCGTTATCGGGGCCCGGGCAAGTGGGCGCAAGTTGGTGGTACCGCGCGCAAATGCAGCCGAGGCTGGGCTGGTGAACGGGGCTGAAGTTTATCTCGCCGACCACTTGAGCGATGTGGTGGCGGCCATCAATGGTCAGGCCGAGCTTGAGGGGGCCAGACCATTGCCTGAAGATAACCGCATCACAGGGCCTGACCTTTCCGATGTCATTGGCCAGGGTCGGGCCAGGCGGGCATTGGAAATCTGTGCCTCGGGGGGGCATAACCTGTTGTTTGTCGGCCCGCCTGGCACCGGCAAGACCCTGCTCGCCTCGCGCCTGCCCGGCATTCTGCCGCCGATGAGCGAGGATGAAGCCCTGGAAGCGGCCGCCATTGCTTCGGTGGCCGGCATGGGCCTGGACCCGGCCACCTGGCGCCAGCGCCGGTTCAGAACGCCACACCACACCGCCTCCGGCGTGGCCCTGGTCGGTGGTGGCTCAAAACCGCGACCCGGCGAAATTTCCCTGGCCCATGCGGGTGTTCTGTTCCTCGATGAGCTTCCCGAATACAGCCGCCATGTTCTTGAGGTTTTGCGCGAGCCATTGGAATCCGGCCGGATTGTCATCTCGCGGGCGGCTTTGCAGGCCGAATTTCCGGCGCGCTTTCAACTGGTTGCAGCCATGAATCCATGCCCCTGCGGTTACCAGGGGGATCCGTCCGGGCGCTGCCGGTGCACGCCGGATCAGATTCGGCGCTATCGTGATCGCATTTCCGGGCCGTTACTTGACCGCATCGACCTGCAGGTGGAAGTCCCGCGTCAGTCGTTGAATGGGCAGGATCCCGGCGAGCCATCAACCCCGGTGAGGGAACGGGTGATGGCGGCCCGCCAGATTCAGGCCGAGCGCGGCATGAGCAATGCCCAGCTCGGGGTCGCGGGCGTACGTGAATTCTGCAAGCTGGAAAACAACCAATCCAGACTGCTCGAACAGGCCTGTGAGCGCCTCAACCTGTCGGCGCGGGCTCATCACCGCATCCTGCGCGTCGCCCGCACCATTGCCGACCTCGACCAGGCCAAAGACATCGATATCCCGCACCTTAGTGAAGCCATCGGCTACCGACAGCTTGATCGAAGATCCTGAACCGAGGCGGATTATCTGCGGCGTTAATCGCCCATTCACCCCAACAGACTAAGCTAGCAGGTAGCATAATGGGTTGGTTGGTGTGAACAAGAGCTACCTGTGATCCGAAATTCCGCAATGATCGGCATTTTTATCCTGTCCGTTCTGGCCAGCGTCGCCAGGGCCGATACCGTTGTGACCGAAATCTCCGGCGTGGACGGAGAGTTGCTAACCAATGTGCGCGCCCACCTGTCGCTGGTTCGGGCCGAGCGTCTGGGTGAGGTATCCGAATGGCGCCTGCGCCAGATGGCGACCGACGCGCGCGATGAAGTTCGCCAAGCCCTGCGTCCGTTTGGTTTTTACCGACCGCGAATCGATGTCCGCCTGGATGAGCCGGTCGGGCCGGGTTCGCCGTGGCGGGCACGAATCAACATTGTGCGCGGTGAGCCAGTTCGGGTTGAGAACGTGCAGATCGAATTCAGTGGAGACGGGGAGCAGGACGATACTCTGTTGTCCTGGCGTGATGAGTGGCCGTTGACCGATGGGGATCGCTTCCGTCACGCCGAGTACGACGAGGCCTGGCGTGATCTCACTGATCTGGCCCTGGCACGCGGCTATTTCGACGGCACCTTTCGCGAACGCCGGGTCACGGTGGACCCGGACCGCAACAACGCGCGGATTCGCATTCATTTTGACACCGGCAGGCGCTATGTGTTCGGCGACTATCGGGCGACTCAGGATACATTTTCCGAGCGCCTGATGGACCGACTGACCGTTGTTCAGCCGGGCGAACCGTACACTAGCGCCCGCCTGGACGAGCAACGCGAGGCCCTGGTGCGCTCCGGCCTGTTCGATCGAATCGCCGTCGAGGAAGAGCGCGATCGCGAAGAAGCCCGCGTCGATCTGACCTATTACCTGGAACCACGTCCACCCAACACCTACCGGATCACCGGCGGATTCGGCACGGATACGGGAGCGCGCGTGCAACTGGCCTGGATTCGTCACTACCTGTCCTCACGGGGCAACCGCCTTGACTCGGGACTCGCCGCCCAGCAGCGCAACAATGAATTCATCCTGAGAAGCGAATACCAGCACCCTCGTGGCAACAAACCCTCTGATTTCTGGACCGGTGGGGTCACATTACGGCGCGAACAGGACAACTTCCGCTTCAGAGACGAACAACGCGAAGCGGTGTTCGATCCGTTCAACGGCCGCCGTGAGCAGGCCGAGGTTACGATCGGGCGACTGCAGGAACGGCGTTTCCTGCCAGATTATTTTGGACCCCTGGAGGAACGCGTTTTCATTGCCGGCCTTAACGAGTCGTTCAATGCTTTCCGGGAGGCGACCTTCACCCCTGAAAACGAGGCCTTGCTGGCCGCCAACCCCGAACTCGCACCGTTGCTGGAAACCAGCACCAATACCCTGGCCCTTGGCACGCGCTGGCGCCTGCCCGCGATCCGGGGCACCGGTTTCACCGCCCAGGGTCACGTTTTTCAGGCCCAGTTGCTGGCGTCTCACGAGTCGGTCGGCTCGGACGTCAGCTTTGCCCAGGCCTATTTCAGTGGGCGTTGGCACCGGGTCCTGGCCGACCGGCACAAGTTCCTGTTGCGGGGTGAGATTGGATACACGGACGCAGACACACGCAGTATCGACCTGGCCCTCGACGACCGCGAACTTAGGTTGAGCGTCACCGAACTGCCCGAGCGCTATCGCTTCCATACCGGTGGTGACCGGACCGTTCGCGGATACGGCTACGAAACCCTGAGCACCAACCGCAACGGCGCCAACCACATTCTGACCGCCTCGGCCGAGTACGAGCTCCGGGTAGCCGAAAACTGGTCGGTTGCCACGTTTTACGACATCGGCAATGCATTCAACAGTTGGGGCTCGCTGGAGCTCAAGCGTGGTGTGGGCGTCGGCGTGCGCTGGTATACCCTGATCGGTCCGATTCAGGTCGATGTTGCTCGTGCACTGGATGACATTGACCAACCCTGGCGGCTTCACCTGACCATTGGCACCCGCCTGCTATGAAGAAAGCCCTGATCGTCACCGGCATCATCCTGCTCCTGATCATCATTATCCTGCTGGCCGGCTGGTGGTGGTTGACTTCAACCCGATCCGGGGCGGAATTTGTGTTGAACCGGGCCGGCGCAGCCGTCCCATCGCTGCAATGGGAAACGCTGGACGGCAATTTCTCCCGCGGCCTGGTTCTGACCGGCGTTTCTCTCGACGAAGCCGACACGCGGGTGCGAGTCCAGCACCTGGATCTGGCCGTGCGGCTATCACTGCTGCCGCTGGTTGTGGACATTCCCTGGATGAGGGCTCGCGAGGTCGACGTCTATGTGCCGCAACCCGGGCCGGAGGACCCCGACCCACCGCCATTCGAAATGCCTGACCTCAGCAGCCCGATCCCGATGAGAATTGATGAGTTGCTGGTTGAACGGGCACGGATCCATCTACCCGCCGTCGACGATGGGCCGGCTCCCGAGACCCAGACCATCGATCGCCTGGTGCTGGCCGGCAGTTGGCATGAACGTCTAGACCTCGACCAGCTTGAGCTGATCCGGCCGGGTTTGAGCCTGGGGGCGCAGGGCCACTGGCAACTGAGCGATCCCCACGGCGGTGAACTGACGCTGAACGCCGATTACAGAGTAGATGAGGAGATCCGTCAGCGCCTTGATATCCGACTGACCGGCCGGCTCGACCAATTGGAAATCGACTTCGATGCCGACGGTCCGATCCGCGCGTCCGGTCTGGCCGTTATCGAAGAACTGCCAGGCGATCCGCGTCTGCGTCTGGAGTTGACCGGCGCCTTCGAAAACTGGCCGGGGCTCGAACTGGCGGCGCGCGACCTCGAAATCACCGCCTCCGGCAACCTCGCCGGTTGGCAGGCCAATTTCAGTGGCCGTCTGGAAGGAATGGAGCTGCCGGATAACCGTCTGTCGGCCGACCTCAGCGGCTCGATGCAGGAAATCGAGATCGAGCGACTGCTGGCCGAGGTCTTTGATGGCCAGATCGTAGCCCGGGGACGACTTCGACTGGATCCGGAGCTGACCGCTGAACTGCTAATCGACCTGGAACGGCTGGACCTGACCGAGTTGTACCCGGAGTGGCCCCAGCAAGCCCGGATCAATGGTCGGCTCGACCTCACTGGCGATACCCGGTCCGTGCGCCTCAACCAAGTCTCGCTCACTGCACCGCCGACCAGCCTCAACCTGACCGGCACGGGCGCAATCAATCTGGAAACCGATGACATCTTGCTGGACCTGAGTTGGCGCGAACTGACCTGGCCACCGGTCACCGACGACACCGAACCGCTGCTGTCCAGCCAGTCCGGGACGATCAGGCTGACCGGTGCGCTCAGTGCTTGGCAGTTGGAGCTCCAGGCCATGATTGCAGCAATGGATCTGCCCGCCACCAGCGTTGAAGCCAGTGCCCGGGGCACAGAGGACCAGGCCCATGTTGACCGCTTGCTGCTGGACGCAGGCGAGGCCGGGACCGTCGATGCCAGCGGCCAGGTTTGGTGGTCGCCGACTTTGGGTGGATCGGTCCAGTTGGCAGTTACAGAGGCCAACCCGAGTCATTTTGTTCCGGAATTGCCGGGCAGGGTCAATGCCCGAATGGACCTCCGTTTTGACACCCTTGCTGACCTGGCGCTGGAGGTCCATGAGATCAGCGGCCAGTTGCGCGATCAACCCGTGAGCGGCCGAGGGACGGTGGCCATCAGCGAAGAGCAACCCGAATCCGGCAATTTCAACCTCGCCTTTGGCGACAATCGACTGTCGGTCGACAGCCGTGACGGCGAAAACTGGCGATGGCAGCTGGCAGCTCAAGCCCTGCACCAGCTCTGGCCGACCCTCGACGGCCAACTTCAGTTGCAAGGCCAATTCAATCCTTTCGCGCAGTCATTGTCGCTGGCCGGCGAAATTCGCTCGGCCGCGTTCGAGGAGGTCACCCTGGCGCATGGCGACCTCAGCGCAGACATCAACTGGCAGGATCCG
>JBGTLI010000064.1:0-13031 GCA_041744195.1 Wenzhouxiangella sp. | reverse complement strand
AACGTGTTTTTGACCGATCTGGCGCACTTCGGGCAGGTCAACGACATCATGGCCGAGTATTTCACCGAACCCTATCCGGCCCGGGCCGCGGTGCAGGTTGCCGCCCTGCCCAAGGGTGTGCCGGTTGAGATGGATGCGGTGATGGTGCTGGCCGGTGACGGTAGTTCCGACTGAACCAGCCGCCACGGCCGGGACGGGCGGACGGCTGGTCGGTGACCTGCCTGGCGTCGGCGACCGGGTCGCCTCACGCCTCAAGGCGCTGGGGATTGTCCGCGAGATCGACCTGCTGTTTCATCTGCCGCTCCGGTACGAAGATCGCACCCGCCTGACGCCACTTAACCGCGTTCGACCCGGCACCATCGTGCAGGTCGAGGGCCGGATCGTGCGCCAGGAAATTCGCCAGGCGCGGCGACGCATGCTGCTGGCCACTCTGGCGGATGATTTCAGCCAGATCACCCTGCGTCTTTTTCAGTTCTTTCCCAGTCAGCAACGCATGCTGCGCGAAGGGGCCCGGGTGCGGTGTTATGGCGAGGCCAGGTTCGGTCCGGAAGGCTTTGAGTTGATTCATCCCCATTGCCTGGCCGTGGGGTCCGATGGCGGGCCAGCGTTGCCTCAATCCTTGAGCCCCGTCTACCCGACCACACAGGGGCTGGCCCAGGCCACCCTGGGTCGGGTGATCGCCGATGCCGTCGAGCGTCTGCGTCAGGGCCAAATCCGATTGGCGGACCCGCTTCCGGCGCAGGCCAACCGCTTCGATCTGAAAACGGCCTTGTTGACTGTCCACGCACCGGGCGCCCACGAGGATCTTGATGGACTGATAGACGGCCATCATCCGGCTGTCCAGCGCCTGGCCGGCGAAGAATTGATGGCTCATCACCTGGCCCTGGCACGCTTGAACCGAGCGCGCGGGCGCCAGCGCTCGGTGGCGCTGTACGACGGACGCGGATTGGGCCAGGCGCTTCTGGCCAGTCTGCCATTCAGGCCAACCGCCGCCCAGCAGCGCGTAATCGCTGAACTGCTGGCAGACCTTGGTCAGGACCGGCCCATGCGCCGTCTGTTGCAGGGCGATGTGGGGTCGGGAAAGACGCTGGTCGCCGCGGTGGCTTTGGCTACGGCAGCGGCATCAGGGAGGCAGGCGGCCATTGTGGCGCCGACTGAAATTCTGGCCGAGCAGCACTTGCAGACCTTGACCAATTGGTTTGAGCCACTGGGTCTCAACGTCGTCTGGCTGGCCGGGAAGGTCAAGGGCAAGGCACGCAAACAGGCCCTGGAAGCACTGGCGGGGCCGGCCGACGTGGCGATTGGCACGCATGCGCTGTTTCAGAAAGGGGTGGAGTTTCGCGACCTGGCGCTGGTGATTGTCGACGAGCAACACCGCTTCGGCGTCCATCAGCGTCTGGCGCTGGCTGCCAAGGGTCAACGTGGCGTTTATCTTCCCCATCAGATGGTGATGACCGCGACGCCGATTCCGCGCACCCTCGCGATGACGGCCTATGCCGGTTTGGATATCTCCGTGATTGATGAGCTGCCGCCCGGCCGCAAGCCGGTCACCACGGTCGCCGCCAGCCAGCAACGCCGCGACCAAGTGATCGAGCGCCTGCGCAAGGCACTGGCCACGGGGCGCCAGGCCTACTGGGTCTGCCCGCTGATTGAGGAATCCGACGTACTCGAAGCCGAGGCCGCCGAAACCCGCACCGCGGAGTTGAAAAAAGATTTGCCCGGATTTCGGGTCGGTCTGATTCATGGCCGCATGAAGGCAGCCGACAAGCAGGCGGTGATGGCCGATTTCAGCAGCGGGCACATCAACCTGCTGGTCGCCACCACGGTGATTGAAGTGGGTGTTGACGTCCCCAGCGCCAGCCTGATGATGATCGAAAACGCCGAACGTCTGGGTTTGTCGCAGCTTCATCAGTTGCGTGGCCGGGTCGGTCGCGGCAGCGACCAAGCCGCCTGTGTTTTGCTCTATCGGCCGCCATTGAGCCCGACGGCGCAGGCCCGCCTTGAAGTGATGCGGGAAACCACCGACGGCTTCGTCATTGCTGAGAAGGATCTTGAACTGCGCGGACCCGGCGAAGTGCTCGGAACTCGCCAGACCGGCATGCTGCGCTTTCGCATTGCAGACCTGGCCCGCGACGTCGAACTGTTCGACCTGGTCAAGTCTCAGGCTGCCGGGCTCGATCGGGCTGCCACCGACATCCTGATCGAACGCTGGATCGGCGAAGCCGAGCAATTCGTGGACGTTTGATTGTTCGAACGCGGCACTCTACGCAATGCTGACCAGTACCTGAAGAGCGGCGGCCGTTGTCGCGCCAATCGGCGCTGAGATGCAGAAATCACCTTGAATGTGGGATAATAGGCTGCTCCATACGGATTCGTACTGGTCGCTGGCGCCAATTGGCGGACCGGCTACCGGCCTCGATCCCTTCGATAATCAACCAATTCCCCTAGGAGACTTGCGGTGGCCGAACGCATCTTGACCCTGACTGATTCCGAATCCGGAAAAACCCTGGATATGCCTGTGGTTGCCGGTTCGGAAGGTGACCCGACTCTGGACATCAGTCGCCTGCACCCGGAGATGGGTCTGTTCACGTTCGATCCGGGCTACGGCAGCACCGCGAGCTGCAAGAGCAACATCACCTTTATTGATGGCAAGGCCGGCATCCTGCGCTACCGTGGCTACCCGATCGAGCAACTGGCCGAAAAATCGAGCTTTCTCGAAGTGGCCTACCTGCTGCTTTACGGTGAGTTACCGAACAGCAAACAGTTTGGCAGCTTCGAGCACGACATCACCTACCACACGATGGTCCACCAGAAGATCAACAATTTCATTTCGGGGTTCCATTACAACGCCCATCCGATGGCGATTTTGTCAGGCGTGGTCGGTTCGATGGCGGCTTTCTACCATGACAAGCTCGATGTCAACGACCCGGAACAGCGCGACCTGGCGGCCAAGCGCCTGATCGCCAAAATGCCGACCATTGCCGCGGCCGCCTATCGTCACTACATGGGCTGGCCCTGCGCCTACCCGCGCAACTCACTGTCCTACCCGGAGCGTTTCCTGCACATGATGTTCTCGGTGCCGGCCGAGGCCTACGAGGGCAACCCGGTCGCCGCCAAGGCGCTGGACTTGCTGTTCATCCTGCATGCCGATCATGAGCAGAATGCCTCGACCTCGACCGTGCGCCTGGTTGCCTCCACCGGCGCCAACCCGTATGCCTGCACCGCAGCCGGCATTGCCGCACTGTGGGGTCCGGCGCATGGCGGGGCCAATGAGGCGGTGCTGAACATGCTCAACCAGATCGGTGATGTCAGCAAGGTCGGTGAATTCATCAAAAAAGCCAAGGACAAGAACGATCCGTTCCGCCTGATGGGCTTTGGCCACCGTGTCTACAAGAATTTCGATCCGCGTGCCACCATCATCCGCAAGGCCTGTCATGACCTGCTTCAGGAACTCGGCCGGGATGATCCGCTGCTGGATCTGGCCATGGAACTGGAACGGATCGCCCTGGAAGACGATTATTTCATCGAGCGCAAACTCTATCCGAACGTCGACTTCTATTCCGGCATCATCTACAAAGCCCTCGGCATCCCCACCAGCATGTTCACCGCCATGTTCGCCATCGGTCGTACGGTGGGTTGGGTGAGCCAGTGGCTGGAACAAAGCGCCACCCCCCACCGCATCGGACGCCCGCGCCAGGTCTATACCGGGGCCGGGGAGCGGGAGTATGTGGAGATCGACCAGCGCTGAAAAAAGGCACAAGGCACAAGGAACAAGGTAAAAGGCTGGACGGGTTTTTCCTTGAGCCTTGAGCCTTGAGCCTTGAGCCTTGAGCCTTACAGAAACAAATCCGGCAACAACTCTTCCCCCGGCTTGACTGCATACTGATCCAGGTCCGTTACGCCGGCCCTTTCCAGCGCTTCTTCATCGATGAAGAAATTCCCCGTCGTTTTACGTGCCGGTTGGGTGAGGATCCAGTGGGCGGCGTCGGCGACGATGGCGGGTTTGCGGCAGTTTTCCGGGTCGACGGCATCGCCGAGCATGGCCAGGGCGGCGGTGGCGATAACAGTGCGGGGCCACAGGGCGTTGACGGCAATGCCGTCTGACCGGAACTCCTCGGCCATGCCCAGCACGCACAGACTCATGCCGTACTTGGCCATGGTGTAGGCCACGTGGGGCGCGAACCATTTCTGGTCCATGTTCAATGGCGGCGACAGATTGAGGATATGCGGGTTGTCGGCCTGCTTGAGCCAGGGCAGCGCGGCTTGAGAGCAGACGAAAGTACCGCGAACATTGACGCCAAACATGAGGTCGAATCGTTTCATCGGCACATCCGGCGTTGGCGCCAGATAGATGGCCGAGGCATTGTTGACCAGGATGTCGATGCCGCCAAAGTGCCGGGCAGCCTGAGCCATGGCCGCGATGACAGCGTCTTCGTCGCGGATATCGAGCTTGATGGGCAGCGCCTGGCCACCCATTGCCATGATTTCTTCGGCGGCCTCATAAATGGTGCCGGGCAGGCGGGGGTGCTTGCGGTCGGTCTTGGCGGCAACCACGATATTGGCGCCTTCGGCTGCGGCCTTCAGGGCAATCTCCCTGCCGATCCCGCGCGAGGCGCCGGTGATGAACAGGGTCTTGTTCTTGAGAGATGCGCTCATGGGTGAATCATCGCTTGCTCAAAAGCCAAAGCGCATTATGCTACTTGCCAATGAACGAAACCTGATAACTCCACCGGCGTAATGGAAGACGGCATCTTTGCAAACCTGATGGTCATGGTCCAGACGCACCCGGGCTGGTTGATCGGCATGGCGTTTGCGTTCGCATTTCTGGAATCGCTGGCCATCATTGGCATCTTTGTTCCCGGTATCGTGCTGCTGTTCATCGTCGGGGCGGTTGTCGGTATGGACGGCGCGCTGTTCGTGGCCTGCTGGTTCGCCGCGGCGGCGGGCGCGCTCGGCGGTGACGGCATCAGCTATTGGCTGGGGTATCGCTACAGCGACAGAATCCCCTATATCTGGCCGCTCAGCAAGCGACCGGAGATGCTGGCGGCCGGTCAGACCCTGTTTGCCCGTCATGGGGGCAAGGGCGTGTTTATCGGCCGCTTCATTGGCCCGATTCGGCCGGTCGTGCCGCTGGTATCGGGGATGATGGGGATGCGTGGAACCAGTTTTCTGCTCTATGCCACGCCAGCCAGCCTGCTTTGGGCGCCGCTCTATCTGCTGCCCGGAATGCTGTTCGGCGCCTCGCTGGAGTTGGCGGCGGAGTTTGCCGGTCGACTCGCCGTTGTCCTTTTGATCCTGGTGCTGGGGACCTGGTTCCTGCTCTGGCTGACCCGGGTGTTTTACGAATACACAGCACGGCGCAGCGGCTGGTGGCTCAGAAGCCTGATTCGCTGGAGCCGGGACCACCCGTTTCTTGGTCGACTGGTGGCGCCATTGTTCGAGCCTGGCGGCCGCGAGGTGATTTCGGTGACCATGCTCGGACTGGTCTTGCTCGCGTCCCTGACCCTGCTGTTGGCTGTCCTCGTGCTGGCGCCGTTTGCAGCCGGCGCCTGGGATGCCGAGCGCCACATCGCCGGCTGGGCGACCAGCCTGCGCAACCACATCGCCGACCCACTATTTGTCGCCCTGGCCCTGGCCGGGCAGATGAAGCCAATGGCCATCCTGGCCGGCGCGATGACCCTGCTGCTGCTGGCTTTGGGTCGGACCAAGGCAGCCTGGCACTGGCTGGCGGCGACGGCCGGTGGCTGGCTGCTGGCCGAATTGCTCAACCGATCGATGGGGCTGATCGTGGTCCAACCTGCGTTCATGCCGGCCCTGGGCGAGGTGCCGCACCGGGGTTTTGCCCTGGCCACCGTGGTGCTGGGATTTTTCGCGGTGATGCTGGCCAAGGATCTCAATGCGCGTCGGCGAAAATGGCCCTACCTGCTGGCCGCAGCCCTGCTGGGCCTGATTGGATTTGCCCATTTCTATCTTGGGCTGGCTTCTGTTACCGGGCTGCTGGCCGCCATCGCGCTCGGCCTTGGCTGGGTCGCGCTGGTAGGGATCGCCTATCGTCAGCGCGCCTTGTCAAGGCGCCGACCGGTTGGCATGGCGCTGGCGTTCTATGCCTTGGCGATTGGCATCGCTGCGGTCAACATCCGCGCCGGCTACGAACCCTTGCTCGAGGCCAGTCAGGTGGTACTGCCTGAGCGCGAGATTGCAAGGCAGCACTGGGAGGAACAGGGTTGGCGCGAATTGCCGCAGCGGCTGTCGCGATTCGGTCGGGCTGAGCGCGCACGTTTCGATTTCCAGTTGGCCGGCGAACTTGAGCTTGTGGAGCAGCAACTCATGGCGCACGGCTGGGAAACCGTTGATCGCCCCGACGCACGCGCCGTGCTGTCGCTGCTGCTGGAGCGGCCGGACCCGGATCGTCTGCCGCACCTGAACAAGGATTTTGCCGGCCATCCGGACAACCTGATCATGCGTTGGGTGTCGTCGGAAGGTGAGATCAACCTGGTCCGGTTCTGGGCTTCGGGCGCCCGACTTGAACCGGACGATGTGCCGATCTGGCTGGGGCAGGTGCGTCGTGTGCGACCGGCCCGGGTCACGGGCGGCTTGAGTCGCTGGGTCGAGATCGATTTCAGCCGGGCTGCGGCCGCACGCGCCCTGGACCGGGCGATGGTGGGCTGGTGGCGGCAGTCTACTGTTGACGGCCTTCGGCTTTACGCCGGGTCGTCGGAATCGTCAGGGGCGGCCGACTCGATGATCCGGGCCAACGCATCCAGTCGCTGATCGGCGCGAGTCAGTTCGAGCAGATTCTGCGAGCGCGGCAGGTCGATTTTCAAAATGGCCGCCAGCCCGAAGCTCAGGCTGACGGCATCGTCGGCATCGGCATCAATCAGCGTGGCCAGTTCGCGGAACTGTTGAATCTCGCGCAGCAAGGTCTGGAGTGCGGCATGCTCGGAGCCGACCGCCGTGGCGGGTTGGTCAACCAGCCAGTCGACATCGGCAATCAGCAGGCCGTTGTCACGAGCCCGGGTGGCGCGGACAATAAAGCGACGCTGCCCGTGGCACTCAATACCCAGCAGGCCGTCGTCGTGAGTGGAGAAATCACTGATGATGGCTTCGGTACCGACCCGGGCATGGCCGCCGGGCTGATCGGTCGCGGTGTTCATGCGCCAGACCACGCCGAACCCGGTTTCATTGCGCAGGCATTCGCGCACCATGTCGATGTAGCGTGATTCAAACAGGCGTAGGGGCAACCGGGCGCCGGGGAAGAGAACGGTTTCGAGCGGGAACAGGGGCAGGGTGCTGGATATGAAGTCTTTCTCCTGTGTAGCTCAATTCGCCTTAAGCGCCTCGACGAACCGGGCCGGCGCGTTGCCGAAACCCTTGTTGCTCATGAAGATCACGCGGTCGCCCGGACGGACGGCCTCGATCAGATCGTTGATCAGGTTGTCGACCTGGCGGCGCGCGCGCCCTGCGCCATCGAGTTTCCCCAGGACGTCGTTGGGGTCCCAGTCCATCGCTTCGGAGGTCTTGAGCCACACGTGATCGGCGGCTGCCAAAGCTGGCGCCAGTTCGTGGATATGGTGGCCGGCGCGCATGGTGTTGCTGGCCGGCTCTAGTGCAACCAGGATGCGGGCATTGCCGCGACTGCGCCGCAGGCCTTCCAGGGTCAGGCGGATGGCGGTCGGGTGATGAGCAAAATCATCGTAAACAAGAATGTCGTTGATCTCGGCGATCAGTTCCATCCGGCGCTTGACTCCGAGAAACCCGGCCAGGCCGGTAATCGCCGTTTCGGGCGCCACTCCGACCGCGTGGGCCGCAGCGATCGCCGCCAGGGCATTGAGTGCGTTGTGACGTCCGCTCAAGCTCCAGGCCAACCGGCCCAGTTCGACGCCGTCTCTGAAAAAAGCAAGTTCGCGGCCGCCCGGCTCGAGCAGACGCACCTGCCATTCCCCCTGGCCCTCGTCAAACAGGTCGAAAGACTGGGTCTGGGTCCAGCAGCCTGCGTCGAGCACTTCGTCCAGGTTCTGATCGGCGCCATTGACCACGATCAAGCCGTTGCCGGGGATGGTCCTGACCAGGTGGTGGAACTGGGTCTGGATCGCCTTGAGGTCCGGATAGATGTCGGCGTGGTCAAATTCCAGATTGTTGAATACGGCGATCTGGGGACGGTAGTGGACGAACTTGGCCCGTTTGTCGAAAAAAGCGGTGTCGTACTCGTCGGCCTCGACGACGAACAAGTCGTCGCCCGCCTGGGCCGATACGCCGAAATTGACTGGCATGCCGCCAATCAAAAACCCAGGGTTTTTGCCGGCATGCTTGAGAATCCAGGCCAGCATGCTGGCGGTGGTGGTCTTGCCATGGGTTCCGGCGACAGCGAGCACCCGCCGCCTTTTAAGATAATTCTCGCCAAGCCAGCGCGGCCCCGAAGTGAAGGGTAGGCGTCGATTGAGAACCTCCTCGACCACCGGATTGCCACGGCTCAGGGCATTGCCGATCAACACCAGATCGGGGTTGCCATCGAGCTGGGCCGGGTCGTAGCCTTCGGTCAGATCGATTCCAAGGTCTGACAATTGCGTGCTCATGGGCGGGTAGACGTTTTCATCCGACCCGGTGACGGTATGACCATCGGCCCGGGCCAGGGCGGCCAGGCCGCCCATGAAGGTGCCGCAGATGCCGAGAATATGAATTTTCACAAAGGTCCTGCCAGCGATTGGATGATGAACAAGCTTGCCGCGAACAGTATAACGGCCAGGGCAAGGCCGGTGGAGAAGCTCACCTCCAGGGCGTGGCGCCAGATGTGGCCGTCAACCGCGAAGGACCAGAAGAAGGTTGCCAGCAAGAACAGCGCGATCACGGCCGAGGGCTCAGCGCCGGCAGCCAGTCTCACCGGCACACTGAGAATCGACAGCAGGGCGCTGGTACCGAAAAGGGCACTGACCGTTTGCGGCCAGCGTACCAATTTGCCTCTGAGTCGCAGTACAATCCAGCACATCACCAATGGCAGGGCCGCCGCCAAAAGCAGGATCGCCACCGGGTTTTCCGCCCGCTGGCCCGTGCCCAGACTGATGCTGGTGATAATCACATACAGGGTCATGCAGGCGACCAGTGTCGGCCGTCCTGCCGGCAGGTCCTGAGGCCCCAGGCGCAAAAGGACGATGCCGACCAGGCGGGCAATCAGGTTCAACATGGTCTGGTCTCCAGGTGGTGACTATTGCAACGAGGCAGTATGAACACGAATAAGCACGATCGGCTATTGGATGTGAGCGGCACATTGTGCCCGATTCCCGCCATCAGAACAGCCCAGGTTCTCAAAGAGATGGCCGGTGGACAAGTGCTGGAGGTGCTCGCGACCGATCCGCTGGCAGAAATGGACCTGGCCGTTCTGTGCGAGCGTGCCGGCCATGAACTGGTCATGGCCGAAACAACAGGTGATCAACTGCGGGTCAATATCCGGGTCAGGTCAGCGCTTCCATCAGGCGCTGGTTGATCTGCTGGACCGTGCCGATACCATCGACTTCAACCAGCAGGCCGTGTGACTGGTAGTAGCCGGCCACCGGGGCGGTCTGCTCGCGATAAACCATAAGGCGGTTGCGAACCACCTCTTCGGTGTCATCCGAACGACCTTCTTCCTGGGCCCGCTTGGCCAGGCGCTGGACGATCTGTTCCTCGTCAACGATCAACGACAGGGCTTTCTGCACCGGCAGTGCCAGTCGGCCCAGCACATCATCGAGCGCGTGAGCCTGGGCCAGGTTGCGAGGATAGCCATCGAGAATGTATCCGGCCTTGACATCCTGAAGGCCCATTCGCTCTTCAATCAGGCCAAGCACCAGGTCATCGGACACCAGGTTGCCGGCATCCATTGCTTCTTTCGCTTTCAGTCCGAGTGGGGTGCGGTCAGCGACTGCGGACCGGAGCAGGTCACCCGTGGAAATATGGGGAACACCAAGGCGCTCTTTCAAAAGCGTGGCTTGCGTGCCCTTGCCTGAGCCGGGCGGGCCGAGTAGTACGATACGCATGACGTGATTGTAAGGAAGTCCAGGCTGAGGAAACAGGCCGGTAAAACTACTCGGGTTGACCGGTAGAGTCAAATCGGATGTTGGTGGTCAACGTGGGGTTTAAAGAGCGGATGATTGGCGATAAGCTTTACAACAGGCAAAAAGATCTCTATCGGGGCACATCGAATCATGGCAGGAAAGAACATCATTTACGCTCAATCTGGCGGCGTGACGCCGGTCATCAACGCCACTGCTGCGGCCGTGATCGAAACCGCACGTGCCCACAAAAGCCAACTCGGCAAGGTGTTGGCCGGCCGTGACGGCATCATCGGCGTGCTTGAAGAACGGCTGGTGGACACGTCGAAGCTCAAAAAATCCGATCTGGCCGCGCTTCGGCATACGCCCGGTGGCGTGTTCGGTTCCTGCCGCTACAAGCTCAAGAGCATCGAGGACAACCGGCGTGAATACGAGCGTCTGATCGAGGTCTGCAAGGCGCATGACATCGGCTACTTCTTCTACAACGGCGGCAATGACTCGGCCGACACCGCGCTGAAGATCTCCCAGGTGGCCCGAAAGCTGGATTTCCCCTTGCAGTGCATTGCGATCCCCAAAACCATCGACAATGACCTGGCCGTTACCGACAACTGTCCCGGTTTTGGCTCAGTGGCCAAGTATGTCGCGGTGTCGATTCTCGAAGCCAGCCTGGATGTGATGTCCATGGCATCATCTTCGACCAAGGTTTTCATCATGGAAGTGATGGGCCGCCATGCCGGCTGGATCGCGGCGGCCGCAGGTCTGGCGGGCAGCGAAAAGGGCGACCCGCCGCAAATCATTCTGCTGCCGGAAGTCCCCTTTGACGAGGAAAAGTTCTGTGCGGCGGTCAAGCGCTCAGTGGAGGAAAACGGCTACTGCTCGGTCGTAGTGTCCGAAGGCCTGCAGAATGCCGCCGGCGAATTTCTGGCCGAGGCCGGCACCTCCGATGCCTTTGGTCACAAGCAGCTTGGCGGGGTGGCGCCGCGGGTGGCCGAAATCGTCCGTGAAAACCTTGGCTACAAGTTTCATTGGGCCGTCTGTGACTACCTGCAGCGCGCAGCGCGGCATATTGCCTCAAAAACCGATGTTGAACAGGCATGGGCGGTGGGCGAGGCGGCGGTGCGGATGGCACTGAACGGGGAATCTGGCGTGATGCCCGTGATCGTGCGGACCTCAGACCAGCCCTATCGCTGGAAAATCCAATCGGCGCCCTTGACCAAGATCGCCAATCAGGAAAAGAAGCTGCCGAAAAAATTTATCCGCCGAGACGGCTTCGGTATTACGCCGGCGGCACGGGCTTATCTTGAGCCTCTGATCCGGGGCGAAGACTATCCGCCGTATGACAAGCACGGGTTGCCGAAGTACGTCCGACCAGAGCTGGTGGAAATCGGGCGCAAGCTGCCGCGGTTTGAGGCTTGAGGGGCGGAGAAAGGGTAAAAGGCGACCTGATTAGCGTCGTGTCTCAGTCGAAAGCCAACAATCCCCTGACATCACCGCTGCACGCCGGCCTCAAGCGGGAGGATTCGCTGAAGGCCTCGCCACGCGTCTAACTGATGGGTTTCCGCCCGCTTGTGGCCGGCCTCGAAGCCATTGAGCCCCGGGCACTGAGACACGACGCTAATCAGGAAAGGCGAAAGGTAAAAGGCGAAAGGCGAAAGGCGAAAGGCGAAAGGCGAAAGGCGAAAGGCGAAAGGTCGCAGCGGCGGATCGGAATAGTCATGAAAAAGATTGAACGAAACGAAGCTCAATGGCGTGAGCGTCTGACCGGCGAGCAGTTCCGCGTCACCCGACAGGCCGGAACGGAGCGTCCGTTCAGCGGCGAATACAACGAGCACTTCGACGACGGCGTGTACCACTGCGTCTGCTGTGACCACCCGTTGTTCGATGCGAATTCCAAGTTCCATTCTGGCTGCGGCTGGCCGAGCTACGACTCGGAACTCGACCAGGCCAACATCAGGCAGCGCTTCGATGAGTCACTCGGCATGCGCCGGGTCGAGCTGCTCTGTCCGGTTTGCGATGCCCACCTGGGACATATCTTCGACGACGGTCCGCCCCCGACCGGCAAACGCTACTGCATCAACTCCGCCGCCCTGAAATTCCACCCCCGAACATAGCCATTAGCTTTCACCTTTTTACCTTTCCCCCTTCCCAGCAACAACAATCATGCGCTCGGCTTCCAGGTCGTAGTCGGCGCCGTCGCAGTCGCCGTAAATGCCGTGAACCTGCAGCCCATTGCGTTCCAGCAGGGCGCGGATTTCGCCGGCGGACCAGACCCGGTGGGAAAAATGAGCGCGCTCGACCCGGTCGCCCTCAATGAGCAGCCATTCGTTGTCCAGGCGGGTCATGTCGTCGGTCAGGCTGGGTCGTTCCAGCAACAGGCGTCCATCGTCGTATTCGGTGACATGGGCTGGCTCCAGGCTGCGGCACAGGTATTCCAGGCCGACCAGGTCCAGGATCACGCGTCCGCCCGGCTTCAGACTTTGACGAATATTGTTCAGCACTTTTTCATGATCGGCCTCGTCTTCGAAATAACCGAAGCTGGTCCACATCACCAGCACCAGATCGTAGTCCTGCTCACGAATGAACGCCCGCATATCGGCACAGACCGTCTCGATCGGCAACTCGCCGCGCCCGGCATTGAGCTTTTCGAGCAGTCCGGCACTGGTGTCCACGGCGGTGACCGTATACCCTGAGCGGGCCAGGGGCAGGGCATGCCGGCCCGGCCCTGAGCCCAGGTCAAGCACTTGTTCCGGCTGGATATCTGCCAGGCCAATGAGCTGCGGTACTTGTTCTGCCGCTACGGCGAAACTCTCCTTGTTAAACATCAGCGGACCAAACGTGCGCCAGAAATCCTCATCCATGTACCAATCCGTGTTCAAGATCGTTGTCCTTGTCGCTATTGTGGTGATCATCATAAGCGGATGCGCGACTATGTCCTGGTATGGTCAGGCCATCGGCGGTCAGCTCGACCTGCTTTCCAGGCGCGAGCATATCGCACATCTGATCAATGAT
>JBGTLI010000063.1:0-3857 GCA_041744195.1 Wenzhouxiangella sp. | reverse complement strand
GTGCCGGGCAATGATCCGACGCTGTTGTTCACCAATGCCGGGATGGTTCAGTTCAAGGATGTATTCCTGGGGTCGGAGAAGCGCGCCTACACGCGGGCCACTTCGTCGCAGCGCTGCGTGCGCGCAGGAGGCAAGCACAATGACCTGGAAAACGTCGGTTACACGGCTCGTCACCACACGTTTTTCGAGATGCTGGGCAACTTCAGCTTCGGTGACTACTTCAAGAAGGAAGCGATTGAATTCGCGTGGGAATTTCTGACCAAAACCTGCGGGCTGCCGGTTGAACGCCTGTGGGTGACGGTGTATGAGGAGGACAGCGAGGCGGCCGCCATCTGGCTGGAGCATATTGGCGTCGACCCCAATCGTTTCTCGCGCATCGGCGACAAGCCCGGCAAGCGTTTCGAGAGCGACAACTTCTGGGCCATGGGCGATACCGGCCCCTGCGGTCCCTGTACCGAGATATTTTACGACCACGGCCCGGAAATTCCCGGCGGGCCGCCCGGCAGTCCCGACGAGGATGGCGACCGTTATATCGAGATCTGGAACCTGGTGTTCATGCAGTTCGACCGGGATAGCGATGGTGAAATGAGCCCGCTGCCGGCGCCTTGCGTGGATACCGGCATGGGGCTGGAGCGCCTGGCGGCGATCCTGCAGGGCGGTCACAGCAATTACGATATCGACCTGTTCCAACACCTGATCGCGGCAGCAAAGCGCTTTACCGGCGCCGATGACCCCGATTCACCCTCGCTGAAGGTGATCGCCGATCATATCCGCGCCTGTGCCTTCCTGATTGTCGATGGGGTGCTGCCTGCCAACGAAGGTCGTGGCTACGTGCTGCGCCGCATCATTCGGCGGGCCATTCGTCATGGTTACAAGCTGGAGTGCAAGGATCTGTTCTTCAGCAAGATGGTCGCGCCATTGGTCGAGGTCATGGGCGAGGCGTACCCGGAGCTTGCGGCCAAAAGTCAGCAGGTCACCGACATTCTGGAGCGCGAGGAACGGCGCTTCGGCGAGACGCTGGATCAAGGTATGAAGTTGCTCGATGCTGCGATTGACGAGATTTCCGGAAGCGAAATTCCCGGCGATGTGGCGTTCAAGCTCTATGATACCTTCGGTTTTCCGGTCGACCTGACCCGCGACATCTCCCGCGAGCGCAACCTGACCGTCGATGAGGCCGGCTTCGAGGTGGCAATGGACGCCCAACGCAGCCGCGCACGGGCCTCCGGTTCGTTTGGTGCCCGTGATGGTCTATCGACCGATCTGATCGCCGAATTGCCCAAAACCGAGTTTCTGGGCTACGAGCAGCATGAAACCGAGCGCGCCCGTTTGGTCGCAATCCTGGTTGATGGCCAGCCGGTGGAACGACTCGAGGCCGGCCAGGAGGCGCTGGTGGTGCTGGATCGGACGCCGTTTTATGCCGAGTCGGGTGGTCAGGTTGGCGATATCGGCCTGCTGGAAGGCGAGGGCGCGCGTTTCATGGTCAGCGACACGCGCAAACTGGCTGGCGCCTTTCATGGTCATGTCGGCAAACTCGAATCAGGCCACCTCAAACCTGGCCAGAATATCTCGGCGTACATTGACCGCGACCGCCGCGCCGACATCGTCCGGCACCATTCAGCCACCCATCTGCTGCACTCGGCCCTGCGCACGGTGCTGGGCGAGCACGTGCAGCAAAAAGGCTCGCTGGTGGCTCCGGATCGGTTGCGGTTCGATTTCGCTCACCATGAGCCGGTCAGCGAGGCCGAAATTCAGCGCATCGAGCGCATGGTCAATGAGCAGATCCAGGCCAATGCCGCGGCCGACGCCCATGAAATGTCGTTCGACGATGCCATTGCTGCCGGCGCGCTGGCGTTCTTTGGCGACAAGTACGGCGATGAAGTTCGGGTGCTCAAGTTTGGCGAGTTCTCCACCGAGCTCTGCGGCGGCACCCATGTCAGCCGGGTCGGCGATATCGGCGTATTCAAGATCACCGGCGAGACCGGCATTTCGGCTGGCGTTCGGCGTATCGAAGCGGTTGCCGGGCAGATCGCGGTGGAATGGCTGCAGAATCTTGATCGCACCGTGCGCGATGTTTCCAACCGGCTCAAGACCAGCCCGGATCAACTGGGTGAGCGGGTCGAACAGATGCTGGAGCGCTCGCGTCAGCTCGAAAAGGAACTGGAGCGGCTCAAGAGCAAGCTGGCCTCGGCCGCCGGCTCGGACCTGGCGTCCCAGGCAAAGGAGGTCGGCGGAATACAATTCATCTCGGCCCACCTGACCGGTGCCGATCCCAACAGCTTGCGCGACACGGTCGACCAGCTCAAACAAAAGCTGGGTTCCGGCATCGTGGTCCTCGGCACCGAGGCCGGAGGCGGTTTGCGCCTCGTCGCCGGTGTGACCAGCGACCTGACCGGCCGATTCAAGGCCGGTGAGCTGATCAACCATGTCGCCAGCCAGGTTGGCGGCAAGGGCGGCGGCCGCCCCGACTTTGCCCAGGCCGGCGGCACGGATGCCGCATCGTTGCCGGCAGCGCTGGCGTCGGTTGCAGACTGGGTGCGGGAACGGGCCGAAGGATAGAAGACGGAAGCGGGAGACGGGAGACGGGTTTGGAGGGTTTTGTAAATGGCGGAGAGGAAGGGATTGCGGCACCGCCTTCGGCGGTTTGCCCTTCGGGCTGTCGCTGCGCTCCAGCGAGCTCGCCTTCGGCTCGGTTCGACCCCTCTTTTCGGGTTCGAATCTGGAGTGCCGGTAGATGGGTCTGGGGTTTGGAGGGGATTTGGTAAATGGCGGAGAGGGAGGGATTCGAACCCTCGATGGGGTATCAAGCCCCATACTCCCTTAGCAGGGGAGCGCCTTCAGCCACTCGGCCACCTCTCCGTAAAACGAACTAACTATTTTAGCCGCTAATTGTCAGCGACTGGCGGTTCTTGGACCGCCAATTGCAGGGGCGCAAGGATACCCGTTCTGTACCGGCGCGTAAAGGCCGGCGAGTCGATAAATGGCGGAGAGGGAGGGATTCGAACCCTCGAACGGGTGTTCACCCGTTAACGGTTTTCGAGACCGCCGCATTCGACCACTCTGCCACCTCTCCGATAAGCTGATTTTCGATAGACTCCGATTGCCGAAGTCAGCCGGTCTGCGACCGGCGAACCGAATTGTACCTCGTATGCCACCGGGCAAGCACTCTGAACCCCCAAGATCAGCTCATCAAAACCGCTCTGAACGTGAGCTCCATTACAGTTCTTTTCTCCCCATGGGTTAAAGTTGTACCAGGCAACTTCGAACTGGAGAAAAAAGCATGTCCAATTCTGACGCGGCTGTGGTCCCGATCGTCAAGCTGGCGATGGACAACGACAGTTTTCGTAATGAGGTTATTACCGGCAAGGAATGCCAGGTGGTGCTGATGACCATCCCGGCTGGCGAGGAGATTGGTTCCGAGGTGCACGACGATCATGACCAGATTCTGGTGTTTGTCGGCGGAAGTGGACGGGCGGTGCTGGACGGGAAGGCCACCGACGTTGGGGTCAACGACCTGGTCTTCGTGCATGCCGGCGTCGAGCACAATTTCATCAATACCGGCATTGAGCCACTACGCCTGTACACCATCTACGCACCGCCCGAGCATCCGGCCGGAACCCGGCATTCGACCAAGTCCGAGGCTGACGAGGCTGAGGAGCATTAAAGCTGGCGTCGGCACGGTCTGTGACAGAATTCGGCGGTTGGGTCACTGGCCTGACCAATTAGACTGATAGAATTACGGGTTGTTACGCGATACCGTGGCCTTTTGGGCGACGAAAGAGGTTTTTAGCTTGGAAGAGACTGAAAAGGCGGGCGCGAAACGCTCGGTCAGAGGCGTCGATTTTTTTCGCGGCTTTTTG
>JBGTLI010000062.1:0-10789 GCA_041744195.1 Wenzhouxiangella sp. | reverse complement strand
CTGGTTGGCTGGTTGGCTGGTTGGCTGGTTGGCTGGTTGGCTGGTTGGCTGGTTGGCTGGTTGGCTGGTTGGCTGGTTGGCTGGTTGGCTGGTTGGCTGGTTGGCTGGTTGGCTGGTTGGCTGGTTGGCTGGTTGGTTGGCTGGCTGGCTGGCTGGCTGGTTGGTTGGTTTGCTGGTTTGCTGGTTCGGTAGTTCGGTAGTTCGGTTTTCGGTTTCCGGTTTCCGGTTTCCAACCACCGACCACCGACGCACCGTCTATTACCTTTCACCTTTCACCTTTCACCTTTCACCTTTCACCTTTCACCTTTCTACCGCCCCCCAAGCACTCCCGCCACTTTTTCCCGATGCTCGTCCCGCAACGCCTTCCACTCCAACCTGAACCAGGGGGCCACCGGGGCATCTTCGTCGGCCACGAGGGCATCGGCTTCTTCGAGGCTGATGAAGCGCCAGTCGGCCAGCTCTGAAGGGTTGGGGCGGACCTTGGTCTGGTGGGTGCGGCCGACGTAGACCCAGCATAGTTCGTGCTCGGAGCCGAGGTTCTTGTAATGGGCCTGGTAGCGGAATTTGTAGATGAAGTCGAGGTCGGCTTCGATGCCGAGTTCCTCATAAGTGCGCCGGCGGGTGGCCTCGTCCATGACTTCGCCGGCTCTCGGGTGCGAGCAGCAGCTGTTGGCCCAGTAACCCGGCCACAGGCGCTTACCCTTGGCGCGCTGCTGGATCAGCAGTCGGTTCTGATCGTCGAACAGGAACACCGAAAAGGCGCGGTGCAGAATGCCTTCGCCGTTGTGGCAGTGGGCCTTGGACAAGGTGCCCAGTTCCCGATCGTTCTTGTCGACCAGGATCAGCGACTCGGCTTCCGACGAGACAACGCGCGCCGGGCCGGCCTGTTCAAGCCCCGCCAATGGTGACCTCCAGGGCGTGGTAACCGGCTTCACGGATCGCACGGGCAACGCCAGCGCTGTTTTCCGGGCACAGAGCGATGATGGAGCCGCCGCCGCCGCCACCGGTGAGCTTGGCGCCAACGGCGCCCTTGTTGCGCGCTATCTGGATCAATTCCTCCAATTCCCAGCTCGACACCTGCATGGCGTTGAGCAGGCCCTGGCAGACATTCATCATCTCGCCCAGGGTTTCGTAGTCGTTGGTCTTGAGCGATTCCAGACCCTGGCCAACCAGGGTATCGATTTCATCAAAAATGCGCTCGTAAAGCTTCGGGTTCTTTTTCCATGCCTCGCGGACCCGGGCCACGGTGCGGGCGGTCAGGCTTTCCACGCCGCTCATGCCGATCACGATCGGCAAGGGCTGGTCGATGGTGATGACCTCGCGCATCGGGTGGTCGCCGGCCCGGAACTGGGTGAACTGCCCGTAGGTGGCCAACGTGTTGTCCAGGCCGGACGGTGTTCCGTGGGCGACCTTTTCGCATTCAAAGGCCAGTTCATTGACCCGTTCATCGTCCAGGCCGAGGCTGAAGTGCATGGACAAAGCGCGGATCACCGCCACGGCCAGAGCCGCAGAACCACCCAGGCCCATGGCGCGCGGGACGTTGGGAAAAATCTCGATGCGCATGCTGCGCTCATCAAGGTCCAGGGCCTTGAGCAATCGACCCATGGAGCGGGTGAACGAAGGCGGTCGCTTGGCGTTGAAGTCCAGGCGCTGTTCGACACCCCAGCGCGGAATAATCAACTCCACACCCTCACGTACATCCTCGATTCGCGCCTGGATCGCCAGCGGGATGGGTGCCGCAATGGCACGGCGGCCATAGACCACAGAGTGTTCGCCCAGCAGGATGATCTTGCCGTGTCCCGCGCCAAGCGACTCGCCTTCCAGGGTTTCGCTGGCGGCCACGCGGGCGCCGGGTATGGTCTGCTCGCGCACGGCGGTCATGATCTCTTCGGCTTTCCAGATCTTGATTTCACCTGATGCGATCAGGCGTTCGACCACGGTATCGAAGTGCTCCTGCGGCACCCCGGCTGCGGTGGCCACGCTGCGGGCATGCAGGGTCATGTGGCCCTGCTGAATGCCTTCGGTCACCAGGGCGCGAAGGGCGGAGAAGGTCTGGGCCAGTCCAACTGCGGCCATGACTTCAGCCAGTTCGCGGGCCGATTCAACACCGAGCAGGCGCAGGTTCAGCGCTACGGTCGGGTTGGTCTGCAAGGGTCCGCCGACGATGCCGACCTTGACCGGAATTTCCAGCTCGCCGACCAGGTCGCCATTGTCCGCCTTCTGCCAGGTGGTCAGGGAGGTGTAACGGCCGCCGCGAGCCGCGTAAGCATGTGCCCCGGCCTCGATCGCCCGCCAATCGTTACCGGTCGCCAGGGCAACCGCGTCGATGCCATTCATGATGCCCTTGTTGTGGGTGGCGGCACGATAAGGGTCGACGCGGGCGAAATCATTGGCGACGATGATGCCGTCACGCACTTGCTCGCCATCGAAGCCCTTGCCGGTCAGAAGACCGGTGGGAATGCGGACCTGAGCCTTGACCAGGGCGCGGTCGGCCAGGTTGGACAGGATACGCAGGAATACCCGGCCTTCGGCAATGTTCTCGACCAGCGAGGCCACCCCCTCGCACATGGTGTTGACCAGATTGGCGCCCATCGCATCACAAGTATCGACCAGCAGATGGACCACGACCATGTCGCCGCCAGGCCCCTGGGCCGGGTGAACGAAGACCTCAAGATCCTTGGCGCCACCGCCACGGGCAATCATTTTCGGGTGCAGGCTGTTGGCAAGATTGAGAATCTCGCTCTTGCGTTGGAGCAGCGTTGCCTTGGCCCGAGCCGGATTGGGCACGTCAACGATCTGGACCTGACCGATCAGCAGCGGATCCTGGCTTTCGACCTTGAAGCCTCCGGCCAGACGGGCCAGCTTGGCCGCCGAACTCAGGGCCGCGACGATCGAGGGCTCCTCGACCACCAGTGGCACGACATAGTCCTTGCCATTGATCAGGAAATTCAACCCAAGACCCACCGGCAGGCCCATGACGCCGATGACGTTCTCGATCATCTTGTCGGCCAGCTGCACCGACAAGGTATGCCGACCCGATTGCAGTGTCTGGCAGTCTTCCAGTCCCAGCAGGCCGCGATCGCGAACGGTGCGTACGCGCTCGTTGACGGTCATCTTGTAAAAATGCGGTATTCTCGATCGTTCCATGCTTTGGAAAACTCCGGTTTCAATCCTGGCCCGGTGATTCGGCCATTACCTGCACTCCCACGGTATCGATCACCAGCGGCAGGACGGGCAGGCCTTGTTCGAGCAGCCAGTCGCCCATCTTGCGCAACCGTTCCGGGTCGGTCGCGGCCACCATGCCAAGATCGCCGGCCCCGGCGCCACAAGGCTTGTACGCCAGCCCCAGACGTTTGGCCCCGGCTTGAATGCGGGCATGTTCAGTACTGATGACATCAGCGCCCATCAAGCTGCCCATTGTACCCATAACGCGGCCATAATCCCCAAATTGCTTGACCAGCGATTCGCCGTGGCCATCCTTGATCGCCTGCTGAGCGGCCTGGCAGATGGTTTTCATTTCCTGCTCGATCCGACCGGCGTGCTTGGGACTCTCCTTGCGCCAGCGGCGATAAAGCGCCAGCATTTCCGGAGTCGAGGCCGGACGCCCGGTCCAGACGAACATGAAAATGACGTTTTCAGGCAGCGCCTGCCGCTGCACCTGGATATCTTCATTGATGCGCTGAAAGCTGATGACACCGCCCCACAAGCTGGCTGCAAGGTCAATGCCACTACCTTGCCCATCCTGGCCGTGCCTATAAGGCGTCAACAAGCGATCCAGGGCCAGCCGGTAGCCTGGCTCATCGTCACCACCGGCAAACCGGCGCAGACCGGCATCCAGGGCGACAGCAACGGCCGCACTGGAGCCCAGGCCTAACTTGAACCTTTCTCCCTCCCAGTCCATGAACAGATCTTCGGTATCGATCACCACCCGGAATGGGCCCGGGTCGCCGAAGCGCTTGACCGCTTGCTCGTGCAGAAAGCCCAGCAAAGTAGCTGTTCGCTCCAGCCGGGGCCAGCCCTCTGCACTGACATCCCAGTCCAGGTGACCGGTCGCGTTGGGCCGAAAGGCAATCGGATCGATTCCCAGCTGCGGTGCACTGACCGTGCAATCGCGCAATGCGCAGGCTTCGATGCTGACACGGGCTTGACGATCCACCGCCATCGCCAGCGCTGGCGCGCCCTGCAGGACGGCGTATTCTCCAAGCAATACCGCCTTGCCCGGCGCCCTTGCGGTTACGACTTTCATGAAAGCACCTTGGCGGCCGGCCCCAGGCCGGTGCGTATGATTCGGGTCACCCCGGGGATATTCTCCAGCGCCGCGGCCACCGCTTCCGTCTCCCCGGGCAAGCATACGGCCTTGACCTGGGGACCGGCATCGACGGTAAAGAAAACACCGGTGCCAGCCGAGCGCATGGTGCGAACTTCATGAAGACAGGCCAGCGTGGCCGCGTTCCAGTACAGCAGACCGGGTCGGGCCGCCAAAGCCGAGGCGTGCATTTTAAGCGCGCTGTACTCGGCCACGTCGGAAAGCCGCGCGAAGTCACGCTCCTTGATCGCGACACGGGCCTCGTCCAGGTCGCCGGGGACCGAGTCGACCCAGGCCATGTAGTAGGGCGAGGTCTGCATGGTTCGGTTCATCCCTTCGGTCGATGACACCGACTTGGCGCCACCGTCGGTAATCGCCACGACCAATTCAAGCGGCCAATGGTCTTCTGGGTACAAAGGCCGCGCGATACAGTCGCTACCATCCGAGCGCTTCCCCGCAGCCATTTCCACAAAGCCGCCAAAGATCGATCGCGCCGCCGAGCCGGAACCGCGCCGCGCCAGCTCCGAAAGCCGGGTTGCTGACAGCCCGAGGCCGAGCACCCTGTCCGCAGCCAGCACCAGCGCGGCAAACGCCGAGGCCGAAGATGCCAGCCCGGCGCCGGTCGGGAAATTGTTCCGGCTGTCGACAACAAAGCCCGGTCCGCCACCGGCCAGTTCGCGCATCAAGCTCAGAAAACCGGAAACACGCGATGAGTCGGCCGGTTCGCCATTGACCAGCAAGCGATCACCCGACTGATCGGCCAGGGGAATGACCGTGGTTTCCGTTTCCAGGCCGGCCAGGGTGATCGAAATCGACCCGGCTGCCGGCAGGTTCAGCCCCGCATCACGTTTGCCCCAGTACTTGACCAGCGCAATATTCGCCCCGGCCCGGGCCGTGGCTTGTTCAAGACTCATTCGAAATTATGGCCATCATCGGGAAAGGTAGATGATACGGGGTTTCGGGGCTCAAGGCTCAAGGCTCAAGGCTCAAGGCTCAAGGCTCAAGGCTCAAGGCTCAGGGTTCAAGGCTCAGGGTTCAAGGCTCAAGGGCTCCCAACCTTCACCTGTCATCCCGGCCGGAGCGATGCGAAGAGCCGGGATCTCAAACTCGCCGATTTTTGCTTTGCATAAACACCTCCATGAGAAATTTCAAAAAGGTGTCTACTTTCTCGGGGGCAGTCCATCTTCCGTCTTCCGTCTTCCGTCTTCCGTCTTCCGTCTTCCGTCTTCCGTCTTCCGTCTTCCGTCTTCCGTCTTCCGTCTTCTGACCACGCCCAACGCCCTACCCTAAGGTTTCCCGGTCGGTCGGTCTATTCTTTTCTGCGAAAGGCTTGAAGCGCGCTTTCGGGAATTCAACCCGGATTTCGGTGCCGACGCCCGGTTCGCTGTCGGCGTGGAGTTCCCAGCCGAAGCGGCTGCACAGGCGGCGAACGATGGCAAGTCCAAGGCCGTAGCCTTCGTTGCTGCGGTCGTGGCCGCGGTAGAAAGGTTCGAACATGCGCTCAAGATCAGCTTCGCTCATGCCGCAACCGGTGTCCTTGATGGTGACGCCATGCTGGTCGATCAGAACATCGACCCGGCCTTTCGGGGTGTAGGTCAGGGCGTTGCGCAACAGGTTGGTGAATACGATCGCCAGCACCCGCTCCGGCGCATCCACTTCCAGCAGCCCGCTCGCCCTTGTGCCAGTCTCCACCCCATCGCGCGGTACGGCGCGCTGGACCTGGTCGAACACTTCGGCCAGAAGATCATTCAGGACTACCGACGAGAACGACAGTTTGGACTCGGTTTCTCGTGCCAGGATCAGCAAGGTTTCGAGCATGGACTCCATGTCGCGCACCGTGCGCGCCATGCGCTCGACCGTGCGCTGGCGCTTTTCCGGGGCATCGAAACGGGCCAGCAGTTCGAGATTGGCCTTGACCACGGCCAGCGGGGTTCGCAGTTCATGGCTGGCATTGCGAGTGAAGTTGCGCTCGCGCTGGATGAACGATTCCAGGCGGTCGATGAACTGGTTGAATGCCGTGACCAGGGTGACGACTTCCGAATCGGCCGCGTCGCCGAAATCCTCGGCGGAGAATTTCTCGAACCCGCCGGAATTGAAGTCGTAATTGCGCACCGCGTCGGACAGCTTGACCACGGTCGATACCGCTCGCCGCGACATCACGTAACCGACCCAGGTCAGCAGGTAGATCAGCAGCAGAACACCGGTTAGCGGCGCAATGCCGAAATAGAATGCCAGTGCTGAAACCTGCACTTCGTCGAACACCAGGTAAAGCCGATCCGCTCCTTGGTCGCTGGCGAAGACCACCGGTCGCGATTCCGCGTTTTCCACCACACGACGGAAGCCGGGCTCCTCGTCTCGCAACCACTCGGGCACCCCGGCATAGGTACTCTGGCGGGCCATGTAACCCCGCAGGTTGTTGGTGTTGGGCAACGGGAAGCTGCGATCGGCCTGGTAATTGTCCCAGAAGTGCTCCGCCTCGCCCTTGAGCGCCTCGTGCACCAGCACGCGCTCGACGATCATGGCGGCGCCGTAGACACCCAGCACGGTGGCCACGCTGATGGCCATCAATTGCAGGATGAAAACCCTGACGAGCTTGGTGTTCAGCCCACCTTTGAGGATACGGTTCAACATTCTCACGAATACATCATGAATCAACGGCGATAGAAACGATAGTGGGCCACCTGCCAGGCGTTGCCCTGATCGTAAGCGAACAGCTCTTCGCAGGCCATGAAGAACATGCGCCAACGCTGCAGCCAGATGCCACCGCGACTGCCGTGGATTTCATCCATCACCCACCTCGCATCGCGACGACGCTGATCAACATTGCGCAGCCAGGCGCGCGCGGTGCGGGCGTAGTGCAGGCCAGAGTAGAGTTGTAGGTCCTCCAAAGCGAGGTCGTCCTGAAAGTGCAGCAGCGTGTCGGCGGCCGGCATCAGGCCGCCAGTGAAGAAGTATCGCCCCATCCAGTTGTCATCGCCCTCGGTTTCGAAAGGGTAGACCAGGTCGCGGTGACAGAAGATATGCACAAACAACTTGCCACCGGGCCTCAGCCAGCCGGCAATGCGCCGCAGTAGCTCACGGTAATTGCGCACATGTTCAAACATCTCGACCGATACCACGCGGTCGAATCGTTCTTCCAGGGTCAGTTGATTGACATCGCAAGTCACTACCTTGAGATTGTGCAGCCCCAGATCCAGTGCGCGCGATTCGATCCAGGCCCGTTGCGAGGCCGAGTTCGATACCGCGGTGATCTGACTGTTGGGATAGTGAGTCGCCATCCACAGGGTCAGGGAACCCCATCCGCAACCCAGCTCCAGCACGCGTTGACCATCGGCAAGTTCGGCGTGAGCGCAAGTTCTTTCCAGCATCGCCACTTCGGCCTGCTCAAGGGTTTTGACCCCATCAGTCCATAACGCGCTGGAGTATTTAAGGTTCGGACCAAGAGCAAGCTGGTAGAAAGCGGCCGGTACTTCGTAGTGCTGTTGGTTGGCAGCGTCGGTTTCGATGGCAATCTCGGAGCTGGCCAGCTCCTGGATAAGCGATCGGGCGCGGGCTGAACGGCGTTCCGGGCAGCGATCACCCTCGTCGATCAAGCGACGCTTCAGCAACTTTCTGATGCCCTGACGGATCAGCCAGTCTGGCAAAAGACGCTTTTCTGCCGCGTCGACAATCTTCACAGTATCAATCTCCGTTCCAGACCGGGCCCGGTCTGTGTTGAGTTCCAGTCCGGACCGCGCGCCACCCAGAACAGCAGCGGCAACAGAAGAGCCCAGCTCAAGCCGACCGCCAGTACCACTTGCCAGGCCGGCGCCAGCCATTCCACGGCGCCCAATCGACTGGCGGCATAGTAGGACAGGGGCGAGCCGATCCCACCGAAAACACCGACCAGCACCAGTCTGTTCTTGAAAAAGCGCATCGAATGGTTGATGACCAGCCCCAGGGCAAGCCACAGCAGCATGATCCATAACGGCGCCAGACCCGGCCAGGGCCAGGGACTGGCAAACTCAAGCAGGCCGAGCTGGAGCCAGAGTGTATCAAGCACCAGCCCGGCGCCCAGGCACAAGCCGACCATGCGAATGTCCAGCTGATGACGGTTGGCGGCTTTGAGTTGCCAGCAGGCCATACCGATCACGACCAGCAATCCCGCCCACACCACACCGTAGGCCGCGCCAAGGACACAGGCCGGCCAGCTGATCTGGAACAGACCCTGGTTGAGGTAAAAAGCACGACTCATGAACCGGTCAAACCAGCCAGAGAAGCCGGCCGATAGGCCGGGCCGGCCAAAAGCACGTGCGCATTGCTGATGGCCCGCTCTCGGAAACCGCCCTCGCAATAAGCGAGGTAGAAGCGCCAGCGGCGGCGAAAGGTTTCATCGAAGCCCAGCGCGGTGATCTCGTCGCCGGCGCCCTCGAAACGTTTCCGCCAGGCTTTCAGGGTCAATGCATAGCTGGGCCCGAGATCGGCCAGCTCGACCAGACCGAGCCGGGTCGCCCGCGCCATCGAGCCAGTAATGGCGCTGACCGATGGAATGAAGCTGCCCGGGAAAACGTAGCGCTTGATGAAATCCACCGACTTGAGCGCCCGCGCGTATCGAAAATCCTCGATCGTGATGGCCTGAAGCATGGCCAGGCCATCGGGTTTGAGCAGGCTGTCGATACGGCCCAGGTAGGTATCGAGGTACTGGTGCCCGACCGCTTCGATCATTTCGACCGAGACCAGCTTGTCATAGCGCCCGGTCAGATCGCGGTAGTCCTGCATCAGCAACTCGATGCGATCGTCCAGGCCGGCAGCTTTCACTTGCGCGCAGGCGTAGTGATATTGTTCACGCGAGATAGTCGTCGTGGTCACCCGACAGCCGTAATTTGCCGCCGCATGAATGGCCAGCCCACCCCAGCCGGTGCCGATTTCGAGCAGGTGATCTTCGGGTTTGAGCTGCAGCTTCCGGCACAAACGATCAAGCTTGTTGAACTGGGCCTGCTCCAACGATTCATTTTCATTCAGGTAGAGGGCGCTCGAATACATCATCCGCTGATCGAGCCAGGACGCGAAAAAGTCATTGCCAAGGTCGTAATGAGCAGCGATGTTGCGCCGGCTGCCGTTCAGCGAATTGCGGTTGAACGCATGCCATAGTCCTAGCAGCCAACCGGTCAGGCGCGCACCACCACTTTCCATGTCTTCCAGCACATCCCGGTTGCGGGCCAGCACCTGGACGACGGCCACCAGGTCGGGGCTGTCCCAGCAACCGGCCATGTAGCTTTCGGCCGCGCCAACACTGCCGCCGGTGGCCAGCAGCCGCCAGAATTTCATGTCATGAACCTGAACGCGGGCCAACAGACCGTCATCGCGGCCCAGGCGGACCTCGCCCAGCGCATCGTCAATCACCAACTGCCCGTGGGTGACGGCTGCCATGCGCTGCAGAACACGCGAGCGCAGCCAGCAGTCGAGGCGGCTGGCGCCAGCCGTCGTCTTGGTGAAGTCAGCGGTTTTCTCTGCCTGGGTCATTGACGCTCCGGCTCCTTGTCCGGATGGGTGTGAATGGGTATGCGCTTCAACCAGAGTCGAAACGCCTGCCAGTAGATGCCGGCCAGTACCCTGGCCGTGATCATCGGGAACTTCAGGGGCATGGCGGCCATGGCGCGTGTTGTCAGCGGCTGATATTCAAGCTTCATGCCGGCTGACAAACATTCTCGCCCGGCTTCGGTCACCAGCATGTGAACGCCCAGGCCCTGATCGTCGAGCTGAAAACGCCAGTCGTAGCCCATCTGCATGGGCAGAAATGGCGATACGTGAAACGTCTTGTCGAAGATGAAGCGATAGTTTGGGCCCGATTGGCCCCGGCAATCGAGGACATAGGCGTGCCGCTCGCCCCAGGGCGTGTTGTGAACTTCGGCCACGATAAAAGCCAGTTCGCCGCCATGGTGGCTGAGATAGAAAGTGACGGGATTGAAACAGCAACCCCACTGGCGCAGGTGAGCCAGCATCAGGACGGGACCATCCGGGCGTAATCCGGCTTCGGTCTGAATGCGGTCACGGACAGCCTCACCCAGGGCCCGATCCGGCGGCCCGAGATAATCGCTGCGCCTGAAGGTGACCAGGTTGAACCGTTCGATTGACCAGAGACGACTGGCTGCGAAAATCTCGTTCAGTCGGTCGACATCGAGCAGCGAAAAATACAGGCGGTAGCGGAAAGCGTGCGTCCGCGGGCTGGCCCGCCGGTGCCAGACCGTGCCGCTGGCCAAGGCCTCATGCATGGCCGCCACCAAATTGTTGCACCACCCGGTGCGCACTGTGAACCCCGTCTTCATGGAAGCCCCAACCCCACCAGGCGCCGCAATACCAGGTTCGGCGGCGCCCGTTGATGTCGCTCCAGCAACGCTGGGCGAGCACCGCGTCGGGTGTGAACACCGGATGGTGATAGGTGCGCCTGGCCAGCACCCGGTTCGGGTCGATCAGTTCGGCCTGGTTGAGCGAGACGATGTAGTG
>JBGTLI010000061.1:0-10104 GCA_041744195.1 Wenzhouxiangella sp. | reverse complement strand
ATCGTACCGGTCGATTCGTCAATGGCGAGAATGCCCTTGCCCGGGGCTACCATGGCCTGGGCGGTTTCCACTAGCTGTTCGAGTTTGTCAGTCATGTCGGCTCCGGGGTCTACTGCGTGATGGGAAGATGTGCGTCAGCTCACTATTGTAGCTAAAGCAGTCTCGCCTGCGGTGTTTCTTCCAGCCGGCCGATGGTCAGGATCTTCAGGGTGTTGGTGCCGCCCAACTCGCCCTGCTCGTCGCCCATGGTCAGAATGACCCGGTCGCCGTCATTGATCAGGCCTGCAGCGCGCACTCGTTCGACGGCCCGGGCGATCAGGTCTGTCGGCGTTAGTTCTCCCGGGGCAAAGAACAGCGGCTGGACATGCTGGAAAAGCCTGACCTTGCGCAAGGAGGCGCGATTGGGGCTCAAGGCAATGATGGGCACCGGCGAGCGCACGCGGCTGAGCCACAGGGCAGTCGATCCGGACTCGGTCAGGGCAATGATGGCTTTGACCGGCACTTGGTTGGCCGTGATCATCGCCGCCATAGCAATGGCCTGGTCAATCCGTTCGGCCCGAACATTGAGCATTCTCGACGGCACGTGCGCCTGAACATGACGCTCCGCACCTTCACAGATTCGACCCATGGCCTCAATGACCCTGGCCGGATGCCGGCCCACGGCGGTCTCGGCAGACAACATGACCGCATCCGTGCCATCGATGACAGCATTGGCCACATCAAGGACTTCGGCCCGGGTCGGGATCGGGCTGTCGACCATCGACTGCATCATCTGGGTTGCCGTGATCACCGCGCGGTTCTGCGCCAACGACATGGATATGATCCGTTTTTGCAGACCCGGCAATTCAGCCTCGCCGATTTCGACCCCGAGATCACCGCGGGCGACGAGCACCGCGTCGGACGCCTCGATGATGCTTTCCAGATTCTCGATAGCCTCGGTTCGCTCAATCTTGGAGACCAGGGCCGCCGTGCCGCCGGCCTTGCGCAACAGGCGCCGGGCCTGCTCGATGTCCTCGGCACTGCGCGGAAACGAGACCGCCAGGTAATCAACCTGCCATTCGGCGGCCCGCTCGATATCGGCCTCGTCGGCTTCCGACAGGCCCGGGGTCGACAACCCGCCACCGCGCAGGTTCAGGCCCTTTCGGTCCGAAAGAAAACCCGAAGTCAGCACGGTACAGTGAATCTCGTCGCCGACCACCTTTTCTACCCGTAGCGCCATCAGTCCGTCGTCCAGCAGAAGCTCGCTGCCAGGCTTCACATCCTCTGCCAACTGGTGATAACCCACGCCAACGCCGTGCCGATCCCCCGGCGGCGGATCGGCGCGAGCATACAACACGAAGGGCTCGCCGGCCTCGAGTTCCACCTTGCCTTCGCGGAAGTGCTCGATTCGGATCTTCGGCCCGGCCAGGTCGGCCAGCACGGCGACATCGGTATCCAGCTCACGGGCCACCGCGCGAACCATCCGGATTCGCCGGCTGTGCGTGTCGGGATCACCATGGGAAAAATTGATTCGAACCACATCGCAACCGGCGCGAATCAGGCGCTCCAGCGCCTCCGGGTCATCGGTGGCCGGCCCGAGGGTGGCGACAATTTTGGTACGACGTTGCAAGGGTCACCTCATCCAAAGGCAATTAGTCAACGCACAGTGTGCAGGGTCGTGTCCAAGCTGGCAATCCCTTGATCCGAACGGCTGGACACGAAGGCGCGCGCCGCATGCTAATCTTTCCGCGCTGTCATCGGGGCAGGTCGAATTGGGCCAACATGGAACTGCAGGCTGATATCACCATCAACGGGAAAACCTATCGCAAGGGCGATCAGGTGCCCTGGTATACCATCTACCCGTTCTTCATGGTTCATATGGCGATGTTCGGCATGAGCGGGTTTTTCATGGCCTACGCCACTGATGGACCCGACCTGCTGTTTCTCTACATGCACGGCGGCATCGCCTGCCTGGTGTACCTGGTTTTCTACATCGCGATCTTTGGCATCGATCGGGTCCGCTGGATGTTCATCAACGCCGGCCTGGGCTTGTTCGGGATCTATGCCCAAATCGATCTGCTGCTATCCTGGTTCGGTCTAAGGGCGTCGGACTATTCGGTCGCAGTGCACGCCATTCCGTTCCTCTACTATGTTCTCTATACCTTTCTCCTGCACCAGTTCCTGCTCGACGCCACCCATTCGCGCAGCAATGCCAGGCGGCGCCAGATGGTCGACTCGCTCTATATTGGCGGTTCAATCCTGGTTTACGGCGTCATCTGGCTGGCTTGGCGTTGAGCCTCGTAAGGATCAGGAATAGCCAGCCACCGTCTCACTGACCTGTTCGGGCCGGCAGTGACGGCGCAGCCAGTCGGCCAGTTCGTCTTCGCCGATGCTGCCTTCGGCAAGGCCGAGGAATACGGGATACAGGTCGGCATCCGAAGCCACCAGCAAGAAGTTGTTGAGTTCAAGAAAGGTTTCGCAGATCACCGCAGCCGTGCGCTTGTTGCCGTCGATGAAAGGATGGTTGCGGGCCATGCCAAAAGCATAGGCCGCCGCCAGTGCCGGGGCGTCGACTTCACCGCTGCCATAAGCGGCAAGTTGCTGCGGCCGAGCCAGGGCCGATTCGAACAAACCGCGGTCGCGTATGCCCGACGGCCCCCCATGCTCGGACAGCTGGCGTTCGTGAATGGCTTCGGCAAGTTCCGGCGATACCCAGATCCATTGGTTCATGTCTCACTCCGCCAGCTTCTTTAGCAGGTTGCGCCGTCGGCGCATGACTTTCTCGGCGACATCCATCTGCGCGGCAAACTCCGGGTTAAACGCCGTCAGGGTGATGCCGTCGGGTGTTTCGAGCACCATCAACTCATCCCCACGCTGCACGCGCAGCCTTTCGAGCAGTTCCTTGGGCAAAACGACGCCAGTCGAATTGCCAATGGCGGTCAGCTTGAGCTTGCGGGTCATTAAATTGTCCTCGGTCAGTTGTCGGTGCATAATAACAATTGTTATAACAAGGCTCAACTTACTTCAACCCACTTCATGGGCCAGGGTCTATTCCAGATTTCGTATATCTGGCTCCGCATCGTAGCTTGCGCATGCCCAGCGATAGGTGCAAGTTGTCTATGTCTCAGGGCTTGGAGGTACGGCTGTGCCGGCCAGCGTGCCGCCATCAACAACCAGTTCCGAACCGGTCATATATGAGGCCTCGTCGGAGGCCAGCATTACGGCAACAGCAGCTACTTCCTCGGGCCGGCCAAAACGCCGCATGGGGCAATCATTCAAGAACTGACGCATGCGCTCTTCCCGCTCTGGACCTTCGCCCAGCATCGGTTCCCACATGGGTGTGAGGATGGCGGCCGGGAAAATCGCGTTGCAGCGGATGTCCAGCCCCTGCTCGGCACAATAAAGCGCGACGGATTTGGTGTGATTGCGCACCGCCGCCTTGGATGAGGCATAGGCTGCCGCCCCCGGAATACCGACCTGGCCCGAGCGCGAGGAAATGTTGATGATCGAGCCCCGGCCACCAGCGCGCATGGCCCGGATGCCATGCTTGCAACCAAGAAAGACACCGTCGAGGTTGGTTTCGTGCACCGCCCGCCAGTCGGCCAGGCTGGCCTGTTCCGGATTATGGGCCGGGAAGCCGTCCTCGAAGCCGGTGACACCGGCGTTGTTGACCAGCACATCCAGCCTGCCACTCTCAGCCAGCAACTCGTCCATCACCGCCACCCATTGCGACTCGTCTCGTACATCGAGACGCCGATACGCGGCGTCCGGTCCCAGTGATCGAGCCATCTGCCTTCCTTCCTCGTCTCGGATGTCGGTCAGGATGACATGCGCGCCTTCAGCGACAAAAGCCCGGCCAATGGCGGCGCCGATCCCGCGAGCCGCGCCGGTCACCAGGCAGCGTTTACCCTTTAGTCGATCATTCTTTCGTCGATCATTCATTCGGTCAGCTCCATGCGGAAATAGTCGATCGGGATATCCTCACGCCAGGCTATGGTGTCGCGCGCGCTGCGGGTATCGATATGGCGCATGCCGATCTTTTCGGCCACCCGGCGAGAGGCGATGTTGGGCGGGTCGATGATAGCGACCAGGCAATTCAGTTGCATGACCTCTCGCGCATGATCAACGCAAGCCAGGGCCGCCTCGGTGGCATAACCCTGACCCCATTGGGCCTTCCATATCCACCAGCCCAGTTCGAACAAGCCGTCATCATGCTGTTGCAGGCCGGCCAACCCGACGATTTGTCCAGCCGATTTGAGCCAGACCGCCCCGAAGCAGATCCCGTGGCGGGCCAAGTGCTTCGACTGGCGATCAAGCAAGGCATCGACCTGCGCCTCGCTCCAGGCCCGGCCGGCGGTAACGTAGCGCATCATCTCGGCATCGCCGGTCATCTGTGCAAGAGCGGGCCGATCCTCTGCCCGCCACGGTCGAATCGACAGACGCGGGCTATTCAATTCAAATTTCGGGTCCACACGGTCCTCCGGGTCACAGGGTTCGCATGGAGCGAAAGCCTACTCGACATTGGCAGGCACTGGGCAATCAAATGCACGCAGCAGGTCGTTTCGGATCAGAACCAAACGATCACGAGTAAACTGAAGAATCCGCAGTTGTATCCAGGCCAGCCCCATGAACCAGTTTTCTGATCACTTCTCCGGCGTCGCGGCCGGCTATGCCCAGTATCGCCCAGGCTACCCCGACGCCTTGTTCGATCACCTGGCGGCGCTGGCGGGTGAACAGGCGACGGTGTGGGATTGTGCCACCGGCTCCGGTCAGGCCGCGCGTGGCCTGGCCGAACGGGTCGCCCGGGTCATTGCGACCGACGCCAGCGCGGCCCAGATCGAACACGCCCAACCACACCCGAAGATCAGCTACCGGGTCGCCACGGCTGAAAAGAGCGGGCTGGAGGATCATTCGGTCAACCTGGTCACTGTTGCCCAGGCCCTGCACTGGTTCAACCTGGACGCCTTCTATCAGGAAGTGCGTCGGGTTGTCGCCCGGGGAGGATTGCTCGCGGCCTGGTGTTATGGACCGCCCACACTATCGGCGCCCGAACTGCAATCTGAACTCGACCATTTCTACTCGGGAATACTGGGTCCCTACTGGCCGCCGGAGCGCGCGCAGGTCGAATCCGGTTATCGCGACCTGGCCTTCCCGTTCGATCCGTTACCCGCGCCATCGTTGGAGATGACAGCCGACGTGAACCTGGACGGGCTGATCGGCTATCTCGGCACCTGGTCGGCCAACAAGCGGCATATCGACGCACTTGGGTTCGACCCGAGACCAGAACTGCGCGCACGCCTCCTCAAACACTGGGGCGATCCCGGCCAGACCCATACCCTGAGCTGGCCACTGCCGCTCCGAATCGGACGGGTCCATCAACCCTGATCGGGAATCTGCGGCTCCACCAGTTTGGCCAGCAAATCCAGCGACTCCTGCCAGCCGAGATAGCAATGCTCGGGCGGAATGACATCGGGCAGGTCTTCCTGGGTGATGGACAGTTCGGTGCCACAGGACACCGCCTTGAACGTGAATGTCATCTTCATCTCGCCTGGCAGGTTTGGGTCATCAAAGGTGTCCGACGTTACGATCCGCTCATTCGGAACCAGCTCGAGATACTTCCCGCCAAAGGAATGGGCGGTGCCGGTGCCGAAATTGACGAAGGACATCCTGTAATCGCCACCGACGGTCGCATCAAGATGATGGACCTGCGCGGTGAACCCGTAGGGTGCATTCCACTTGACGATGGCATCGGGCTCGAGAAAGGCCCGGTAGACCCGCTCGGGCGGGGCGGTGAGTATGCGATGAATCCAGATGGTATTGGGCATGGTTGGCTTTCCTTGAATTTGTGAACAGTCATCTACTGGTCGAACGAACACTCGCAACTTCGACCATCTCTCTCCGCAATCCTCTTTCATCAAAGTACGGATGTCCAGGCTCAGGCCCTGCCAATAGGCAAGCCGTGCGTCGCCGACTTGACAAATTTCACTTATTAAGTAATTATTTAATTACCTAACTAATTGGCGCTAATGATGGAAAAGGTTTTCGAGGCACTGGCCGCACTGCCACGCAGAAAGATTCTTACCCACCTCGACGGCGGCGAGATGACCGCCAGCGAATTGTCCAAGCATTTCGAGTTCAGCAAACCCGCCCTTTCCAACCATTTGCGGATCCTCGAGGAGGCTGGGTTGATTGAACGAGAGAAACGCGGGCAGTACGTACACTTCCGATTGGTACGCGAGCGGATTGCCAATACCGTGTTTTCCTGGGCTTCAGAACTATGCCCGGTTGCCGGCCCCATCAAGCGAGCGAACAGGAAAACGAAAGGGAGCGCATCATGATCGACAGCCCGACTCACCTGGTGCGCCCAACCAGAACCTTTCCGTTCATCAGCATCCCAACTGGCGACAGTCGTTCGCCTATCGAAGTCAACCTGGTCGCACAACTCGGCATTGGCGCAGGCAGCCCGCTGATTTTCGGCGCCGCAGCACGGCAAATGCATCATCCCCGCTATATTGATGCCCTTGACGAGCCCTCGGCAAAACTCGGTGACATGAACCCTGCCCATGGCGACCACACCTCCCTTTACTCTTTCGTTGTCGGTGCAGCCGGCCACCCCTTCCACGCCCATGACGGCCGGCGGATGTTTACCGCCATTTCCGGCAGCGGTGGCGCACAGCTTCGGTTTTCCAGCCTGACGCACAAGGTGATCGAACAAGACCCGGCGAAGTTTTCACAAAGCCTCCATTTGATCAACATACCGCCGGACTGTCTGTTCTCGGTCCGTTTCGACGGCGGAATCTGGCATCAGTTTGCGTCTCTCGATCCGGCCTCCGGGCATCCGGCCCTGTTTGCGCTGTCGTGCCACCCAAACGAACTGGGTGGGCTGCGCGATGGCGAACTGAAGGCTCAAGTCGAGCGCAACGAGGGCAGTATCCCGCTGCTCACGACGGTCCTGCCGTCTCGGGCTCAGATTGCTGCCGACCAGGCTCTGGCCGACCCCAGCCGCCTGCGTTCGACCGCGCTTTATCTGCAACCGCCGTCAGCCGGATGGCGCAACGTGCTTTGTGCCGGCGTTCGCGCACCCTGGGGCCGCCTGCGCAGCATTCGTTCGCGCCTCCCGACCACCGGCTCACTCAAATCCTCCATTCCCGGACTGGTGGTCGAGAAACTCCCCTCACCGCCTGTCGACTCATTGCTGCATCGCCATTTCAGCACTCAACCCATCCATCACGACGACAGTTTCAGTTGCACATTGGCGGACCCGGTGCTGAATAACCGCACAGCAGGCGACATCCTCGATACCTTGCTGGAGAGTTTCGACAGCAAGCCGCCAGCAACCATCACCGCTTTGATGATGGTGCGCAACGCTCTGGTGGCGCCGTTAGGACTGCGACGCTCGCGCCTGGGCTGTCCGGTTTCCTCATTGCGCAACACATCGTCACCCGAACGCTTCGCTGGTCGCCACCCCGTGCTTGCGCAGGAGGTTTCGGCAAACGGTTGTGTTGCACAAGTATTGCTGGGCGCGGACGATCAACATTTGAGCTTTCGCACATGCGTATCAATCCATCTGCTTGCCAATCAACGGGTTGCCTTCGGCCTCTCCTCGCGCGTTGTTTGTCGCAATCAGTTTGGCCGTTTTTACATGGCCATCATCAAACGGGCACACGAAACCTATGTATCACCGAAACTCCTGCGCACAGCCATCGCAGCCGTCACCACGGCAGACCAGCAGTTCAGACAGCAGGCAACAGCCAATACAACGCCTCTGATCCTCAATCAGCCCTTTGCGGCGCAATCACCAGAACAATGCCGACAATAATGACACTACCGGCCAGTATCACTCGCAAAGACAAAGGCTCGGCCAACAACAGCACGCCCACCAGGGCCGTGATGACGGGAACCGAAAGCTGTGCTACGGCGGCCGTGCGATTGCGGATCAGGGCCAGGGCCGAATACCAGATCACATAACCCAGGCCGGAGGCCAGCGCACCCGAAGTCACAGCCAGCATCAGCCCGGCGCCATCCCAGCTTGCCTGCGGCCAAAGAACCAATGCAAGGGCCAGCGCAGGAACGGCGGCCAAGACGAAATTCAGTGAAGTGGCGCTGATGGGATCACCGGCGGACTTTGCCCGCAGCGTGTAGACCGCCCACGCCATCCCGGCCAGGATCATCAACAGCGCCGGACCAGGCGGCGGTCGGGCCAGTCCGGGAAGCAGTAACCAGACCAGGCCACCCAGGGCAAGAGCGAACCCCAGCCAGGCCAACCTGTTCAGCCGCTCTCCTTGGAAAAGCGCCCAGCCCACCATGCTGACCTGAACCGCGCCGAACAGCAGCAACGCACCGGTGGCCGCGGTCAACGACACATAGGCCAGCGAAAACGCCAGGGCATAAACGAACAGGGCCAGCGCCGACACCGGATTGCCATGGCCCGGCGAGCCGGAACGGCGCCAGGCCACGATCAGCCCCAGCATCAATGCACCACTGGCCAGACGCACCGCCGTGAAGCTGACCGGATCAATGGCCGTCTCGGTCAGCGCCAGGCGGGCAAGAATGGAATTGGCGGCAAAGGCCAACAACGCCAACGAGGCCAGCAGGAATGCTTTCACGAACCGTTCAGAGCCTGCCGCAGCAACCGAATCAGTTCCGCTCCGCCATCCTCCCGCGGCCTGGCCTGCCCCACCCCCCAAACCGGCGCCGGCCAGGCGACATCATCGCGAAAGCGGCCAATCACATGCACATGCAACTGCGCAACCACATTGCCCAGCGCGGCGATATTGAGCTTGTCGGCTTGAACCACCTCGCGCAAGGCAGCGGCCACCTGCCGGATCTCGGCCCACAGCAAGTCCTGATCATTCTCGTCCAGATCCAGAACCTCGACACACCCCGCACGCCGCGGCACCAAAAGCAGCCAGGGAAAACGGTCATCGTTCATCAACCGCAAGCTGCATAGCTCGAGATCAAGCAGCGGCAGCGAATCACTCGCCAGGCGTTCGTCAAGCTCAAATTCGGGCACGGCATCTGTCCTTTTATTGCGCGACGTTGGCCAATGATTCTAGCCGCTCCGAGGTTAGAAACGATGCTTTGCAGTCGGTGGCGGCTTGACACCCTGCATCCGCTCTCATAGAATAATACAAACCTATCAGGTAAATACTTTTGCTTTCTATTGAATTCGCGAGCAAAAAGCTTGCCAGGAAATTCAACAGCGAGAAAGCCCTGCTAAAGGCTTTCGGCAAAAACCGCGCGAAACGAGTCGCCATCGTCATGACCAGCCTGAGGGCGTCCCCCAATCTCGGCATTTTTGCACCACCCTATAGCCCGCCCCATCGCTGTCACGAACTGACTGGAAATCTGAAGGGAAAGCTGAGTCTGGACCTTGACGGACCGTACCGACTGATCATCGAGCCGACGAACGACCCGCTTCCAACACGCGACGACGGCGGGCTGGATTGGCAGGGCATTACGGCGATTCGCATTCTTTGCATCGAGGATACTCATGGATAACGCAAGCCGTAACGAATATCTCCCCGACTACGCAATTGCCCCAGGTGAGGTGCTTGACCATGAACTGGCGCTGCGTCGCATGAGCCGCAGCGAATTGGCCAAACGAACCGGCCTGAGCGAAAAGCACGTCATCGCCATCCTCAAGGCCAAGGGCAGCACCATCATCACACCGGAAACCGCGATCAAGCTGGAACGCGCCTTGGGAATGCCAGTCGACTATTGGCTGAATCTGGAGGCGCAATATCAGGAAATCCGTGCCCGGCTGGCCGAGCAGGCAGAGCTGGAAAATCAACTTGGCTGGCTTGACCGTATTCCGGTCCGGGAAATGGTGAAACGTGGCTGGCTACGGAAGTTCAAGGATAAGAAAGATCAGCTCAACCAAGTACTCCGCTTTTTCGGAATTGCCAGCGTGGCTCAGTGGGAAGAACTCTGGCCGCAAGTCGCTGTGGCCTACCGGCAGCACGACAAGCATCAAATTTTCCCGGAGGCGATTTCCGCGTGGCTGCGTCGTGGAGAAATCGAAGCTGCCGCAATTGCATGTCAGCCGTACAGCAAGACCGCTTTTCGTGCCGCCCTGGATGACATCCGGAGCCTGACGACCGAAGCAGACCCCCATGTTTTCGT
>JBGTLI010000060.1:0-2885 GCA_041744195.1 Wenzhouxiangella sp. | reverse complement strand
ACTCGCAAGGCTTTTCTTCAGGATGGCTTCTTCGTCGGGTGAGAGCTTGATAGGCGTGGGCGCTGGCATCGTTCATTGTTTGCATAAAGGCGGGCTGAATTATACCATATCAACAAACAATTCATTACACTACACTAGTGTAGCGCTCTTCTGCGAACTGGAGCCGGTCTTCAGCCTCGATCTGGCGGCTGATCAACACGGACAGCAGTTCCATGATGGACATGGTTTCCGATCCGACTTCGACTTGTTTGCTGCTGGCCGCGCACAGGGTTCCGTAAACGCTCCCGTCGGAAAATGTGAGTGGAACGCTGGCATAACTTCTAAGTCCGAGGTCGCGGGCGAGTGCCGCGTCGGGCCAGGTACCGGCAATGTCGCTCGTTTGATAGTGCCCTTGTTCAAGCGCCCGTCGACACAGCGTGTCACTCCAGGGAACCGCTAATCCTTCCGGTAAGTCGAGCTCTCCATTGTTTAGGGCATAGAGAATGTGTTGGCGCTCGCTGCGGTACTCGATGCGGGTCAGGTAGGTTGAATCCATGCCGGTTAATTGCTCTATCAGAACCAGCAATCTACGAATCAGGTCCTCCAGAGAACTGGAAAATGGCGTGGAGGCGGGCCTATCGGCAGGTGTTGAGGCAGAAATAAGACTCTCCGGTCTTTTGCGCTGGGTGAAACACAGTACTTTACAAGGTCGGCAGTTCGGGCGCCAGGACCCAGTGCGTTCGGAATGGAACGGAGATGGGTATGGCGGCACTGCTACCGTCTCAGGATGATCCGAGTCGCTATGGTCCTCTTGCTGCCGGCTGTCGTGATGGCTGCCGGCACAACACCGCTTATCCTGCCACCTCCGGACTCGGACGAACAGCCCGATCCACCGGGGGTCGTTGAGGTCGTTCCCGAAGCCTCCGACGAGGCCATCGCTGCTCGTTTGCAGCGGATACTAATTGCGACCGGGTGGTTCGAGCAACCGGTGGTTACGGCTGATGAGGGCGTGGTTTTCCTGTACGGTCAGGCCTATCGGCCGGCCCACCGGCAATGGGCCACTGATCTTGCGCGCAGCACCGGGGACGTGGTCGCGGTAGTCAACTACATCGAAGTCATCGAGCCGTCCGCCTGGGACATGAGGCCGGCCCTGGTGGGGCTGAACCAGCTTGGCATTGCCCTGCTGCGGGGCCTGCCGTACCTCGTTTTCAGCTTGCTGATTCTGGCGCTGGCCTGGTACCTGGGCCTGCTGGTCACGCGAGTCCTGCGCTGGGCGACGCGGAACCGGCGCCGCAACATGTTGCTGTCCGATGTTTTTGCCCGCGGCGGCGGTATCCTGGTCTTCATTGCCGGCCTTTACAGTGTCTTCCACGTTGCCGGGCTGACCAATATCGCACTCGCGGTGCTCGGCGGCACCGGCCTTGCTGGCATTGCCCTGGGGATCGCGTTCAGGGATATCACCGAGAATTTTCTCGCCAGCATCTTTCTAAGCGCACAGAATCCATTCCGGACCGGCGATCTGATCGAGGTCGGCGGTACGCGCGGATTCGTGCAGAGCATGACGATCCGCGCAACGATTTTGATGACAATCGACGGCAACCATGTCCAGATCCCGAACTCGACCATCTACAAGAGCGACATCACCAACTTTTCTGCCAACCCCAATGAGCGCATGGAATTTGTAGTGACAATCGGCCTGTGTGATTCCATTGCCCGCACTCAGGAAGTCGGTCTGAAGGTTCTGGCGGAACATCCGGCGGTTCTGGAGGATCCTGTACCGTGGGTCATTGCCGAGGAGATTCGAAACGCCGCAGTCCTGATCAAGTTGTCGTTCTGGTTCAATTCCCTGGAAACAAACGGATTGCAGCTTCGTTCGGCGTTGATCCGCCTGATCAAGCGCGCGCTGCTCGATGCCGGCATGACCATCCAGGCCGAACAGCGTCAAATCATTGAAAGCGCCGACACCGGCATCGAAGAGGAATCGACCGCCAACATGACGGCTGCCGAGGCCGTGACCCGGCCGGAAAGCGAAGTGATCCGCAATCAAGCCGCACTCGCGCCAGCGCCGGAAGAGGGCGAGAACCTGCTCAAAGAGTAGGCCGGGTGAAAGTTACGACTTGCCGGGAGGCGGCACAGCGCTTATCTTGAGCGCCTTGATGTTAAGGAGAATACCCGATGCCGAGTTTCGATGTCGTTTCCGAAGTCGATCACCATGAACTGGCCAACGCAGTCGACCAGGCCAATCGTGAAGTGACCACCCGTTTCGATTTCAAGGGAACCGATTCATCCTTTGAACTCAACGACAAGGTCATCGCGATGAAGACCGAATCGGAATTCCAGCTCAGCCAGATGCTGGATATCCTCTACGCCAAGCTGGCCAAGCGCGGCATCGACTTGGAATGCGTGGAAACCGACGAGCCGGTCATCATGGCCAAGACCGCGACCCGCAACGCAACTATCCGAGAAGGCATCGATACCGAACTGGGCAAGAAAATCGTCAAGCAGATCAAAGCCGCCAAACTCAAGGTCCAGGCCAGCATCCAGGGCGACCAGGTACGGGTCACCGGCAAAAAGCGCGATGACCTCCAGGAGGCCATCACCCTGCTAAAAAACGCCGAACTCGACCTGCCGCTGCAGTTCAAGAACTTCCGGGACTAAAGGCAAAGTCGTTCACCACAGAGGCACGGAGTCACAGAGAAAAGCAAACTTATTGTTTTTTTAAGTTAACTCCCTCTGTGTCTCTGTGCCTCTCATGGAACAAAAACCAGGTTTACCACGGAGGCACAGAGCACACAGAGAAATAAATCGGAAAAACAATATGTTATTTTGATTTTCTCAGTGACCTCCGTGCCTCTGTGGTGAGCTTTTCTTGTTCCTTTCGCGACAGCGGGTCTCGAAGCGGGCTC
>JBGTLI010000059.1:0-8306 GCA_041744195.1 Wenzhouxiangella sp. | reverse complement strand
GAGCCCGCTTCGAGACCCGCTGTCGCGAAAGGAACAAGAAAAGCTCACCACAGAGGCACGGAGGTCACTGAGAAAATCAAAATAACATATTGTTTTTCCGATTTATTTCTCTGTGTGCTCTGTGCCTCCGTGGTAAACCTGTTTTTTGTTCCATGAGAGGCGCTGAGGTCACTGAGGAAATGAAGAATCGAGGAAAAAGGCACTTGACTGCTTTTACTTCTGCGCCTCAGCGTCTCTGCGCGAGAGGTTCTTGGATGTTTGCTGCGCGACAGCGGGTTCGGAGACGAGCTCGGGCACTCCGTGGTGAAATCAGATTTTTGTTCCATGATGAGGAAACAGGGCAGCCAACCGATTTGACTGTCGTGCAATAATCGATTGAACCGGCACGCCAACCAACCCGACTCTTAAACCAGAACCCTGAGATGACCCAACCTGCCGAACTTCGCTTTGTGCAACTGGGCGCGCTCGCCTTGCGCCTGAACGTACTGGACGAAACCGCTGTCCTTGGCGAATTGCTGCGCCGTCACGACCAGGCGCCCAGCCTGCTGTCTCGCACCCGCCTGGTGCTCGACCTCAGCGGTCTGGCCGATGAGGAATACAATGAGACGGCCTTGAAGGCGCTGATCCGGACCCTGACAAGCAATGGCTTCCCCGTCATCGGGTTGGTTTCAAGAGGGGCAGTCGGCGCGATCGCCAAAGTGCTTGACCTGCCTGTTCTGGGCGCGGCAACCGAGCTTCGACAGGAGCTGGTTCCCGTTGATCCGCAGCGGCCCGCCGCTACACCCGAGGCCGTGCCCGCCATGCACGTTGATGGCCCGGTCCGGTCCGGCCAGCAAATTTATGCCCGCGATACCGATCTGGTGATCGCCGGCAGCGTCAGCGCTGGCGCCGAGGTCATCGCCGACGGCTCGGTTCATGTTTACGGCTCGCTGCGCGGCAGAGCCCTGGCCGGGGCTGGCGGCAACGAGAGCGCGCGGGTCTACAGCCTGGATTTTCACGCCGAACTGGTCTCCGTTGCGGGCAACTACAAGGTGTTCGAAGAACTCCCGCGAGCGCTGCGCGGAAGCCGGGTCCAGGCCTGGCTTCACGACGGCCAGCTGAAACTGGCGAGCCTCTGAATAACGCTGTACAAAGCCCGTTTCGTCCACCCTTGCGGGAATCCGTCATTGCCAGGTCTTTGAGAGGCTCTCCGGGTTAGAATGCCGCGACGGCCCATGAAGACGGCCGTGACGAAACCAACAAAAAACCAAAGGATTCACGAACTTGTCAGAAATAATCGTTGTTACTTCAGGCAAGGGCGGGGTCGGGAAAACCACCACCAGCGCCAGCCTCGCCATGGGCCTGGCCGAGCGCGGCAAGCGCGTCGCGGTCATCGATTTCGACGTTGGCCTGCGCAACCTCGACCTGGTCATGGGCTGCGAGCGCCGGGTGGTTTACGACTTCGTCAATGTCATCCAGAATGAATGCACGCTCAAGCAGGCCCTGATCAAGGACAAGCGCAATGACTTGCTGTTCATCCTCGCTGCCTCGCAAACCCGCGACAAGGACGCGCTGACGCCCGAGGGCGTGGAAAAGGTTCTGGATGAACTGCGCGCAGAGTTTGACTTCATCATCTGTGACTCCCCGGCTGGCATCGAGCGAGGCGCCCACCTGGCGATGTATTTTGCCGACCGGGCGGTCGTCGTGGTCAACCCGGAAGTCAGTTCGGTCCGGGATTCGGACCGTGTGCTGGGCATCATGGCCAGCAAGTCACGGCGCGCCGAGCGTGGCGAAGGCGCCATCATCGAACACCTGCTCATCACCCGCTATTCGACCAGGCGCGTGGCCGAAGGTGCCATGCTGAGCCTGGCCGATGTCGAGGAAATCCTCGGCCTGCCGGTGCTGGGCGTGATCCCGGAATCGGAAATGGTTTTGCAGTCGTCGAACGCCGGCGTGCCGGTGATTCTTGACAAGGAGGCGCCGGCCGGCCTGGCCTACGCCGATGCTGTCGCCCGCCTGCTCGGTGAGGAGCGCCCCCTGCGCTTTGTCGAGGCTGACAGGAAAGGGCTGCTCAAGCGGCTGTTCGGGAGCTGATGATGGGATTGCTGAGGTTTCTGAAAAAGCGCAAACCCGATTCGGCCTCAATCGCCAAGGAACGCCTGCTGATCCTGGTTTCCCAGGAACGCGCCCAGCGCGGCGGGCCGGACTACCTGCCCTTGCTGCAGCGTGAGCTGCTGGAAGTCATTCGCAAATACGTCAACGTCGACAACGAAGCGGTGCAGATCCGACTTGACCGCGACGGCAACCAGGACGTGCTCGAACTCAACGTCCTGCTGCCCGAGAATCGGGAATGACTTCGAGGCGGCGCGCCGACCTTTACTGATTCTTGCTGTCCCTGGCCAGCCAGATGTAATGCCGGGCACCCTTGCCTGCCCGATGCGGGCGCACAATCACTTCTTCAACCTGAAAGCCGGCGTGACGCAGGCGGGTCTGAAACAACTTGTCCGGACCGGCTGACCAGATCGCCAGGACGCCGCCAGGTCGCAAGGCCTGACGGGTGACCTGAAGGCCCTTGACGGTGTAAAGCCAGTCATTTTCGCGGCGGATCATCGCCGCCGGCCCATTATCGACATCCATCATGATGGCATCGAAGCCACCGGGCTCTTGCCGCAGGACGTCGGCCACATCGCCAACAAAGACCGTGCTGCGCGGGTCGGCCAGCGGATGTCCGGCAGGCCCACCCATCAGCTCGCGATTCCAGTCAACCACTTCGGGCACCAACTCTGCCACCACCACCTCGCTGTCGGGCCCGACCGCCTCCAGGGCTGCGGCCAGGGTGAAGCCCATGCCCAGCCCGCCGATCAACAGGCGCGAAACTGCACTGCCGGACATGCGCTGACAGGCCAGTTCGGCCAGCGCCTTTTCCGAGCCATGGACGCGACTGTTCATCAGCTCGCCGCGTCCCGGAATGGTGATCGAAAATTTATCGCCGTGCTGATACAGCATCAGCTCTTTTTTGGTATCGGGAATCAGGGCTGTCCCAAGCAGCACGGAACGAACCACCATCAGCGTCGCTCCCCGAGCCAGCCGCGAAGCCTGAACCAGGTCAGCAAGCCGATGCTCACTGTCAGCATTAGCAACAGCACAGCCGGGTAACCCCAGGTCCATTCCAGCTCCGGCATGATTGCGAAGTTCATGCCGTAGACGCCGGCGATGAAGGTCAAAGGGATAAAGATGCTGGCCATGATGGTCAGCGTTTTCATGATCTGGTTGGACCGGGTGGCGCTGATCGACAGGTGAATTTCAACCAGGCTGGCCACCAGGTCGCGGGTGGTTTCGACCATGTCGAGTAACTGAACGGTACGGTCGTAGACATCGCGCAGGTAGATCTGGGTTTCGTGCCGGAAGATCTGCTCGTCGCGCAACAGGCGGGCCAGCAGGTCACGCTGACGCCAGAACAGGCGACCCAGTGAAATCAGCGCGCGCCGCTGGCGATGAATGTCGGCCATCACACCCTGCCCGCTCCCGGCCATCACCCGCTCTTCGACCTGGTCAATCTGGTCGGCCAGGGTTTCGACCACCGGAAAACTGGCATCCACCGCCACATCCAGCAACGCGCATGCCAGGTAATCAACCGGTTCGCTGCGCAGCCGGCTGGTTTCACGGTCCAGTCGGGCCAGCACCGGATCGAACAATGGCCCCGACCTTTCCCGGAAGGTCAACAACACCTCCCCTTTCATCAGGATGCCCAGTTGGGCCAGGCCGGGCTGATCACTGGCCGCGTCCAGGTTCAGGGCCTGAACAATGATCAGGCTGCGATCGTCCAGCGAATCCACCTTGGTCTGACGTTCGACATTGACCAGATCGGCCAGGGTCAGCGGATGCAGTTCGAACAGCTCACCAATGCCGCGCAATCGCTCGTCATCGGCAAACCCGGCCACATCCAGCCACAGGCGCCCGCCTCTCGCCTGGGCGGCGTGAATGGCCTCGGCATCCGGATGGTCAATGACCTCCAGTTGTCCGCCGTCAATGCGCCGCAGGCGAACCTCGGTTGCCCCCGCGTCGGGCGAGATGAACAAGGTGCCGGGCGCTGTTCCGGAAGGGTGCCGGTCCGGACGGTGGCGGCCGAACAGGTGGTGCATGGGCGTTTCAACCATCGCCTTGATGAAACGCGTGCTCAGGTTCTGCAATTGGTGGAGTTGTCCACTCACTGACATGGCGGTCGCTTTTTTTGGCGGGGCGCAGGCTGTGATCTTAAAGTACCGAGTCAATTGTGGTGCAACTTTCAATAGCACGCTAAGCCGCCGGAAAACAGTGCGCCCATCCGATCCACCATCCACGCAGGGTGATAGCCATCACGGATCAACGCCACATTTTCTGTTATCGTTTCAGGGTGTTCGGTACTTCCGAACCGAAGGGGCTCTCCCCGGGACGGCCACCTGGCCGCTGGGAATCTTGATCTTGATCGAGGGTTTCGAAATGAACTTCAAAGCTGTTTCCTCCACGACGCTGCTTACGAGCGCACTTTTTTTTATGGCTGTTTCGTTCAACGCGCAAGCCGCGCCCGGTGAGCCTGTTTTCCTCTTCAATCCCGGTGGCGGCCAAAACACACCGCCAGGACTTGACCCGGACTTTACCCCGCCCGGCCGCGATCCGAATTTCTCGCCACCTCGCAGGGAGGCTTCCGAAGCACGCGGCGGCAATGGCCGCGGACCCGAGAATGCGGGCTCGGCGCCATTCTGCGGCAGACCGGCTGGCGGCGGCCCGCCCGGGCAGGCTGGTTTGTCCAGTATCGCGCACCTGGACTTTTCCCCGCTTGAGCCGGCCGATGAAGATGCCGCCGCCGGGCGACTGATGTACCGCTGGTATGCACCGGTGTTCGATTTTGTCTTCAATGCCCGCAACCTCCCGATCGGAGAAGAGTACACCCTCACTTACCAGCCGCAGCCGCTGCCATCGGCTGGCGTGATTTGCCTGGGTGCAGGCGCTGTCAACGATGAAGGCGATCTGCACTTGCAGGATGCGTTCGATATCGCCACCGACCTGCCGGCCGCCTACGACGAAAACGAGGATGAGGCCATCCTGGCACTGGTTTTGAGTGCCGACGTCGATTGCGAAGCCGGCACAATGGCCCAGTGGGAGGACAATACTTACTTATTTGGCGATGAAGGCATGTTCTACGTTCGCCCGGTAGAAGAAGACGACGACGAGGACAACGGCGAGGACTGAAAAACCCGTCCTGCCCAACCAGGGCTGGTGATTTTCCTGGTCAAGAACCAGGTCAGTCGCCAGCCCTCTTTTTCCCACCCGTGACCGAACATGACCACCAACAAAGATGAGTCGGCTGTCGCTCTCGCCACCCGCCACTGGCTTGAAAAGGTGGTCATCGGCCTGAACCTCTGTCCGTTCGCAAATTATCCCTACCAGTCCAAACAGGTTCGCATTCGGGTCAGTCAAGCCTGCTCCAGCGAGGCATTGACCAGCGATTTGGCCGATGAGCTGTTGTTTCTTGACAAGGCGGATCCGGCCGAATGCGAGACCACGTTGCTGGTCCACCCCGGCACGCTGGGCAATTTCGACGATTACAACGAATTCCTGGATGTTGCCGACGGCATTCTGGAAACGCTTGGACTTGACGGCATCCTCCAGATCGCCAGCTTCCATCCCGACTATCGCTTTGCCGACACAGCGGAAGATGACCCGGCCAATCTGACCAACCGCTCGCCCTGGCCGACCCTGCACCTGCTGCGCGAGGCCAGCATCGAACGGGCCGTGGCCAGCGTGGTCACACCGGAGCAAATCTACCAGCGCAATATCGAGACGCTTCGCAAGTTAGGCCGTCAGGGCTGGCTGAAACTGATGCCCTGAAGATCAGAGCTTCATTCTGAAAGCGAAAATCGGTTAATTTGGTCCGCTGACAGATCCCTCAGAAAACCAATAACGGAAGAAACCATGACTAGATCAATCTCCTTTTTCCTGCTTGCTTTCGGCTTGCTGGGCACCGCCCTGGCCCAGAACCCGCGCGTCTGGCTCGATACCGACTTTGGACCGATCATTCTTGAACTCGACCCGGTCAATGCGCCGATTGCGACCGGCAATTTTCTCGACTACGTCAATGACGGGTTTTACGACGGACTGATCTTTCACCGGTCTATAAGGGATTTCGTGATTCAGGCTGGCGGATTCAATCGGAGTCTCGAATTTCGCCAGCCAACCTATCCGACGATACAGGGCGAGCCCAACAATGGATTATTGAATGTACCCGGGACCATCGCCATGGCCTTGTCGGGCAATCCACCCAACCCGAACTCGGCTGGAACACAATTCTTTATCAATATCGTAGCCAATGACTTTCTGGATCCGGATTTCACCGTATTCGGCCAGGTAATCCTAGGCATGGAGGCTGTACAACAAATCAACAGTTCCAGAACCACGACCACGTTCACGTTCCTGGGAAACAGCGCCACGACCGATCGCCGATTCGATGATCTGCCAACCATACCGACGACCATCAACCGTGCCGTGCAGGTCAATGGCGCTGGCTTTCCGATTATGCCGCAACACATGGGCTCCTGGTTTGATGCCGACAATTCCGGCGTAGGGTTCAATGTCGAAATCGCGCGCGACACCTTCAGTGATGATGGCGCCCGGCTGGTGGTCTACTGGTACGATTTCGTCCAGGGCGAACAGCTCTGGCTCCTCGGCGTGGCGCCCTACAATTACGGCGACACCGAGGTCACCCTGGACCTGATCACCTGGGATGGCCAGTCCGATGTCGACTTCCTCAATCCCCCGCCGGCCGAGAATTTCGTAACCGAAGGGACCCTGACCGTCCGCTTCGACGACTGTTCCACTGGTCAGTTCTCGTACCAGACGCCGATGTTCGGTGCGGGTGCAATGACCGTCAGCCGGGTAACCCTTCCCGAACAGGGCAGTTGCGAAGGCTTGTAAGGATCAGTAGGCCACGCTGCTGAAGACAACAGCCCCCACCCGAGCCATTCGCATTCACGGTGGGCGCAAGGCGCTCACCTGAATCGTAGCGGGTTTTTTTTGCAATTTCGGCTGAGGTACTGCACAGTTGGTTTTTGTTCTGCAAAATGCGGAACGGGTTCATCAACCAGCGTTCGGGAGTAGTCAATGACACAAGTTGCAATTGTTACCGGGGGTACACGCGGCATTGGCGCGGCCATCTCAGAAGAACTGCTGCGCCAGGGCTTCACCGTCGCCGCCACCTATAGCGGCGATACCGAATCGGCCAACCAGTTCGCCGCCGCGACCGGGGCGAAAACCTACCAGTGGGACGTGGGCGACTTTGACGCCTGCCAGGCCGGAGTGCGGGCGATTGAATCCGAGCTTGGTCCGGTTGACGTGCTGGTCAACAACGCTGGCATCACCCGTGACGGCACCCTCCACAAAATGACGCCGGAGCGCTGGCAGGAGGTGATCCAGACCAACCTGAGTTCCTGCTTCAACATGTGCCGGGCGGTGATCGAGGGCATGCGTGAGCGCCAATATGGTCGCATCGTCAATATCGGCTCGATCAACGGTCAGGCGGGCCAGTATGGCCAGGTCAACTATGCCGCGGCCAAATCCGGCATCCATGGCTTCACCAAGGCGCTGGCCCAGGAAGCGGCGGCATCGGGCATCACGGTCAATGCGATCGCCCCGGGCTACATCGAAACCAGCATGGTCGCAGCCGTGCCGGACCGGGTACTGGAGAAAATCATCGCTGGCATCCCGGTGGGCAGGCTTGGTCAGCCGAGTGAGATCGCCCGTGGGGTCGCCTTTCTGGTAGCCCGCGAAGCCGGCTTCGTGACCGGCTCGACGCTGTCGATCAATGGCGGCCAGCACATGTACTGACGCGGCCTATTGACGGTATTTTCACGGCGTCATGTTGCACTGCACAAAATCCTGTGATACAGTTCTAGTGCGGTGCACAAAACGGTGTGCCGAGTTTTCTATTCCCCTACAGAATCGAGGCAGTGATCATGAGCAAGAACACCGTGTTTGAAGAACTCAAGAAGGCCCAGGACGTCCTGACCGATACCATCCACAGGTCGGCCCAAACCAACCTGGAAACTTTCGAAAAGCTGATGGAAATCAATCGCAAGAGCGTTTCCAAGGCTGATGAAGTGAGCAACCCGAACGACTTCATCTCGCGTCAGTCCGCCGTCTTCAAGGAATACGCCGAACAACTGGGCTCGCATGTCGAAACCCTGACCAGCATTGGTCTCGAGACCCGCGACCAACTGACCGAAATTTCGGCGGAATTCGCCAAGGGACTCGACTTTTCGGCCATGTTCCCGATCAGCGACGCGGCAGTCAAC
>JBGTLI010000058.1:0-2731 GCA_041744195.1 Wenzhouxiangella sp. | reverse complement strand
GGAACCGAGCCGGTTGCCGACCACCCGGCGCATGACCGATTCGGAGATGTCGCGCAAGGTCTGGGTTGGTTCGCGCATGGCATACAGGAACTTGATCGGGTCGTTGATGCGGTATTGCACCACCCATTCCAGATCGATGATATTGAGATCACCGGTCAGCATCAGCGATTCGTCTTCGAACGCCTTGGCGCTGTAGCCGGTGCGGCCAGCTCGCACGCCTTCGGTGCGAAAGCCGAATTCCTGCTTCAAAACCCGCTCGGTGGCAACCAATTGGATCTGGTCGATGCCGAACGGCAATCTGAAATGCAGACCCGGGTCTGTGATCGTGATCACGGCGCCGAAGCGTTTGACCACGGCCCGTTCTTCCGGCTGTACGGTGTAAAAGGCGGTCAGCAGACCCCAGACGACAATCAGCGCAATGATCGCGGCAAAGATCAGCAGGCCGGCCTTTCTGGGCGAGCCGCCGAGGAGTTGGGCGAAATCGCCTTCCATTGATCGACCGCCGCGGATGCTGGTGGGTTTGTTCATGTTGGTGCTCCCTGATGTTTTTCTCGTGGCCTGCAGCCAGGCAGCAGGCCGGGGGAGTATACGCGGAGTTCTCGGGCAGCGGGCGGATCGACATTGCGGCTCCCGTTTTGAGAGCTGCGTCGCACGACGCAATTGTTTATTGTATTCTGTCCAGACTACAGCAAATCGCCTTAAGGACTGGATCAGCGCGGAAAAGTCGGGTTGGCGGAATCAAACCGGTCGGCAAAAGTCCAATCCAATCAACCAATCAATCATTTTTACCGAGGTGAACCATGGCCACTGGATGGGCAAAGGATGGAGCGGTTCAGGACCAGATCGACAGCACCGTCGAAGACGCGGTCGCACGGGCGCGTAGCAAGCTGCCGAGTGGCGAAAGCCGTCGAGAGTGCGAAGAATGTGGCGAGCCTGTTCCCGAAGCCCGACGGCGGGCGATCCCCGGCGTGCGCCTGTGCATCGTTTGCCAGTCCGATCGGGATGCGGCTGAAACCAAAGCCACTATCTACAATCGTGGTAACAATCGTCGTGGCAGCAAGGACAGCCAGTTGCGCTAATCGGCTGCCGCGCCGATTTCTTGATCCATTTTTTGGATCAAATCCGTAATACCAATAGATATTCAAACAAAGATCGTTACCTGACAACGGCAGGTTTTCGATTTTCTTCGTGCTCAATGGGAGTGGTTCATGGTCAAGGGAATAAACAGGTTGGCAGCTTGCGCGATGGTGGGCCTGCTTTTCATGACGGTCGATCACGGCTTCGCTCAACCAATTGTGACGGTCAGCGGCAACGGTGGATTTGATTATCAGCCGAGCGTCATTCGGCCATGGGCGGACCCGACTGCGCGAATCGTCGTTTTCGAGCGTCTTGGGGCGGGGCTGTCCGGCGACCTGCTGGTCACCTCCTCCGACGATGGCCTTGTCTGGGCCGATCCGGTCACCGTTGTCGGCACAGCGGCCAATGAGCGCCATCCGGCCCTGCTGCAAACCGGCGAATCCAGCTTCCAGCTTTTTTATCTGTCCAATGCGACGGGTGCATTCAGAATTCATCGCGCCAGTTCCGAAGATGGACAGACTTTTGTCGAGCAGGGGCCGCTGGTGCTGGGTTGGCCGACCGGTGGCGAGATCAACCCGCATGTCATCCGGCAGGATGACGGCACCCTGGTCATGACCTACCACCGCCTGTCGGGCGCGGCCTTTATCGCCCGATCGATTGACGACGGCGCCTCGTGGGATACCGATCGGGTTCAGATCAGCCCGGCGAATGCCGCGCTGCCGCGCCTGGCTTACCGGGAGGCTGATGGTCGGTATCTGCTGGTCTACCAGACCAACCCCGGCAACAACCAGCTGCAAATGTGGACCCGGACCACCGCCGATCCGACCGTCTGGACTTCGACACCGGAGCAGATCGGCCTGAACGGCAACAACCACGACGGCTTTCCGCTGGTCCAGGCTGACGGCCGTTTCGCGATTATCTGGGCCCGGGTAGCCGAAGGCGCCTTCCAGATATTCTCCAGCGAGTCCGACGACGGCTTGACCTGGACCGAGCCGCGTCAGCAGATCAGCCGTCCCGACCTCGCCAACGTCCAACCCCATGGTTTGCTGAAGACCCACGGCGTGATCGACCTCTACTGGGGCGCCGCTCAGGACCAGGCGGGCAGCGACTTCGCCATCGTCCGTCAGCCTCGACCGCCGCTTTCAGGATCGGCTGGAAACCGGACCCGGCCAATAAACCAGGTCCGATGGCCGGGTGAGTTATCCATCCATTCTCCAGGCGTGATGGTCCATGCCTTACCGGCGCTTGGCGGCGAGACTCTGGTTATTGGGGACTGGTATGGCGTCATTCACGCCGTGGACGCGGTATCCGGCAAGTTGCAGTGGACGTATCGACCTGATGACGCCGGAATTCTGATAGATTGGCCCGGTATGACCTGAACCCCCCGAACCGCGGAGCACGACTTGTGACCATTGCGCCTGACAGCTACCCAATGATGCTGACCGAGCTGCGTTCCGGCTTTGATTCCGGCCTGACCCGGCCGCTGGACTGGCGGCGTGGGCAGCTTGATGCGCTGGTGCGGCTGCTGGAGGAAAACCAGGACGCGATTTCCCAGGCATTGGCCAGCGACCTGGACAAGCCGGCGCAGGAGGTTCTGCTCGGCGAGCTGTCGCTGCTTTTCAGCGAGGCGCGGTACGCCCGGGCCCGGTTGCGT
>JBGTLI010000057.1:0-42649 GCA_041744195.1 Wenzhouxiangella sp. | reverse complement strand
CGGCGAAAGCTATCGAAAGCGAGCTCAATCCACTAGGAAAAAGGAGAAACAGGAACAAAAGTGCTAGGCAGGAAAAAACACTAACCGACCGGCCATTTTAATTGTCGCCGACCGGACAAAGTAATTGACGCGAGACAGGCTACTGCGCTAGGCACGGAACATCACCCAGGCACGCCTCGCCGAACTGGTCGAGGTCAGCCCGCGGGTCTACAACCGGTGGGAGAAAGGCATCAATGTGCCCCACTTCGAGGCCATCGTGAAGCTCGCAAACATCCTGCAGGTCAGCCTGGATGAACTCGCCGGCCGCAAGGAACCCTCCCAGGACCTGAAGCTACGCAACCATGAACTGCGGCGGCTGTGCCAGCAGTGCGACGAACTGCCGGACGAAGATCAGCGGGCGCTGATCGTGATGATGGACAGTTTGGTGAATAAGTCGAACATGACAAGGGTCATGGGGAAGGCGGCTAGAGGGTAACTGATCTCTTCAGGTAGAAAAAGCCCGGCAGTGCCGGGCTTTTTCAGTGGCAATCAGATTCGTGGCTGTCTTGAATTCCTTCCGATCAAAAACGCGCGTTATCTCCATCACTCACATTGTTTGGACAGTGCGGACAGGACAATTCATTCCCACTGCTCATAACAGAACCCGAACTTCTCCGAGACCAATGAATATCTTCTTGCCAAGAGAATCTTCCAAAATTGCAGAGGAATTATCGATAACTTGATATGAATATGGTCTGCCCCATGGGTCCAGAAAATTACCGTCTACCAGATGCATCTCACCGACACATGGCTGAGCACCGTTTAATGCTAGTACGCTGGTTGATCCTGATAGCTGATCTGGCAATTCTCCAACAGAGCTAAGATCAGACTCCAGGGCTTTCGCCAACTCAAACATCTCGCAAAACGAGTTCCTTTGCTTCTCGGCTTGACGTTCAGAATGCTTGTGAAACTGCAGCGCTGACACTGCAAGAATCAGAATTGCAAAACCTAAAATTGCAAGTGCTTTTCTCATAAGCAGGACTACTCCTCCCGTCTCCAAGGCATTTGACTTAAATCCGGTTTCGGGTGAGGGATCCTAGGCGTCGAACCCAGATAAGCATGATAGGCGTCATCAAAAGCGCTGATGTACGGATTATGGCCTCCATACTTCCAGATCTGATTGGCAGTGTACCTAATGAGACTACCTCCGGAGACTGTCATCGCTTCATCAACATGCAGTAATTCATGAGCGGTCGTTACTTTGATTGAGTTGTCTGAAGAGTTCCCATAGACGACAAAGATCTTGTTCCCTCCCACATAGCAGCCCACGAAGCTCCGCCCACAGGTACCGCGATGGCGCCAAGGCAAATCAGACCTGGACTCGATAAAGTTAATATCTGCCTCAGGAAGATCTGGGAAATCCTCGTAGACCTCCGCCTTAAGTCGGGACATTCGCTCATCAACAGTTTCATCCGCTGATCCGGTTCCTCCATCTCCCGTTCCGGATCGTCTATTGGTACCACTCAACTGATTAAACGCAAACGCCATAGCCGCAGTAACCGCCCCATTTGCGAACTTGCCTCCGGTCATACTGGATGCACTTCCTCCTACCAATGCAATAACCGCGCCTTGCGCGAACCGATTACCTTCAAATCGGCCATCAACGTACGGGGTAGCGGCAGCGCTGAGACTCGAAGAGACAAAGCCATGCCCAAACCTGCCACCTTGCAAGTGTGCCGCAGTTCCTCCGATAAGTCCATGGCTAACGGATTTCGCCGCCAGGCCTGCGCCCGAAAGGCCACCTGCGAAACTGCCCTGGGCCCAATCTGACCTCGCCAGCCACGACAGACGCAAACAGGACGCAAACAGCAGGACGCAAACAGCGCAAACAGGACAGACATGTAATGAAATCAGTGGACATCAAAGATGGTTGGTGAACTCATTGAGTGGCAGTTCGGCATCCGCTACAGCAAAGCATCGGTGTGCCGGCTACTGAACCAGCTGGGCCTGACTCCGCAGCGTCCTCTGTGGCGTGCTTACCAGCAGTCGGAAGAGCGAGTCCAGCAGTGGCTGGAGGTGGACTATCCAGCCATCCAGCGCCGCGCGAGCAAGGAAAACGCCCGGATTTTCTTTGCCGATGAGGCCGGCATCCGTTCCGACCATCATGCTGGCACGACCTGGGCGAAGAAAGGGCAAACTCCGGTGGTCAGCAGTACCGGCGCCCGCTTCGGGCTCAATATGATCTCAGCAGTCAGTCCGCAGGGCGAATTTCGCTTCATGACCGTTCCGGGCAAGGTCAATGCAGGTGTCTTCATCGAGTTTCTCAAGCGTCTGATCCACAATACGGATCGCACCATTTTTCTGATTGTCGATGGCCATCCGTCCCACAAGGCAAAAAAGGTTCAACGATACGTTGAAAGCCTTGATGGCTGGTTGGAGCTGTTCTTCCTGCCGCCATACTCACCTGAGCTAAATCCCGACGAGTGCGCTTGGAATGACTTGAAGAACAATACAATCGGTCGCAAGCAGATCACCGATCCTGAATCGCTCAAGTCTGAGGTTATCCGGTTCTTTGGTTATCTACAGAAGACGCCACAGCGAGTGATGGGCTACTTCAATACTGCGACCACAAAATATGCGGCAGCGGTATAACGAATGCGTTACGTCTGGACTATTATGAGACGGTTAATATACCTGCAGCCAAGCCACTACTTATGCCCACTAGAGTAGTCTGATCCGATGGATAAATGAGGATCCTTGACATCGAAAATCCAAGCGCCACTCCATAAAATGGAAATAGTATTATGTGAAGCCAGACGGGAATTGCTCGTTTAAAAACTATTGCTGATAGATTGAAAACCAACAATAGCGGGACAAGCCCGGCCTGGAATAGCAACGAACCGACCCCCCCCCACGGCAATACCAAATATGAAATGAAGGACATGCAGACCGGATAAAATTGATAGCCAAATCGTTAAAAACGAAGCAATCGTGGCACCAGCTATCAAGCTCGCAATGAAAGCGATTCCGAATAGGTCCGAAAAAACAAACGGAGGACGCCCGTTCACGGGTTACCCCCGCGAACGAAACCTGAGACAAGCCTATCCATGTTATTTGATCTTGGATTGCGGGTATCGCATATTTATTGTTTTCTTGACCATCGCTCTGACACCTGAAGGAACCACCACAAACTAGCACCTCCAGCTGCGCCCGCGACCAGTCCCATCATCGGAATTACTCGACCGTAGGCAACAAAAAGCTCAACTCCTCCCCCAATAATTGACCCGGTTAGTACAAACAATTTGAAAGCCTTTCTCAGAGAAACTATTCTTTGAATTATCAGCAAAATGGGCAAGCCAATCACAATACCTATGATTGTCGAGTAAACAAGAGTGATAGCTAGCGCAAAGACCATATCGTAATAGGTTGGAAAAGCACTGATCGTAAACAGCTGAATCAGTATAGCAAGAAGTAAAAATGTTCCACCTGCCATCAATGATGCCGCCAGCAAGCAAAAAATCTTCTTAGCAATCTCTTTCATAATCTGCGTCCTTCAGGTGGCTATCTCAGCGTTAGATGATCATTTGTGATCAATATATTTACGGCAGAAGCCCAAAAATATACGCCTCTATTCTTTTGTCGACTGAAGTCCACAAGAAATCTGCAAAAAAAACATTCGCAATGGCTGCCCTGCCGGTTCCTACGCCGTGTGTTTGAATCCTGATAGAGACTCCATCATCAATGATCCGCCTTCTTACTTCTCCCGGATGCAGCAAATGTCCATTCATCGTCTCATTAATGACCATCCTGGAGTTAGCATGTACAAAGTGAAGGATCGGGCCAAGTGACCAACCTACAACTGGAAGTATCGCTTCACCTTGATGCAAGTTTGTGATCGCAATTCCTCCAGTATAGCCTGGTGCTGGAAACCTGAGTAATCCACCGAAGGCTCTTTCATTACTACAAGGATCAGTGGCTAAATGAGTTCGTACGCATAGGACATTTTCGGTTAGAGATTCATGAAATCGTCCGGGAACAAACAAGTCAAAGGCTCCGATAGAGAGCCCACCTAATACAGCGCCGACACTTATTGCCATCATTTGACTGCCGATCGAAAACATTCCTGAAGGATCGATCAAATTCACAGGATCTGCATGCACATATAGGTATTTGTGCAGGGTCTGCGGTTCGTGGATACGGCCCTGGTAGGTGTCCATGGTCGGGAAGCGGCCGGTGGACGGGTCGTAGTAACGCGCTCTCAGGTAGTAGAAGCCCAGGTTCGGATCATATTGCTCACCGGAGTAGCGGAAGGTATTCGGGGTGGCGCCCTCGCCATGCTCCAGGTTGCCGTAGACTTCGTAGACGTAAGCGTCCGTGGAAGTTCCCGTATCGTCGGTCAACACCCGTATGCTGCCCAAACCGTCGGCGTGGTAGGTGAAATGCCCCCCAGCCCTTTCCTGGCTGATCCGCTCGTGTCCAATGACGTAGCTGACCATCGGGTTGCCGGCGCCATCGAGTTCTTCCAGCACTTGGGCGTACTGGTGGTTCGGGTCGACCAGGAAGCGGCTGGTAATACCATCCACCGTCTGGCGCTGACGGATGCCGTGGGCGTCGTAGGTGTAGGTGACCTCGCTGGCGGCTGACTCCAGAGCTCCGGTGGCCCGGATCAGGCGGTCGTCGGCGTTGTAGTGGTAGTCGACGGTGCCGTCCGGGGCAATCTTGCTGACGGTATTGCCGTTCAGGTCGTACTGATAGAGCGTGATACCGTCGGGGTTAGACTCTTCCAGCAAGCGATCATTGGCGTCATAGACATAGGTCGTGATCCCGGCTTCGACTTCTCCGTGGCACTCGGGATCGCAGCTTGTGGTGCGGCTTAAGCGGTTGCCGGTGGCATCGAAGGTGTAGGCAGTGGTCCGATCGCCTCTCGGGTCGGTGACCTTTTCCTCGGTCAAGCGGTAGAGGGCGTCATAGGAATACTCAACCACGCGCGTACTATCTTCGACCAGCATTTCCCGGTGCCCGGCCGCGCCCACATGGAACTGCTGGCGGTGGATCACATTTCCGAAGGCATCCCAGGTGGTCAGCAGGGTCAGCCGGTTGAGGCTGTCGTACTGATATTCGGTCGTGGTGCCGTTGGCATGCTGGATCAATCGGCGGCTGCCGACTTCGTTGTACTGGTAGGTGGTGGTGTCACCCAAAGTACAGTCGGCGTTGGCGCAAGCCGTGACGGTACTCAGCCGATTGAGCGCATCAAAGGTATAGCGCGTGCGCTGGTTGGCGGTGCGCAGTTCGGTGCGATTGCCGGCCTCGTCATAGCCGGACTCGATCCAGCGGCCATCGGGGTAGTCGATACGGGTCAGGCGGTCGCGCTCGTCGTACTGGTGCACGGTCACGCCAACTTCCTTGCCCTCGACACTGCATGGGGCCGGACTGCAACTGACCTCGATCTCCCACACCTGGCCGCTGCTGGTGAAGCGGGTCTGGACCCGGCTGCCGTCCGGGTAGTCAACCAGGATTGGGCGGCTGAGGGCGTCGTATTGATACTCAACGGTCTGGCCCTTGAAGTCGGTATGGGCAATGCGGTGACCAGCCAAGTCGTAGTCATAGCTTTCGGCCTGGCCCCGCGGCAATGTGCGTGAAATCACTCGCCCGGCGACATCGAAAGTCCAGGTGGTGGTGTGGCCATTGGCATCGGTTTGTGAAATCCGGTTGCCCTGGCCGTCATAGCCGTACTCGGTGCGCTGATTGAGGGCGTCGATCACGGCGGTCAAGCGACCGGCCGCATCGTATTCAAACTGCGTGGTGCGGCCGGCCGGGTCGGTCTCGGCGGTCTTCTGGCCCAGGGCGTCATAAGAAACGCTGGATTCGGTGCCGTTGGGGTAAATGGTTCGGACCAGGAGGCCGGCGGCGTCATAGACGTACTCGGTGCGGTGGCCGCGGGCATCGATCATCGCCGTACGCTGGCCGCGGGCGTCGTACTCGTAGACGGTCTCGTTGCCCATCGCATCGGTAACCTTGGTATTGCGACCAGCGGCGTCGTTCTCGTAGAACGTGCTGTTGCCGCGCTCGTCGACTTCCTCGACCAGTCTTCCGGCCGCATCATAAATGGAGTAACGGCGCGGGTTGTCGCTGTCGTCATCCGGGGTGTTGTCCGGCAGAATGGTCTCGATCAGTCGGCCTGCGGCGTCGTAGACCATTTTCGTGGTGCGCCCCGCGCGGTCGGTCTCCGCGACCAAGTTACCCTCGGCATCGAACTGGCTGGACTCGGTACTACCATCCGGGTAACGGGTCCGCACCTGGTTGCCGCGGTCGTCGAACTCGAACTCGGTCCGCCTGCCGAGCGGGTCGATCTCGGCGGTAAGCTGACCGCTGGCATCGTACTCAAACTCCCGCACCGCACCCAGCGGATCGGTGGTGCGGGTCCGGTTTCCGGCGGCGTCATAAACGTGCGTGGTCAGTTGGCTGTGCTCGATCCCGTCAGCGTCGATCCAGGTGACCGTTTCGGTCAGAACATTGCCAACCTCGTCATGGGTGAAGGTGCTCTCTAAACCGCTTGGGTCGATCAGGCGGTTGACAAACCCTGAGTTGTCATAGAAGTACTGGTTTTCCTGCCCCAACGAATCGGTAGTTTTGGTCAATAGACCAAAGAACGCATACTCAAAACTCTGAGAATGACCCAGGGCATCCGTGATGGTAGTTGGGTTACCTCTACCATCATACTGATTGGCCATCAGCACAGTGCCATCCGGTGCTGTGTGAGTGAGCATGAGATTCTTCGCATTGAACGTAAACGATGTGGTCTCGCCTAGCGGATTGGTCTCTTTCGTGACGTTGAAACGACTGTCGTAGGCTGACGACGAGACATTGCCTAGCGCATCAGTGCGTGTCAGCTCGTTTCCAAAATCGTCATATGTACGGAGCGTCGTTTCGCCCAGAGCATTTGTCTCACTCAGGACGTTGCCACGTTCATCGTAGACGTATACCGTTGCATTGCCGAGTCGGTCTCGAATGATTTGCAGGCGCCCATCAATATCATGGGTGAACTCAATGCGGTTGCCATCAGCATCGATTTGCGCAACCAGCCGTCCATCTTCGTCGTATTCGTTGCGAATAGCCCGGACGCCTCGTGGGTCGATAATATCTTCGAGGTAGTGTTCCACACCCGCCAGATAGGTGAACTGAGTAACCTGGTCTGCGCGGTCCCGGAAAGCGACCAGGTCACCAGCGGTATCGTATTCGTAGCTCAAAATATTACCAGCGGGATCGACGATGTCGGTTATTCGACCTGACACGTCACGGTTGAACAGGACGCTCATGCCATTGGAATGCAGGATACCGTTGCGAGTGTAGGTCAGGGTATTGTCGTTCGGGTCGACTACGGTGCGTATGCCAAAGTTCTGATCCAGCTCGTAGACAAACCCTTCGCTGGTGGTCAACGTATAGTTTGTCGGATCGGCGATAATGCTGAACGTATGGTTTTCGACCAGATTCCCGTTGACAAGACGCATTCCTCCCGAGAAGTCGTTCTCAGTCAGTGTGGAGAACGTTCCCTCCATCGCCCGGAAGTCAAACTCCAGGAAGTCGATTACCGGAATGAAATCATTGCATTCATTCTTGAGGCGAACCTCAAATGATTCCACCTGACCGCCGGGAAGGGTAACGGTAACCAGCGGCTTGCCCATGGGAAGTACACAGAACTCAAAAAACGCACCAAAGGGCCCAGAGCGACGCTCGATGATTTCCCAACCAAGCCCCAGCGTACGTGATTCCTGAACACGAACATTCTGGTAGTCAATGCTCCACCCATAGCCGAAATCCAGATGCCGGTGACGCTGGCGTGTATCGTAGGTCCGGCTGACTGTTATGGGAATCCCGGACACGGGTATCGACAGATCCTCGAAAGTGATCGAGAAATGTCCGATCTTCATATCACCGGTGACGATCACAACCCGGGAGTCAGAACTGGAACGGCCCTGCTGATCCCAAGCCTGCAAGGCGATTCGGTACTGACCATTCATCAGGAGGGTAGGATCAAAAATGTCAATATCGGCCTCGTGAAAGGGCTGGGTGCCCTCGGCCATGATTGTCCAGTTTTGGGTGCCTGCTTCAGCCCAGGCCAGAACCCAGCCAGCAAGCTGGTCGTCCTCGACCGTGCCAATGACCATCGTCGGAGCTGTGATTTCGGCCTCGTAGTCTGGCGTGGAAAGACTGACGAATGGCCCGCCTTCGGCGTCTGCGTCACGCACGAAGAACTGACCGGTGGCATCGGCCTGTTCAAGGCCATCGTCGATTGCTGCAACCACCAGGTGCTCACCCGGCTCGGTCGGTACATAGCGCGCGATCAGGTCAGAATCGACAACCACGATGGTGTCATTGACCATCACCTCGGCGACCACCTGGCCAGCTGAAGCGACTGGAATCAAACGAATTTCAACGGTCTGGCCGACATCGGCGACTGTTGGCGTTATCTCCATCTGCAAGGCGAGCGGGATAGAGCCGTCCAATACCTCAAGCTGCCAACTTTGCCAGACAATAAATTCTCCATCACTGACTTCGATTGTGACCGGATAAAGGCCTTCGACCTCGGGCAGCCAGCTCAAAGCGCCGGATGCTTGATCCAGCTCCATACTGGCAGGGCCTTCGTCCAGATTGAACGTCAGTACCTTGTTATCCGGATGGCTGGCGACGATGTCGTATACGTAGCCGAATCCGACCTTAGCCGTGAATGGTGGCGTGGAGTGGATGATCGGTGGTCGACTGCCCTCTGAGCCTTCCTCAACGAGAACAGTGAAGCGCTGCCATGCGATGCCACCCTGGCCGTCGAAAACATGAATCTCGAATTCATTAGGCCCTATTTGAGTCGAGAGGGGAACCCAGGTGAGCGAGCCTTGCGCAGAATCGATCGCGGCACCAGAAGTTCCGGAAGCCAGAACGTACTCCAGAGTGTCGCCATCCGGATCAATCGCATCGACCTGATAGCTATATGTCAATCCGACCAAGGCTGTCAGAGGCGGTGAGCTGACGATCTCCGGCGGACTGTTGACTGCAGCGTCATTGACATATACGGAAAAACTCTGGCGTGCCAGGCCACCGCGGTTGTCATGCACTTCAATCACGAATTCGTGTTCGCCAAGCTGATCGCCTTGCGGCGTCCATTCGACAAGACCGGATTCCTCGATCGATGCGCCGGCGGATCCCTCAATGAGAAGATATTCAAGCGGGTCGCCATCCGGATCAAATGCCTCAATCTGGTAAGCCCAGACTTCGCCGAGGTTTACAGACAACGGTGGCGAGCTTGTGATGATGGGCGGGCTATTTACTGTTGAACTCAGCTCAACCAGAACGTCGAAGCGCTGCCAGGCCAATCCGTCATTGCCATCGGTAACGTGAATTTCGAACTGATTCCAGCCAAGTTGTGATAGATCCGAGGTCCAGCTCACCAACCCATCTAAAGAATCAATGGTGGCTCCTGTTGGGCCGACAGCCAGAAAATACTCCAACTCATCGCCATCGGGGTCAACGGCCTCCACTTGGTAATTGTAGAGATTGCCAACGACGGTGCGCATAGGCGGTGTGCTGACAATTTCAGGTGGGCTGTTGACCGCCGGATCATTGACATACACAGAAAAAGTTTGGCGTGCCCATGCTCCCCATTCATCGTGCACTTCGACCACAAAAGCATGCTCACCAAGCTGTCCGCTGTCGGGTGTCCATTCGGTCAAGCCGGAATCGTTCAAGGTGGTTCCTGTCGGAGCCTCGACCAGCAAATATTCGAAAGCAGCAGAAGCGGTAACTTCGATCTGATAAACCCAGGAATCCCCCAGGTCGACCGCCAGGGGTGGCGTGCTTGTGATTTCGGGCGGCAGATAGGGACCGGCAGAATCTACGACTGTTAGTTCAAAAGATTGCGAGCCGAAACCGCCAAACCCATCATGAGCAACCAGCTCTATTGGGTAAGAAGTCGGGAAAACTCCCTGTGTATTCCAGGTTACCAGACCGGTACTGGAATCCACCTCCATTCCGGCTGGCCCTTTCCACAAATGATAGCTGACGGTGTCACCATCCGGATCTTCTGCGAAGGCATGGTAGACATACTGGTCACCCAGATTGACTTCCAGTGCGGGCTCACTGAGGAACACCGGCGGTTGATTACTACCACTAACCTGGACAATGAACTCCTGCAGGTCGAACTGCAAGCTCTCGTCGCGGGCTCGAACTACAACGAAATGACTTCCGCTCTGCTGATGCGTGGGAGTCCAGAGAATCTCCCCCGAGAGAGGATCGATCTCCATTCCCGCAGGGCTGACAACCAAAGCATACTCAATAGCGAAATCTACTGGAGATATCGCTTCAGCCAGATATCGATACTCATTATTCACTGTGGCCCTAGTGGATGGCTCACTGGAGAAATAGGGCGGAAGAGTGATTGAGGAATTTGGGGAAACTTCTATCTCAAATGCCTGCTCTGCCTTGGCTCCAGCAAGGTCTTCGACCTCGATCAGTACGGAATTGATTCCTACATGCTCTTCGCCCGGGCGCCAGATGACCTCACCGGTCACTGCGTTAACCCACATCCCCCGAGGTGCGGAAACAAGCGAATAGCGAAGCTGATCGCCACGATCAGGATCCGTTGCGTCAACGGAATACTGATATAGCTGGCCTGATTCAATGTGGGTGACAGGACTACTGGATATGACCGGAGCCCGATTGTGCTGTTTCAGTCTGAGGAGGTAGCGCTGTTCATCGTAAAGATCACCCGGATCTGTCGCACGCACCCGAACTGCCCACGCTGCCGTCCAGAGGTTATCCTGATTACATTCAGCAATTTCGGGATGGGGAACAATAATCCCCCCGATCAGCATGTTATCCAAATCATTGGCAGAAAGACCGTCAATAACGACGATCTTATTTTCGGCTCGTCCGAGTGGCCCAACAGCAACCGAACCAATAAGTCGGCTATCGCCCTTCAGATCTTCGGCGTAAAAATTTACCTCCACGACTTCTGGATATTCAGCCAGGCCACGGTTCTCGATCACTGCTGAAAGCTGGTAAGTCGCACCATCCGCCTGGACCTTTAGCTGGCTGATTGCCAGATCAGGCAAGCCAAAGGGCTGGCGTCCCGGAAAGCTGTTCAGCCGATAAGTGTTGTGGGTCAACCAGCTCGGAACTGGGTTAGCTGGAACACTACCATCGTCATTGATATTGTCGATATGGTATGCATGCTGGTTCCATATTGATCGTGTTGGCATCCAGGCCAGATCGGCAGACTCATACAGACGCACGCCGCCGCCGCGCCCTTGATAGAAATTGGTTGGTAGTAAAATATTTGCTGAACCATCACCCGTTGCATCCACAACGAGTGGATACTCAAAGTGAGTGGCAGAGCCGGCTTCAAAAATGGCCTGGGGATTACCACTGGGTCCGTCAAGTATGTAGAAGTTCACCTCGTCTGCGTAAAGCACGGAGGCGCGCCCGTCACCCTCGAAATCGAATACCGACGAACCGGTACGGTGAGAAGTGAAGTCCTGGATAATTCGGCTCCAAAGCACGTTGCCAAAGCGATCATAGGTCACGTATCTGGAACTGGCAGCAATGCCAATTTCCGGTTGCCCATCGCCAGTGAAGTCCGCCACTGTAGGAGGACCGCCTAGCCCTCCACCCGGAAGAAAGCGCGGCCCCCAAATCACTTGAAGCTGCTGATTCAGCAGGTAAGCTTGTCCTTGGGCCACATAAACGATCTCGGGTTGCCCGTCGCCAGTAAAATCGGCCACTGCATTAAAACCTTCGGCAGGTAGCGAAGTATTTCGCGCCTTCACTTGCCCGTCATGGGTATATATCACTCTGCCCGCGATGACTTCCTGGAATCCATCCTGGTTCAGGTCTGCGACAATGGAGCCAATCCCGTAATTGGAATAGCCACCAGCTTCGAACTGGCCAACCCAGAGCACTTCACCCGTTCCACTGAAAACACGATTACCATGAATGATTTCGGGCGACCCATCGCCATTCAAGTCAGCAACAGAAATCCAATCTCTTGGATTCCCTTGATGGAGTGTGTTATTGCGCGGCCCCGTGGGGGCGGTCCACTTGACGTTCCCCTCATTATCAAAAACGATTATTTCGGTGCGGAAATTCGGGTCCAGCGTGATAATTTCCATTTTGCCATTGCCGTCCACATCCGCGACAGCAACTGCATTCATTGAAACAGCTCGCTCCCTCGATACCCACAACTCCTCTCCGGTGTCGCCGTTCAGTGCAACCAAATAGGCGCCTAAAGTCTGATTTGGTCGAAAAGCGGCAAATACAATGGTTGGCGGATCACGTTCATCGATGACACCATCGCCGTTGATATCGACGATCCTTGCGACCATGGGCGGGCCATAAACATTGCTTGTGAGGTCACTATGCTGACTCTTCCATTCCCACCGCACATTTGCATTCAGCTCAGCCACACTACGGGCAAATGAACTGCAAAAACGATTATCCAGATCCACGCTTTCCGCCAAAGCCCCGTCCCCAATGAGGCCTGTCAAGATCCCGCCCACTGCATCAATCTCCAATTCCTGAAGCAATGACTGCACGGTGAACTGAAGCGGGTCTCCATCGGGATCGATTGCCTCCACCTGATATTGGTAATTCTCATCAACAAAGGCAACCGTCGGTGGCGTCGAGAGAATTTCTGGTGGTAAATTCGGACGTACAACCTCAATGGAGATGGTGGCCGGTAGTGAGTTCAGGTAACCATCGTTTGCCACGAAGTCAAAGCTGTCGGTGCCAATGAAGTCGGTGTCGGGCACGTACTGGATGAAGGGGGGCAGGCCCTCGAGCGATCCGTGATCGGGCTGGCGCACGATGTCGAAGGTCAGATCATCGCCATCAGGATCCTCGCCGGTCAATTCGATATCCAGCGGTGTGTTGACCTCAGCCTCCAGATGTTGATCGAATGCCTGCGGTGGACGGTTGTAGCAGTGGGTGAGACCTACAAACTCGAAGCTCAACCAGCCGTTGCCTGACAGACGGTAATCCAGTAGTCGGATGCGGGCGAATTCGCCAACCTGGTAGTCCAGATTGTTCCCCCGTTCGCGAATATTGGCCCAGGCCGGTACTGTGATCTCGATGTCCAGCAAGGCATCCAGATTGTCACGAACAGACCTGGCATTCATCGACCCGGGAGCGCCCTGGGTCCAGTCACCGATTGACAGCAACCAGTTGCTATCATCATCCGGATTGACGTAGGTGTAGCTATCACCTGGCGCAAGCAGACTGTTGGCCAGCGTTTGCGCATCAGGCTTGCCGGCCCAGGTCAGCCAGGAATAGTTGCCAGGGCCGGTGCCACGTGGAATTTCCAGGAACTCGCTGCCTGGCTCCGCCTCCTCCAGCAGATCGAACGGCAAGGCAATCGGATACATCGCGCAGAAATCACCGATCCCGATCCCCTTCAACGGAACGTGACCAAGCGCCATAGAACCGTCCCAGGAATTGGCGATGATGGAACCATTCAACAGCCCCTCAGAGGCGTTGACCTCTGCGTTAGGCGCGAGGATGCTCCCCTCGATGTCCACTTCGTTCAGCAGCAACTCTTCGGCTTCGAAGAAGTTGAAAAGCAGGTTCTGTCGATAGGGGGCAAAAGACTGAAGGTCGACATTGACCAGCCCTGCTTGCAGCGCATCGACATTCAACACGACCGTCGCCCCGGCGGGAACGCAATCAGTGGCAATGCTTTCGGCTTCCAGCAGTTGGTGGCCAGAGAGCTCGAACACCTGCGCCCGGCTTTCGCAATCACCTTCCAGCAAAAACGAGCCAGCGTCCCAGTGAGCTGTTCCGGTTGAAGGCAATTCAGCCAGCATGCGACTGGTACGTCGAATTCGGACGAACTCGGCGTGAAAATCGAACGGCAGCTCGGCCTGGTCCGACCAGCTCTGGTCTTCGCCCAAGGAATCGATCACGGCCTGGCCGAGCCCATCGGCACTGCCTGCGACCAGGATGTCGCCGCGTTTAACCTGGCCCTCGGGAAATACCAGATCGCCGCCAACGATCAAAGAAGCTCCCTCGGCCAGGTCGGACAGGTTCTCTGCAATGACGTAATCGGCAATCGTCACATGACCGCCCGCTGCCAACCGGCCACCAGCTCCTGAACCAGTTGATTCGAAGGACTCGAGAAAGAAGCCATTGAAACGCCGTGCTTGCCCAAGCTCCAGAGCAAGCGGTAGCAGGTCGGTAACTGCACTTTGAGGTGCATCGCCCTCATGAGTCCCCGGCGACCCAGTCTCGCTTGCGAAACTTCCGTCAACTGCACCAGCCAGAAAAAAGAGAACCAGCGCGGACATCACACCCGCAGTCAACAACCTGAAATTCATCACAACTCCCTGCGACCCTCTTGATTGGGCGCACATAGTAGTCTCAAACGGTACGCGCCACAAGCGTCTATATTGAGAAGCCTTTGCAAAAGGGCGGCTAGCGCGAGCGAGCGATGAGATTTGAGAAGAGTGTTCGGATAGCGCGTAGAGCAGGCATTGATCAACTCACCATCAAACACGCCTTCCCGGATGTCCCTAACTCAGAACCTCCCGAACCCCTGTCGCGAAAGGAACAAGAAAATCTCACCACAGAGGCACGGAGGTCACAGAGAAAAACATAATAAGGTTTTGTTTTTTCATTGTATTTCTCTGTGTTCTCTGTGCCTCCGTGGTAATCCTGCTCTTTTTGTTCCATGAGAGGCCCAGCTTCGAAAATTAGCCCCGCAAAAAAGTCCGGTAGTCTTCCAGTGCGTCGGCCAGGGCGGCCTGATAGAAGCGCGCGCCATGTTCCCGACTGGCCAGGGCGGGTTCGGAGCCAATCCGACCATCGGCAAAGGTCTGTCGATAGTGCCGGGCGTCGCGAATCGGGCCATTGACCGCACGCACCGGCTGAAGCTCCACCTGCCGCTCAGCCTCCGGCCAGGCGTGCCAGGTCAGCGAGATTTCCGACGGTGTCGCGTGCGAACCCTCGGCCGCGCCGTACAGTTCCTGGCCCAAAGCCTTTACCCGCGGCCCGGCAAACCAGTTGGCCAGCTTCAGGTTCAGGGCACTTTCGCGCCCGGCCAGGCTGGCGTCGGCCCAGATCTCGGCGAATGCGGCATGGACCGTGGCGATATTGCCGCCGTGGCCATTGAAGAAATAGAACTGGCGAAATCCCTGTACCGCGAGCGAGCCGACGACATCCCGAATGACGGCGATCAGGGTCGATGGCCGCAAGGTGATCGAGCCCGGGAAGGCCAGGTGATGCTGGGCCATGCCGATGCTCAGAGTTGGGGCAACCAGAATGCCTTCCTCGGCCAGCCCTGTGGCAATCGTTTCCGGGCAAATGGCGTCTGTACCGATGAGCCCCGTCGGCCCGTGCTGCTCGGTCGAGCCGATGGGTATCACGATGCCCTGGCTGCGCTCGAGGTAGGCTTCCACCTCGGGCCAGGTGGCCAGTTGAAGCTTCAAGCGCTCACCGCCAGTTGCAGCGATAGGGCTGCGCTTTCAAAAACAGCTATGTGATTCATGATTTTTTGCTCCTTTAGCAAATCTTCTCCAACAAGTGCTCGCGCCGGGCCATTTGAGCCCACAGCCGACCAGCGACAAACCAGCAGACAAAAACCGACTCCATTGCCATCAAGCCAAAATTGCGCCAGCTGGGCCTAAACTCCGGCTCGGCCGCCACCAGATCCGCGTTCAACCCCAGTTGTCGGGAAAAAAGCCTGAGCCTGCCCAGGTGATAGCGACTGGAAAGCAGTAAAACGTGTTCACCGGTCCGGATCAGATCGCGGGCGTGGCGAAGATTCTCAAGACTGTCGGTCGAGTTCTCTTCAAGCTCGATCATGGCTGCATTGATATTGGAGTTGGCCAGCAGCCACTCACGGCCGGCGCTGGCTTCCGAAGGTTCGCCACCGCCCAGCAGGATCAGGCGCCCATGCGGCTGGGTTTCCAGCAAGCCCGCTGCCCGTGTTAGACGCAGCGCATAGTCGTTTGAGGGCCGGTTGTCGATTAACCGATGCCCGCACACCAGGATAACCCCGGATTTTAAGTCGGGCGAGGTGGGACGGAACAATGCCCAGCGCCAGACCCACAGCCACGAGCAGACCAGGCTCAAGCCGCCGCTCAGGACCAGCACGACCATGCTGGCCACCACGCTCTCGACCACGGCCGGGTCAGCGATAGTGCGACGATTGAAACGAACGTGGCGACTCGAAGGAGTATTCACAACCGATTGCGATGCTTTGAATGGGGCCTATAATAGAGCACCACGAGTAAACGCTCATCCTTATCCCCCGGTAAGGCCCGAGGCTTTGATTTTGCCCGACTCCTGCCAGGTAGTTCAAGTTGATGTCTTGTTTGTCTGTAAGCTCCATGACCCTGTGCTGCGCATCGGGTCGAGGCCTGCCCGAAGTTCGACGCGCCCTGAAACAGGCCCGCTCCGGGCTGCGCGTCAATGACTTTCCCAACTGCACCCTGAAAACCTGGATCGGTCGGGTTGATGGCGTGGAGGATGTAAAGCTCAAAGGGGTTCTGAGCGACTTTGACTGCCGCAATAACCGCCTGGCATTGCTGGCCCTGGAGCAGGACGATTTCATCGCCAGCGTCAACAGGCTCAAGCAGCGTTATCCAACTCATCGAATCGCCTGTGTGATCGGGACCAGTACCGCGGGGATCGGCTCGACCGAAGCGGCCTATCGTGGACTTGAGGTCGCCAAACCCGGTGACCGAGAGCGATTTGAAATTCGATACCTGCTGCCCCGAGTGCATACGCCTCACACTTCCAGCGCGTTTACCGCGCGAGTGCTTGGCCTCGACGGTCCAATCATCACGGTTTCGACAGCCTGCTCGTCCAGCGCCAAGGTGTTTGCCAGCGCCGCCCGATTGATTGCCAGCGGGCTCGCCGACGCGGCCATCGTGGGCGGTGTCGATAGCGTATGTCTGTCGGTGCTGTACGGTTTCCACTCTCTTGAACTGGTCTCCGACGAGCCCTGCCGGCCGTTTGACCGGGCCCGGAAAGGACTCAGTCTGGGTGAAGCCGCCGGCTTCGCCATTCTTGAGAAGGCGCCGGAGCAATCGGTCGGCCGCATCCTGGGCTGGGGCGAGAGCTCGGATGCCCATCACATGGCCGCACCCCACCCGGAAGGCGCTGGCGCCAGCTCCGCCATGGTCAAGGCGCTGGCCCAGGCGGGCCTGGACGCCTCGGAGGTCGGCTACATCAACTGTCACGGAACGGCCACACCGATGAATGATCAGGTCGAGGCACTGGCCCTCCGGCAGGTGTTCCCATCGCCACCGCCAGCGGCCTCGACCAAGGCCTGGACTGGCCATACACTGGGAGCCGCCGGCATTACCGAGGCGGTCTTCAGCTTGCTCGCCCTTTCCGACGAATACCTGCCGGCCGGTCTCAACCTGAGCGATCCGGAAGAGGATTTCATCCTGAGAACGCCGAGAGCCGAGCGGGTGGATGTTGTCTTGAGCAATTCCTTCGGCTTCGGTGGCAGCAACTGCAGCCTGCTGCTGGGGCGGTCGGATTGATGAGTATTGATTTCGATATTATCGGCGCGGGGATCGACAGCCCGGGCTTGCCCGACTGGCCCAGCCTGACCGCCGCCTTTGCCGGCAACGAACTGGACGACCGCCGGGCCGTCGCTTCGTCACTATTGTCTCCGCGCGAGCGGCGGCGGGCGCCAGCCACCGTCAAACTCAGTTTTGCCGCGGCCGAGCAGGCTTGCGCCATGGCCGGGATCGCGCCCAGCGAACCGGTCGCCGTGTTCAGCTCGGGCATGGGTGACCTGGATATCACCGACTACATGTGCCGTGTTCTGGCCGACGAACCGGGGTTGCTCTCGCCCACCCGATTCCACAACTCGGTTCATAACGCGGCTTCAGGCTATTGGTCCATTGGCGCCGGGGCGAGAGGTGATGTCACCGCGATCTCCGGCTGGCGCGACACTGCCTCGGCCGGCCTGCTCGAAGCTCTGGCGCGATTGGCCTGTGATGGCGGCCCCGTCCTGCTGGTGGTTTACGATGATGTCGCCCACGGGCCAATGCGAGATCTTTGGCCAAGCGAACATCCGTTCAGCGCCGCCCTGGTCCTGACCGCCGCCGGTCAGGCCGATCCGCTAGCCCGCCTCAGCGCCGAGACGACCCAGCTCCAGAGCAATGACACAGCGCTGCCGCCGGCACTTGAAGCGCGCCGTCGCGACAACCCGGCGGCCCAAATTCTGCCGCTGCTAGGGCTGATCTGCGGCCAGTTGGAGCAGCCGGCCGTACTGGCAGCCGAGCAGGGCGCCGGCTTGATCGTGCGGCGCCGCCCAGCGTGAAAAGCTGCGCGGTCATCCCGGCCCGCAACGAGGCGCGGACGATCCGCGCGGTCGCCGAAGGTGCCCTGAGCCATGTCGATGAGGTCATCGTGGTTGACGATGGCTCACAGGATGCCACGCTGGCATCGCTCGCGGATCTTTCTGTGACACTCATCCGTCGTGATCAGAGCGGCGGCAAGGCAGCGGCTTTGGCGGACGGATTTGATCAGGCGCTGGCGTTTGGATGCGAGTTGGTCGTCACTCTGGACGGTGACGGCCAACATGACCCGGCCGACATTCCACGCCTTCTTGAAGCCGCCCGCGCCTGGCCGGATCATCTGGTGATCGGTGCGCGAGTGCGCCAGCGGCATCGCCAACCGGGTTTGCGCAAGTTCGCCAACCAGTTTGCCGATTTCTGGGTTTCCTGGGCCAGCGGCCAACGGGTTCCGGACAGTCAGACCGGCTTTCGGGTCTATCCGCGCAAGTTGCTTGAAGCCGTCCGGCCATCGACCCGGCGTCGGCATGGCTTTGTTTTCGAAACGGCGATGTTGATTGACGGCGCAAGCGCGGGCCACCCCTGCGTAGCGGTGCCGATCGACAGCGTCTATCGGGCTGGCGCCCGCCCAAGCTACTTCAAGCCGGGCCGGGATGTGTGGGAAATTTTCTGGTTCATCTGGTGGCGCATCCTGCTGCGGGGCCTGTATCTGCCCGGCCTGTTCCGCATGCTGACCCGCCGGGCCAGGTATCACGCGCCAGAGGGGCCGTGAACGATGTCTGTACCACCGGTCTGTAAACTGTCTCCTGGACACATCCAGATGCTGGAGGCGGTACCAACATGAACCCTGACCTTGTCGTTCTGGGCGGTGGCCTCGCCGGCCTGACCCTGGCCCTGCAGCTTCGGCGCCAGGCCCCGCAGTCAACAATCACTGTATTGGAGCGCCGCTGCCATCCGGTACCCGAAGGCGCGCACAAGGTGGGCGAATCCACGGTCGAGATCGGCGCCCATTACTTGTCCCGGGTGCTGAACCTGAAGGATCACCTGGAGCATTGTCACCTGCGCAAGTATGGTTTACGCCTGTTCTTCGAGGCCGGCCAGGCAGGCGATCTGTCCGACGCCGCGGAGCTGGGCGCCAGCCACGTGCTGAGCCTGCCTGGCTATCAGATCGACCGCGGCGTCCTCGAAAACCACCTGGTCGAACAAGTCCGTAACGAAGGCATCACGCTGGTTGGCGATGCCCGGATTGTGGATATCGAACTGAGCAAGGATGACCGGCTGCATCAAGTCACCTTCGTCGATCAGGATAGCCACAAGCAGACGATAAGAGCGCGCTGGGTCGTCGATGCCATGAGTCGCGGCAGCATCATCAAACGACGGCTGGGGCTGGCCGAGAACAACGGTCACAGCGGCAGCTCGGTCTGGTTCCGCATTGCTGATCGCATCGATATCAGCCAGTGGAGCACCAATCAGCCCTGGCAGGACCGCTGCAACCAAATGCCGCGCTGGATGTCGACCAATCACCTGATGGGCCCGGGCTACTGGGTCTGGCTGATTCCACTGGCCTCCGGCTCAACCAGCATCGGCATCGTGTTCGACAACAGCATGCACGACTTCGACCGCCTGAAGACCTGGGAAGGGACCATGGCGTGGCTGGGCGAGCATCAACCGCGCTGCCGCCAGGCCATCGCCGAATCAAACGGCAAATTGATTGACTTTCTCTACCTGCGCAATTTTTCACATGGTTGCAACCAGGTTTTTTCCGGCAATCGCTGGGCCCTGACCGGTGAAGCCGGCGTGTTTCTTGATCCGTTCTATTCACCAGGCACCGACTTTATAGCGATCAGCAACACCTACGTCTGCGATCTGATCCGGCGCGATCTGGCTGGTGAACGCATTGCTCGACGGGCCCGGCTTTATCAACGAAATTATCTGGCTTTTTACCAGTCGTCGCTGAATCTGTATCGCGACCAGTACCCGCTGTTCGGTCACGCACGAGCAATGAGCGCCAAGACCATCTGGGATTACGCCTATTACTGGGCGGTCCTGTCACTGATTTTCTTTGGCGGCCGCCTGACCGACCTGGCTTTTCTGGGACGCCACGCCGAAATGCTTGAAGGGCTCGGTCAGCTCAACGTCCAGCTCCAGGCCATGTTTCGCCAATGGGCCCTGGATGAAACACCAATGGAAACAGCGGGTCTGTTCATCAATCAGTCCAACCTGCCCCTGCTGGTCAGGCTGAACCAGGAATTGACCAGGGTGGCTGACGAAGATGATGGCGCATTGGACCAGCGCATGAGGGCCAATGGGCGCATGTTGCGCTCGCTGGCATCTGAATTGCGGCAGCTGGCGCCTTCGAAGGCTGCCGCCTGTGTCACCCTGCATGACGATTCAGGCTCGCCGGACCACCTTCTGGACGGACTGCCGGATCGCTTTGTCACCGGGCCCGCTGGGTGTAGTAGCCCAAATGCCCAAAGCACCAGAACCTGACTCATCACAGCCAATCAGCCGACGGTGACCGCCTCGACTTCCAGCAGCAGGTCGGACCGGCAGATATCCCCGCGCAGACCCACCATGGGACTGTTGGGCCAGGCCCGGCGGAGGCGCTTGTACACGGCTGGCCAGTGTTCGGCGTGACGCACGTAGACCCGAAGCAGGCTGTGTGGTCCGAAGGTGGACAAATTCTCCCGCCCGAGACGATGCACGCTTTCCTCAAGCAGTGCGGTCATGTTGGTCACGATTTCGTCAACTTGCCCGTCGACATCGCCCTCATGGGTGGTCTCATGACCGACCACGCTCGCTGTTCCTGAAATCATCAGCAACGTGCTGCCGTCCGGCTGCGGGAACGCCGTTGCACGCGCGAATGACGGGCTGCGCGGGCCATAGATTCGCGGGTAGCGAAAAGCGCTGAGCTGGCGCGGATTCTCGATATTGATTCCGGCAACCGGGGCAGCCAGCACAAAGATGCGCAACGCTGGGTCCTCGCCGCCAATGGCGGTGCCTGCGCACAAATCAGCACCTTCGAGCCCGACAGCTTCCAGCGCCCGGGCCCGGCCGAGACAAAAACGCCGATAGCGCTCGGCATCGCCGTCACCCAGGTTGATCGACGGCATGAAATTCCAGGCGCGAAGCAGCTTTTCGAAACCGCGCCGGGAAGCCAGGGCAAGCAGGTTCTGATACCCCTCTTCGGCGGCCAGAGCCGGGTCGAATCGCGGGTCATCCGGCTGCTCCCAGGCCATGAACAGCAGATCCCCAGCCTGGTGCCAGCGCACCCCGTCTTCCTGGCCGACCGCGACGGTCGGGCTGACCTGCCAGCACTCCTCGACCAGATCGCCGCCCAGACAGGTCAGACCCGTCCGATACGCGCCGGGCCCGAAACTGCCGAACCCGAATCGCACCAGGATGCTTGTCTGCTCGTCCTCGCACGGCGTCACACGAAGGACCGGCGGAGATGATCGCCGAGTCAGTCCAACCTCAGCGACCACGATCAAATATCATCCGGCTGTTGTGTCGGCGCTGAAGGCGCGCGCGCAGTGCCATCGTAAACGCCGCTTGAGCCGCCAGCGATCACGGCAGAAGCAACCTGTTCATGCAAGGTTTGGTGGTATCCGGTTAGCACAAGGTGGCGCCACATCCATAGGCCAAGTCTGCAAAGGCTTATATTATAATCCGCTGGAGGCCGCAGGTCTGTGGCACACTTCCAGGCAGTCTGGCGTAATGATGCATTTGTCGGCCATGAATGGCCAGCGCGCATGCCATGCTCGTCAAATAAACGCCGACCGGCATGCCGCGCATGCGCGAGGCCCACCTGGCCCCTCGAACAAGTTAAATCATTCCCTGGAGGAACGAGCATGAGTGCAGAGCAGACGCGCAATGAGCGTAGGCTGGCCGAACTGATTGTCGAATCATTGAATCTCGAGGATCTGGCGCCCCAAGACATTGACCCTGAAAAACCGCTGTTTGGCGGCGAATACGGCCTGGATTCCATCGATGCACTGGAGCTGGCCCTGGCCATCTCGAAGACCTACGGCGTGCAACTGAAGGCTGATGACGAAAAGAATCGTCACATCTTCAGCAACCTGCGCAAACTCAACGCCCATATTGAATCACTGAGTACCTGAGCAGCCGTGATCGTCGCCAGCGCCCCGCCGTCTCAACCAGCCGTCGCTCTGCGGATTCTGGCCGTGATGGCCTATCCGTTGCTGATCGTGATTGCCTTGTGGTTGCAGCAGCCCCAACTGCGCGCCCTGTCGCTGCCATTGCTGGCGATCGCCCTGGTCGGCCTACGGCCCGCCGGGACGACCGGCCGCATGGTTTTGCTCATCAGCCTGCTGCTGGCGGCCGCGGTGTTCGCCCTGCCGGCGCTCGCACTGTGGCCACCAGGCGTGATCTGCCTGGCGGTTGCCGCCTGGTTCGCCCAGTCCCTGCAGGCTCACCGCCGGCCGGTCATTGAACGCTTTGCCCTCGTGATGGTCGAGGAAGACGGCGGAGAGATACCGCCCGATTCTGTGGCCTGGATGCGCGGATGGACCCTGGCTTGGGCCATTTTACTGACCATCCTTGGCGTAGTCGCGCTGGCCCTGGCAATCGCCAACCTGACCTCGCTCTGGCTGGTATGGGTCATGGGCACGACGCCTCTGATGATGCTTTTTACCCTGTGGCTTGAACACACGCTTCGCCGACGCCGCTTTCCCGACCAGGAGCACGCCTCTCTGGGCAAATTTCTCCTGCAGCTTTACCAGACTCCACCGAAGCGGGTGGCCCGATGAACAAGCTGCCGCTGATGACCCGGGGGCTGGACGAGCCGATTGCCTGGCGCCAGGGGGAACTCGTGACCGCGGGGCAGTTCATCCACCAGGCCCGTCACCTGGCCGGCTCCCTGCCCGCCGGCGGTCATGTCATCAACCTTTGCCATGACCGCTATATCTTCAGTGTTGCTTTCGCCGCCTCAATACTTGCCGGCGCCACCACCCTGTTGCCTGCCAACAGACTGCCAGCTACGGTCGAGGGCTTGCTCGAGCGCTATCCAGGCTGTCTGGTGATCGGCGACCGGCAGCACGAAGGCATGGAGTGTCCGTTCCTGGACCCCACCCCGTTGCCGGGTGGCGATGCCACTGCCACCAGGATGCCGGTGATCAATGCTGAGCTGATGGCCGCGATCGTATACACCTCCGGCAGTACCGGGCCCTGTTCGGCCATCCCCAAACCCTGGTACACACTGTACTTCAGTAGCTTAGTCAACGCCGCCGAATATGGTCCGGGCACAACCGTGTGCTATGCCGTGGCCACGGTGCCACCGCAGCATATGTGGGGGCTGGAAACATCGGTTTTGCTGCCTTGGTTCAGCCCGCTGGTCATGGCCAGCGGCCAGCCATTTTTTGCCGCAGACATCATTGCGCAACTGGATGAACTGCCTGAGCCCAGGGCCTTGTTCAGCGCTCCGGTCCACCTGCGCACCCTGGTTGAGTGCGGTCAAACCCTGAAGCCGCTGGCCCGCATCTACTCGGCCACGGCGCCGCTAAGCCCGATGCTGGCCCGAACCCTGGAGTCGGGGACGGGAGCGCGGGTGACTGAGGTCTTTGGCTGCTCCGAAGCCGGCTGCCTTGCGCGCCGCGAGCCGGCGCGCGAAGAGCGCTGGCAGCCATTTGCCGCGTTCTCACTGGAGGGTGCGAACGGCAACTACCATGTGGATGCCAGCCATCTGGCGGCGCCAGTCCCTCTGCTCGATCACCTGCTGGTCGACCAGGACGGTCGTTTTCGCCTGTCCGGACGTCATGGCGACCTGGTCAATATCGCCGGCAAGCGGGCATCATTGAGTGAGCTGACGCAACGCCTGCTGGACATCAAGGGCGTCGTCGACGGCGTGATCTTTCAACCACCCGAGAGGATCGACGGGCCGGTCGGACGCCTGGCCGCGCTGGTTGTCGCACCAGGCTTGAGCCTGGCGGAGTTGCGGCGCGAACTGGCCCGGCACATTGACCCGGCCTTCATGCCGCGCCCGTTGCGCCTGGTCGAGTCTCTGCCCCGTGCAGAAAGCGGAAAACTTCCGCAACAGCGCCTCGACCAGTTTTTTCGACAGGTCTGCGAGTACAGCGCGTGAGCCGGGTCGCGATAGAACTGACCGTGCCGTCCAGTCACCCGTCCCTGCCAGGCCATTTTCCCGGCACGCCCATTGTGCCGGGCGTGGTGTTGCTGGCCATGGTCCACAAACACGCCTGCCAGAGTCTGGGTTTCGCCGAGGGCGCCAGCCGCTGGCGACGAATCAAGTTTCTGCGGCCGGTGCTGCCGGACCAACGCGTGATTGTCGAACTGGACGGACAGATGGATCAGTTTTCCTTTGCCATCATGACCACCAGCGGCGAGCCCGTCGCCCGGGGAAAGTGCCAGCATGTCCAACTGGCGTGATCGACCGGAAGGCGGCAACCTGTTCTGGCTGGTCTTCATTCGATGGTTGATCCTGAACGTCGGACGGGGCTTTGCCCAGATTGCGATGGTCCCGACCACGCTGTATTTCTTCCTGGTGCGTGGCGCCGAGCGCCGTGCCTCGCGGGCCTGGTTGCAGCGCATCGGGGCGCCGCGACGCGGTTATCTTGGGGTCTGCACGCATATTTACACCTTTGCCATAACCATAGTCGATCGGGTGCTATTGCTGGCCGGCCGGGATGACGAACTGGATGTTCGGGCCGAGGGCATCGAGGAACTGACGGCGGTACTCAGGCACGGTCAGGGCTGTCTGCTGCTCGGGTCGCATCTGGGCAGCTTCGAGGCGATTCGGGTCTTCAGCCGCCAGGCGCCTCCGGAGTGTCGCAACCTCAGGGTCGTCATGGACCAAAAGCAGAATTCCCTGCTGACCCGAATGCTCGAAGACATCAACCCCGAGATCCGCGCTACGGTGATCGACGCCCGTCTGCCCGGTACCCAGATCGTGCTTGAAGCCTCCGAGGTAATGGCCAATGGCGGGATGGTTGCGATGCTGGCCGATCGGACTTTTCGCAACGAAACCACGATTGAGGTTCCCTTTGTCGGCGGTCATGCCCGGCTGCCAGTGGCCCCATTGGCCTTTGCCGCGGCCTTGCAGGCGCCGGTTTTCATGGTTTTTGGACTTTACGAGGGCAAGCGCCGGTATCGCCTGGTCTTTGAGCGCGTCGAGCGGCCCGGCTCCCAATCAACCAATTGCAACGAAAAGCGTGCACAATTGAACCAATGGGTCGCTGCCTATGCCCAAAGACTCGAATATTACGCACGACTCTATCCCTACAACTGGTTCAATTTTTATGACTTCTGGATTCCTGATCGGTCTTTTGATGGTCAGTCAGACCGTGGCGAGCCAACCGGCGAAGCCTGACCTGAACGCGCTGATCGCTCAACTGGCGATGCCGGCGGAGCAGACCTTGTCATTCACCGAAACTCGCCAGTCCGGGCTCTTGACCGAACCGTTGAAAGTTAGCGGCATGCTTCGACGCGACGCCGCCGGGCGCTTGATTCGTGAAACACGCGCACCGCGCAGGGAAACTCAGATTCTTGCTGCCAATTACATCGAAATCCGGCGCGACAGCGGACATCGCCAACGCTTCGCCCTGCACCGGGCACCCGAGCTGGGCGCGCTGCGCCAGGCATTGATCGCGATTTTGGAAGGCGACGCCCAAACCCTGCTCGAACACTTCCACGCCCAACTGGAGAGCGATGCCGATCTGCACTGGACCCTCAACCTGAAGCCGCGTGCCGACAACCTGTCCAGCCGTGTCCTGTCGCTCGAGCTGGTGGGTACGGGCCCTTTGCTCAAGGGTCTGCAAATGACCCTGACTGACGGCGAGGTGATCCAGACACGGTTTGACGACACCCCGTGAGGGGCCTGTTTCGCCCTTTGCTGGTGCTGGCGGTGCTGGCCGCCATCGGACTCTTTGCCAGTCAAAAGCTGGAACTTGACCATCGCCTTGATGCCTTCCTTCCGGCGCCGGCTGATGCCGAACAGGCACTGGTGGTCGACCAGATCAGTGCCGGCCCGGGCGGGCGCCTGATCCTTGCCGCCATATCGGGCCAACCGCCTGAAGCCCTGGTTGCCCACAGCCGCCAGCTGGCTGCGGCCTGGCGCGAACTGCCGGGGGTTGAGCGCGTCGACAATGGCGACTTCGAACTGGACGCGGCGAGCGAATCCCGCCTCATGCAAAGCCGCTTTCTGCTCACAGCCGAGGTCGAGGGTCGACTCGATTCCGAAGCGCTCGCCGACCAGCTGGATCAGCGTCTGGCGGAACTTGCATTGGCCGGCCGTCAGATCGAATCGCTTGTTCGCCGCGATCCGCTGGGTCTGTTGCCCGCGCTGGGCGATCGGCTGGCCGCGGTCGACGCCCCTCAAACCTTTGACGGCATCTGGCTTGACCAGACCGGCGAACGGGCCTTGCTGGTGGTCATCAGTGATCGGCCCGCATTTGCCATCGCCGACCAGACCGAGCTGGTCGAAAGTCTCCAGGCCCAATTCGAGCAACTGGCCTTCGACTCGCCATTGCAACTGGTGCTGGGCGGCGCGCCGGTGATCGCGATCGACAGCGCCAGCCGATCACGCAGCAATGCCATCGTGCTGTCGAGCATTGGCAGTGTGTTTCTGTTGCTAATACTGAGCTGGGCCTGGCGCTCGCCGGTGCTGGTCATCGCCGGCGTTCTACCGCTGGCCACCGGCGTGGTTTGTGGGCTGCTGGTGACTGCCCTGGCCTTTGACCGGGTCCATGGCCTGACCCTGGCGTTCGGATTCACTTTGTTGGGCGTGGCGCTTGATTATCCAATCCACCTGTTTGGCCATGCCGCCGGACGACGACTGAACCTGGCCGCCCGCACCATACGTGGGCCCTTGCTGCTCGGAGCGGCCAGTACGCTGATCGCCTACATCACCATCTGGGCCTCAACCAGTCCCGGCCTGGCCCAACTGGGCGCATTTTCGGCGGCCGGCCTGGCCGGTGCCGCCATTGCCACCCTGATGTTGCCGGCGCTTGGACTGTCGGCGCCTGAACGCAAGCCCGGGCGGGCGGCCAGTTGGCCTTATGTGCCGTGGCTGCCTCTGATGCTGGCAGTGGTTGCGCTCGGCGTGCTGCTGGCCCAGGGCGAACGCCGCTGGTCGACGGATTTAACCCGCTTGAGTCCGATCAATGCCGAACTGCTCGCCATCGACACCGAATTGCGCCTGGCCATGGGCACTGGCGATGTACGCTACTTGCTCGTCCTCAGTGGCCCCAACCTGCAGACCGTTCTTCGGCAGACAGAAGCCACCACCCAGTTGCTCGACGGCGCCCGTGAGCAGGGGCTGATTCGCGGCTGGCAGGCAGCGACCGACCTGGTGCCCAGTCATGAGCAACAAAGCCTGCGTCGTGCAACATGGCCTGACCGGGAATCCATGGCAGACCTGTTGCATTCGGCCGACCCCAGGTTTCAGGCTGGCGCCTTCGAACCTTTTCTGGACGACCTGGCGCATCTCGATCAACTCGAACCACTCGGTCCCGATAGCTGGGATGGGACTGCCCTGGGCATGCGGGTGACCTCGCTGCTGGATCAAACCGACGAGGGCTGGCGATCACTGGTGCTGCTCACCGGCATGACCCATGCTGATCAGTTGGGCAACTGGCTCGACCAGCACAATGCACCGGCCCGAATGGTTGATCTGCGCGCTACCTCAGAAGCCATGGTGGCAGCCTACCGGCGTGATGCCGGCGTCAGCCTGCTGCTGGCACTGGCGCTGATCGCCGGGCTGCTGTTACTGCGACTCCGGCAGCCTGTGCTGACCGGGCTGGTGTTATTGCCGCCTTTGGCCGCCGTGATTTGCACGGCGGCCCTTCTGAGCCACTTCGACCATGGCCTGACCATTGTCCATCTGATTGGCCTGCTGCTGGCTGGCGGCATCGGCCTGGATTTCTCGCTGTTTTCCCGCACCCTGTCGGCCGATCGACGAACGCGGGTTCAGACCAATCGGGCCGTGACTTTGTGCGCGTTGTCCAGCGGGGGCGTTTTCCTGATCCTGGGCCAGTCCGATATCGGCATGCTGCGCATGCTTGGTTTGACGGTCGCCCTGGGCATTCTGCTATCGTGGTTGTTTGCCCGATTCTGCCAGCCGCCATGTCGCAGCTTTTGAGCCACCCCGAAATCGCAAGCCTGGTGCCGCATGCCGGCCGCATGGTCTTGCTGGACGAGATCGTTTGCTTTGACCCAGCCACGATACACTGCCGCGCGATGCTGAACCCTTCTGACAGCCACCCGCTGGCAGTTGACGGCCACCTCCCGGCAACCGCGCTGGCCGAATTCGGCGCCCAGGCCATGGCGGTCCACGGCGCCCTGCTCGCTCCCGGCACGCCGCCCCGCCCAGGCCGGCTGGTCGCCCTCGGCCAACTCGATCTGGCCGTTGGCCGGATTGATGCGACGACCGTACTGGATATCCATGCCACACGCCTGGGCGGCGACGATGCCGGCCAGATGTACGCCTTTGAAGTTCGTGTCGGCAAGACAAGTCTTGCCCGCGGGCAGGCCACGGTGATGTTCGCTGACCGCGCGATCGGGCCATGAGACGTCGGCGCAGCGCCCAGCGTCCGGAGCACTGTCGCGGCCTGGTGACCGGAGGCTCCGGCGGCATTGGGCGGGCAATCTGCCTGGCCCTGGCCGCCCAAGGCGTCAACGTCATCGTCCATGCCGGTCGCAATATCGACCGGGCCAACGAAACCGTTGCCAAAATTCAAGCCAATGGCGGTCAGGCCGAAAGCGTGCAATTCGATCTGGGCAATGCCGGGCAGACGGCCGAGATCATGACGGCGCTTTGCGAGTCGAACCCGCTGGCGATGATTGTTCATAACGCCGGGTCTCATGATGACGCGCCCCTGGCCGGCATGACAGCCGAACAGTGGCAGTCGGTGATCGAGGTCAACCTCAATGGTTTCTACCGGGTCGTGCAGCCGGCCCTGCTCGGCATGGCACGATTGGGCTGGGGCCGGGTGATCGCCGTTTCCAGCGTCGCCGCACGAACCGGCAACCGGGGCCAGGCCAACTACGCGGCGGCCAAGGCCGGCCTGCATGGGGCCGTGATGTCATTGGCGCGCGAGATGGCCGCCCGCGGGATCACCGCCAACACCGTCGCGCCCGGCCTGATCGAAACGGCCATGATTGAAGCCGTCGACCAGCAGCAAACACTTGGCCTGATTCCGGCGGCTCGCCTCGGCCAGCCGGCTGAAGTCGCCGCGCTGGTCGCCTTCCTGTGCTCGGATGAGGCGGCCTACATCAACGCCCAGTTGATCGGGGTCGACGGCGGCATGGTACCCGGTTGAATGTCAAAAGCGGCCAATGCGCGGCCAATGGCCGAAAATGGTTTGCCTGAGATGGCTGCGCTGGTCGCTCTGGTCCCGCATCAGCCGGCCAAAACTGCGACTTGCTCGATCTGACTTTTCTCCTGGCACGATCCATGCAACAGACAGGACAGGACTCCAAGTAAATATTCATGTCGCAGCTTGATACCACTGAACTAACCGACACCAGCCCGGGCAGTCTTGCCGAGGCGGTGCTGTTTCGCCAATTCTTTGAGATCTCACCGGACGGGCTGGTGTTGCTGGATCATCATGACCGCATCCTCAAGGCCAACCAGGCCTGGCTGGACCTTTTCGGTTACCGCCTGGAAGAAGTTCAGAATCAGCTGATCAACGACTTGATCGTTGACGAGGCCTTCAAGGACGAAGCCAGCGAAATTTCGCGTCAGGCGCTGAGCCAGAAGGCTGTTCACAAGGAGTCACTGCGTTGTCGCAAGAACGATGATCTGATCCATGTCGAAATCGTGGGCACCCCGATCAGCCTCGGGGACAACCAGGTCGGCATCTATGCCATGTATCGAGACATCACTGATCAGCGTCAGGCCGAAGACCTGCTGGCCCAGAGCGAAACCAAACACCGTTCAATCGTCGAGACCATGGAGGATGGCTTTTACGAAGTCGACCTGGCAGGCAATTTGCTGTTTTTCAACCAGGGGCTGTGCCGCCTGCTGCAGCGCGAGCCAGGAACACTTTGGGGCCTGAACTACAGCGGATTCATGACGCCCGAGATGGCCCAGGTGGTCTTCCAGGCCTTTAACGAAGTGTATGTCTCCGGCCGGCCCAATTCAGGCTTTGCCTGGCAGATGCACTGGCCGGATGGCGGCCTGCGGTTCATGGAAACGTCCGTGACTCTGATGCGCAGTTTTGACGGCCAACCAGCCGGTTTCCGCGGCATTATCCGTGACGTCACCGATCGCATCCTGACCCACAAGGCTTTGTTCCATGAAAAAGAGTTGGCCCAAATCACGCTCAACGCCATTGCCGACGGCGTGGTTCGGATCGATACCCGCGGCCGTATCGAGTATCTCAATCCCAGCGCGCTGCGGCTGGTCGGTGCCACTGAAAAGGCCGTCAGCGGGCTGGCGATCAACCAGATCATCGGATTGGCCAATGAAGGAACCAGTGCCGACATCAAAGACAGCGTCCGCCGCTGCCTGGCCGGTCAGGCCGTTGAACATCGCGATGGTCAGGCCTACCTGAGGCGACCCGACGGCGGCCACTGCGCCATCGAGTTTTCCGCCGTCCCGATTCGTGACGCCGAGCGCGCCATCGTTGGCGCCGTGATCGTTTTCAATGACATCAGCGAGGAGTTGCGGATCCGCAATCAGCTCGCCTACCAGGCCGAACACGACGCCTTGACCGGGCTGGGTAATCGCTACCGATTCGAAACCGAAGCGGAAAAGTTGATCCAGCTCGCAAGAAGCAACGGTGGCGTCCACACCATGCTGTACATGGACCTCGACCAGTTCAAGATCGTCAACGACACGTGTGGCCATCACGCTGGCGACCAACTGCTTCGTCAACTCGCAGTCCTGATCGTCAACCAGGTGCGTCATGTCGATCTGGTTGCCCGTCTGGGCGGCGATGAGTTCGGCCTGTTGCTGGCCGATTGTCCGCCCGAACGCGGCGCCATAATTGCCTCATCCATCATCCAGGCCATCAATGACTTCCAGTTCCACTGGGAAAAACGGACTTTTTCCGTCGGCATCAGCGTCGGCCTTGTCATCCTGGACGGAAAGGCAGACTCAACGACCTTACTCCAGGCTGCCGATCAGGCCTGTTACGCGGCCAAGGACCTGGGACGCAACCGCTTTCAGATCTATCGCAGCGACGATGATGCGCTGATGCAGCGCAGCGTCGAATTGCGGGCTGCCGCCGACGTAGACGCCGCCATTCGGGAAGACCGCTTCGAGCTTTATTGCCAGCACATCATCAACTTGCAAAGCGACGACGACCCCGGGCACGCCGAAATCCTGTTGCGCATGAGAAGCCGCGACGGACAGTTGCTTTCGCCGGCTGAATTTCTGCCAGGCGCAGAGCGCTACGGCAAAATGGCGGTTATCGACCGCTGGGTGGTGAACAGGGTCTTCGACAAAATGACCCAGCTCAAATCAGACGGCCAACTCGAAAAGCGCCAGCGCTTTACAATCAACCTGTCCGGTTCGACCATCAACGATCCCGGCTTCCACGACTACGTGGACCGTTTGCTGAAGTCCAGCGGCATCAATGCCGCCAATGTCTGCTTCGAAATTACAGAAAGCAGCGCGGTGACCAACTTTGTCGGCGCCAGCCGCTTTCTGCAGGACATGCGCTATCTGGGCTGCCGGATCATGCTTGATGATTTCGGCAGTGGCCTGAGCTCGTTCACCTACCTAAAGATGCTGCCGATCGACTACCTCAAGATCGATGGCGCGCTGATTCGCGACATCAGCAACAACCCGTTCGACCTGGCGATCCTGCGCGCCATTCAGGATGTCGCGCGCGCCATTCACGTGCCGGTGATTGCCGAACACGTGCAATGTGAGTCGGTACTGGAAACGCTGCGTGACATTGGGGTCGAGTATGCACAGGGTTATTTCCTGCATGAACCGGAACCCTGGGCTTAGTCATCGGTGTGACTAAAGTCACCTGACAACCGGTCGGCCGCCGGCTACCATGGGCTGATCAGAAAAGTTGAAAGAGGGTCAAGATCATGGGCGCACGAAAAACCGGCCCCGTAACCGATCGGCTAGTTCATCTGGATGTGCTGCGCGGATTCGCCCTGCTGGGTATCTTGCTGGTCAATTTTGAATGGTTTGCAAGGCCACTCCAGGCCATCGTGCTTGGGGCCGAGCCCGGGCTGTCCGGCGCCGACCTGGTCGTTGACTGGCTCATCAAGACCTTGGCCGAAGGCAAGTTCTATCCCCTGTTCTCCATGCTGTTCGGGGCCAGCTTTGCCCTGATGGCCGAGCGTGCACTCAAGCGCGCGGCGCCTTTTTGGGGGGTCTACCTGCGCCGGCTGGCATTTTTGACCCTGTTCGGATTGGGTCATATGCTGCTGGTATGGGCCGGCGATATCCTGCTGGTTTATTCACTGTGCGCGTTTTTCATGGTGCTGCTGTTTCGCAACACACCAATCCGGCGGCTGTGGAAGTGGGCCATCGCGTTTTTCGCGATACCGGTGTTGATGATCTGGGCTGCGGCCCTGATGATCAGTCTGGTCCAGATGGACCCAGAGATCGGCGCCGAGGTCATTGCCGGAATGGCGGCCGACCATGAAGCCTTGCTTGATCGGGTGGAACAGGCGGCTGTTGTCCACAGCACCGGAAGCTATGCCGACAACGTCGGTCAGCGAGTGCGCGACATGGCTTTCATCCTGACCAACTTTCTGTTCTGGGTGCCGCCGATACTGGGGTTTTTCCTGGTCGGTCGCTGGCTGATTCAGACCGGTCGCCTGACCCGGCCCCAGGACCACCAGATGTTTTACCGACGCTGGCGTGCACGCGGGCTGATCGGGGGGCTGGTCCTGGCCGTTGCCGCCACATCACTGTTGTACAACGCCAGCATGATCATGCCGACACCAGACGTGGCACTCGGCGCGACCCTCGCCATGGTCGCCGGAATTCTGCTGTCGCTGGGTTACCTCTCAACAATCACCCTGTCCGCTGAGCGACTGCGCTTCCTGGCACCTGCCGGCCAAATGGCGCTCAGCAATTATCTGGCCCAATCGCTGTTTTGGACCTGGATGTTCTATGGCCATGGGCTGGGGCTCTGGGGCCAGGTACCGCGCTGGTCGCATCTGGTTCTGGCACTGGTGTTTTTCGCCGTGCAAGTCGTGGTCAGCCGGTGGTGGTTGACGCATTTTCGCTTCGGCCCCGCCGAGTGGCTCTGGCGCAGCCTGACCTATTGGCAACCCCAGCCCATGCTCAAGGTCGATTGAATCCAGGTGGCTCTGGCTCCTCCTCGCCCTGCTCTTCCTCGGCATCGGTATCGCTGTCCTGATCGCGGCCCTGGTCCTGGTCCCGGTCGCGACGATTACGCAGCGCACGTAGCAGCAGATCGCTGCTGCGTTCACGGCGCTCCGGCTGGCGCTGCTCTTCTGTCGCCTGTTCCCGGGTCTCCGGATCGACCGGCTGGCCGTCGGCGGCTTCGTCTTCGGGCAGGCGCTCCCGGCGTGGCAGCAGTCGCTGCTCAAGCTGGTCGCGCAAGGTGCGCTCGGCCAGTCGTCCCAGGTTCACCTGCACTGTGGGGCCATTGATCGGACCTGCGATCGCCAGCGGCACGCGGCCACCAGTTGCTTCACGAACGGTTCGCGGCAGGCGTGAGGTCAGCGCTTCGCCCATGGCCAGCTCAAGCTGGTAGTCGACCATCCCGGCCGACAAATCAATCTGGCCGACACCGCTCAGCCCGAAGTCGCTGGCGACCAAACGCAAGTCGGGCAATTCAACAATGCCCGAACGCGCCACCAGCGATCCACCGAAAGATTCAAACTCGGTCTGACCGCCAAACACCCGGCTCACGTTCGCCAGGTTGGAGGTGGTCAATTCCTCGCTGACCAGCCGTTGCAGATCGACACCGAGCAGAGCGCCCTGTTGAATGCTGTACGAACCACTGCCATCCAGAGAGCGCAGGATGCCGGCCAGATCAAAGCCACTGAAGCTCAGGTCAAGCTGAAGATCGCCGCTGCCCTGCACCGGCGCGGCGTTGCCGCTCAGCTCGGCGAGGCGGTCCACCATGATGCCCTCCAGGCGTGGCTGCAGCACGATTCGCGCTGGCTCCTGGCTGAAATCCACTTCCATGCGGCCATCAAAGCGCCCGCCCAGTAATCGGGCGTTCAGCGGCGAGAGTACCAGCACATTGTCCGCCAGCCGGGCCCGGGCCTCGACATCATCAAGGCTCAGCGCATCCGACACCACCAACGTCTGCAAGGCCAGGTTGAAGGTTGCGTTCACCTTATCCAGCCCCTCGAATCCGGCGACCTCAGTCTCCCGATCGGCCACAGGCGCATCGGCGCGCCCATTGGCGAGCAGGGGCCGCAAATCCAGGCGCTCGCCGCCGACGGTGAGATTGAGGCGAACCTGGTCACCGATGCGCACATCGCCGTGTGCGTCCAGTTGCTGTTCGTTCAGGCCAATCCGGGCCGCGGAAATTTCGGCGCTGATGGTCTCGCCCAGGCTGACCGTCAACGGATCGACCGTGACGAACGCCAGCCGCGCGGTCTCCACCGCCAGTGTGACATCCAGAACGGGAAAGACCAGAACCGGCGTGTCGGGGCGGGTGTCGACAGTCATGGCCGCACGCAGGCTGCCGCTGCCGGCGTTGTCCGGCAAGTCGAATTCGGCCAGCAGACGGGCGACATCAATCGTGCCGGCATCTCGCGCAAGCTGCACCGTGCCCTCCACCCGACTCAGCCGGACCGATTCACCATCGGCGTCGGACAGGCGTGCCGACAGGCGGAACGGGACGGGCTGCTCAACCCGGAACGGATCCATTGAGAACGACTCGATCAGAACCTCCGACTGCTCGCCGGTGCGCTGGTCCAGGTTGATCAGGGCCACGTTGCGAAGCGATATTTCACCCAGGCGCAAACGCGACAGATCGACTTCCTCGGGGCGGGTCGGGTCGGGGTCAGCGGCCAGCAGGCCGTCGAGATTGGAGCGGCCGGCACGATTGGTAACCAGGTGCAAATGGGCATCGTCGAGCCGAATGGCGCCCGTTTCCACCTCGCCGCGAAACAGCGGCCAGACCCGGACCGAGGCGGTCGCTGTGCCAATTCGGGCCAAGGGTGGCGCCTCGCCAAAATCGGACGGGTTGGCCACGCCAACATCATTGATTTCAATCGCCAGCCAGGGAAGCAGGCGCAAGGACATCGGGCCGGCCAGCGTCACCTCGCGACCCAACTGCGCGGAGGCGCGTTGGGCAATATCATCACGGTAATCGTCCGGGTCGATCAACAGCGCGGCTGCCACAGCCAGCACCGCCACCAGCACAATCAGCGCGCCAAAAACAATCAGGAGTTTGCGCAACATCGATTTATCGTCCGTGTGACCAACCCTTGAAGCTTAGCAGAGTCCGCAGCCAGGCCGATGTCGCCAACAGCAGGGCGAGCAGCACCCAGCCGCGCCAATCCAGGCCCGGCACGGCGATCGGCTCCGAATCAACGGCCAGATTGATCAGTCTGACCAGCAAGGCCAGATTCTCCAGTCCGGCCACCTCAACCAGCAGATCGTGTGGGCCGGCGATTTCACCCGCGATGACAATTGCCTGGGCTCGGCCGTGATCGTCGGTGATTGCTTCAAATTGTGCCGCGCCATTCTCGAATTCCGCGCTGGCGCCCTCAAGGGCGGCGGAAAAAACCACGCGTTGTCCCGATTTCGGCACGCCCCATTGGTCCGTCACGCGCACCTGCACCGGCAAATCGAAAACTTCGCCGACCCGTGCTGTCTGACCATCGCCGGCAATCAATTCCAGCGCCGCTGTCGCAGGCCCAAAAAAACGCCTGGCAAAAATGCCAAATCCGGAACCGTCCTGGCCGGCCGTTTCCCAGGTAGCCACGAAGCCGCCGTCAGGCAAACCCTGGACGGTGGGGAAATCCTGAAAGGCCTCGACTTCCTGGCTGACGCGAAATTCGCTGCCCAGAAATTGACCGTTCGCGGCCAGCCTGCGTCCCCGGATGCCCTGTTCGGCGAAATCCGGCGGAAAACTGTGCCACACCAGGACGTAAACGCCGGCGCCATCAAGGCTGATATGCGGCAAGTCCTGAATGCCCACGTCAGCCTGGTTGACCTGCAGCTCCGGCGTCGTTGGCAGACAACCGGCATCGAACAGCCGCACCATCACGCGCTGGTATTCGAACGAGCTGCGGCCACGATTATCCTGCCAGGTGATTGCGAAGCTGCCGTCATCCGCCATGGCGATGCGCGGTCGGGCCTGGGCGCCGATGGTGGTCTGATTGACGAGAAACTCCTCGCCGCTCTGGTCAATCAGCGTCAGACATCGGGCGAAGACGCCCCAGTCGCTGCCATCCTGGATGGCGCTCTGCCAGGCGACGACATGGTGGCCGTTGGCCGTACCCGACTGGATAGCCACGTCAACCCGGCGCTGGGCGGTTTCATCGAATTGGTTGACCTGAACGACTGGCGTCAGGGGCGCGGCCGGTGGTTCAAAGGCACGGGAGAAGACATTGAAAGTGGTGTTCGTTACCCCCCGACCATCCCAGGCGACAACCATGCGGCCGTCTGCGGCCAGGTCCATGCGCGGCAGCATCTGCAGGTTGTCCACCACCTCACTGACACGAAGGTCGGCGCTCAACGCCAGGCCATTGGCGTCGAAACGTCGCTGTTGGATAACCGCCCTGTCGCTGGCCCGGTCCGGGCCATGCCAGACCACGGTGAATTCCCCATTCGGCAGCATGCCCGGCCGCTGACCTTCCTGGTTGCCAATGTTGAATTCATTGATCCGGAATTCACCGCCTACGAGATTGCCCCGTGCATCCAGGCGCTGTCCGTGAATCCCCCAGCCAGGGTCATTCTGGTTGCGCGACTGCCAGACGATCAGGCTGTTTCCGGCAGCGTCGGCGGTCACCTCAGGGATACGCTGGTCGTTTGGTGTATGGGTATTGACCTGGAACTCAGGGGTCGCAAGGGCTTCAGAAAAGTCGGCCCACGCTGACGGTGGGCCGAGCAATAGCAGGCTGAGCAAAACAGTCCGTGGTTCGATCAAAGCCCGAACCAGGCCAGGGCGTAGCCCTTCATCAGCTCTTCCCGGTGGAGGCCGACCATCTCGATCACTTCGTCTGACACCTGACGCGTCATTTGTGGATGACCGGCATCGCCAAAGGCAGCAACCGCCACTTCCTCGCCCATGGCCTGATAGACCTGCTGGCGCACCCAGCCATATTCGTGCAGGCTGAACTGATAGCGATTCAACGCTGCGACCTGGCTGCGCTTGGCATCGAGCAGCAGATCACCCAGATCCCGGTACGCGGTCACCATCTCGGTGATGCTGGCATTATTGTCGCGCCGCTCCATGTCGGCTCGCATCTCCTGCCATTTCTCGTCGAGTTCTTCCAGTCGTCCCTCCATGGCGGTGCGCATGTCGCGCTGGGCCACCAGGAAACGCTGAAACTGCTCGGGTGTCACCTGACCATCGGCCGGCGGTCTGAACGATCCGGTCTGATCAATGCGCTGGTTCAGTTCCTGATATTCGGTGGTGAACTGACCCAGGTCGGTGGCGAACTCATAAGCCGGCTTGATCACCAGGAAGTATCCGGCGGCGCCACCGCCGACCACGACCACGATGATCACCACCAGGCATCCCACTAGAATCTTTGGCATAAATCACTGCTCCCTTGGTTCTATTGTTATTTTTATGATGCCCCGGACTCGATCCCCAGTCTGACCTCTCCATAACGAATTTTCCAGGCATTTCCCGCCAGTCCATTTTTCAAAAAACGCGCTCTTGCGGTTGATCCTGAAGTTTTTACCAGTTTGTCATCTTTATGGGCCAGAATTGCCAGGGAATCCAATCACTGCGGCTACAATCGTTGTCATGCGATCCTTGGCTTTCAATCCCGCCGGCCGCTTGCTGGGTCGAATCTATATGGCTCTGGCATTGCTGATATGGTTGACCGCTTGTGACCGGGTTACTCCGGCCCAACCGGTTGACCGTCCACCTCCCTTGTTGCTGATCTCGATCGACGGCTTCCGCCACGACTATTTCGATCTCGTCGACACCCCCGCCCTGGACCGCCTGGTAAAGACCGGCCTCAAGGCCGACAGCCTCCAGCATGTTTTTCCCACCAAGACCTTCCCCACCCATTATTCGATCGTCACCGGTGTCCACCCCGGGACCCACGGCATCGTCGCCAACAGCATGTGGGATCCGGTGCGAGAAAGCCGCTTTTCCATGCGCAATCGCGATGCCGTCGGTGACGGCTACTGGTACGAGGCAGCAGAGCCGATCTGGGTCACAGCCGAGCGCCAGGGCCTGATCGCGGCCACTTACTTCTGGCCCGGCTCCGAAGCCAGGATTCACCGCATTCGGCCAACCTACTGGAAGCTCTACGATGCTTCGGCGCGGCATTCAGAACGGGTCGAGCAGGTCCTCGCCTGGATGGATCTTCCCGCTGCCGAGCGGCCGGACCTCTATACATTGTATTTCAGTTCGGTCGACTCACTAGGTCATCGACATGGGCCACGTGCGGCGCAAGTTGGACGCGCGCTGGCCGACATCGACCGCCATATCGGCGACTTGCTCGATGGCCTTCAAGCCCGCGGTCTGCTCGGCAACATGCACATCCTCGTTGTTTCCGACCACGGTATGAGCTCGGTCGACCTGGACCGCTACATCATGCTCGACGACTACCTCGACCTGAACCGGGTTACGGTATCGGACTGGGGCCCGGCCGCCCAGATCTGGGCTACCGGTCAGACGGTCGAGGACATCATGACCGCGCTCGACGGCGCCCATCCCAACATGCGTGCCTGGCGCGCGGCCGATAGTCCCGCCCGCTATCGCTTCGGCAGCCACCACCGCGTTCCCGATGTGCTGGTCGAGGCCGACCTTGGATGGATGATTTCGAACAAGCCTTACATTGCCGGTCAAGGCCTCTTTTCCCTGAAGGGCATGCACGGCTGGGATCCGGCCTGGCTGGAAATGCACGGCGTGTTCATCGCCCACGGTCCGGCCTTCCGCGCGGGGCTGCGGGCGCCGGCGGTTCGCAGCGTCGATCTATATGCCCTGATGAGCAAATTGCTCGACTTACAACCGGCCGGCAACGAAGGTTCACTGGCATTATTCCAGCCATACCTGAATGCGACCGAAGACATCACTCTCGAGTCCCACGCCTTCACCTGTGACGGCGAGTTGCTTGAAGCGCGGATTGGCCCGGAGCACATGGCCCTGTATTGGCGCGAGCAGGCCCACGTTCTTGATCGACTCGACAGCGAAGCCGGCCGACAATTTGAAGAAGTCGACCTACGTTTCACATTAATCAGCGATGCCGTCAGCGCATACATTGACGGCGAGGACCTTGGCGATTGCAAGGCCTTGGCTCAATAACTGACGGCGCCATCGATCCTTAAGGCATGGAAGGCTATACAAGGCAGCATTTGCGGACGACCCCGCCCTAGTACAAAAAAAGGCCGGACCCGGTTAGCCCCGGGTCCGACCTTTTTTGTCAGAAGATCGGACGATCAACCAGCGACACCGACTTCATACCACGGCGTCGGATTGATCGGGCAACGATAGCGAAAACCTTCGGCAGTGATCTCGACCGTGCTGGTGCGCGACTCACCCGGCTGCAGCGGGAACATATCAAGCTGATCGTGGGTCGCGGCATTCTGAATCTGGAAACCGACGACCTTTTCGGCCTTGTTGGTCACGACGAACGCATAGGTTCCCGGCTTCAATCCTGCGAGCGTCTCCTGGGCGGCGAAATAGCCGTTGTATTGATCCAGGTGGATGGTTGTCACGCCATCGGCGGTTTGCGGTGTTCCGGCGACTGCACCGGTAAACAAAGCGGCAAGCAGCAACAATGCCGTAGCGAGTGTCAGAAGTTGGCTTCTCATTTTCATGCTCTTAAGTCCTTGGTAAAAGATGGTTGGGTTAATTTTCGCAGCGCGTATTCGCTGTGACGGGAATCATTCTGATAGAATCAAACGACATGAAATAGCCCATTTAATCCTCTTTTTATGCCAGAACGTATCGACTCCGATTTGCTCTCGCGCATTCTGTCCCAGTATCAATTCAATGCCAGAGTGTTCGCCAGCCCACGCGTTTGCGGTGCCTGGCAGATCAACACCACCGGTCTGCATCAGGCCGGTTTCCATTTGATGGTCCAAGGTGCGTGCTGGCTGCACGCCGAGGCACTGGAGAACCCGGTGGCCCTGAACAGCGGTGACCTGGTGTTTCTCGCACGAGAAACCCGCCACCTGCTCTCGCCCCAGCAAAACCCTGTCGATTCGGCGATGCGCCTGGTCAATGAGGGCGGGGGAGAAATCACCGAAATCATCTGCGGCGCGGTCGAATTCGGCCATACCGACGCCAATGCACTTCTTGATACGCTGCCAGCAGTGCTTGTGCTGCAGGCAGACAACGCCAATCAGCAGGCCCAAATCGCGGCAATGGCAACCTTGCTCGGCCAGGAACTGGATCAACGGCAGGCCGGGTTTGGCGCACTGCTTGACCGGCTCGCTCAGATGCTGGTTATTGTGGTTCTGCGTCATGCCATGGCCACCGGCCTGGTCACGGGTGGCCTGCTGTCGGGCATTCGCGATCCGCGCCTGCGTGAACCCCTGCGGCTGATCCACGAGCAATGGCAAAGCTACTGGTCGCTGGAGGCACTGGCCGAAAAAGCCGGGCTGTCGCGCAGTGCCTTTGCCCGGCTGTTCGCCCAAGTCATCGGTAACACGCCAAAACAGTATCAGGACGCCTGGCGGCTCTGGCAGGCTGAGCTGATGCTCAAAGACCGAAAGCATTCTGTCGCCCAGGTCGCCGAGCAATTGGGGTACGCCAGTGAGGCCGCCTTTCGACGCGCTTTCTCACGCGTCAGAGGCCAGCCTCCGGGGCTCGTGCGCCGACTGACGAATCGCACCGACCTGGCGACAGTGGGGGTTCAGTTCTGATGGCCAGAAACGAGAGCGGCCGGTGGTTTCCGGCCGCTCTTTTTCATTACTGCCAAAACCCACTGGCTGGTCGTGCATGGATCAGTTTTTGCGAACGATCGATTTCTCTCTAAGCTTCATCTGCGCGGCAATTGCGCGAGCCGACTCGCCCTGCTTTTCCAGTTCGTCAATGATCTTCAGGAAGCTTGCATCATCCTTTTCCTGGCTTAATTTAAACACAGTGTCCAGACCGGTCAATTCAATCTCAAAGCCTACGATCGCATTCATCACTTTGCGCCTGAATTCCGAGGGCAGGTTTGAAAAAACCGTCGGTGAGTGTTGATCATTGTTCTCGAAGCGAAGGCTTGTTCTCTGGAGCACTCCTTCCAGCCCATCCTGGTCGAGAAATCGGATGCGTCCTTTTGCATGCACGCTCATGTAGTTCCAGGTCGACGCCACCTTGGGGTCGCTGTACCACCTTGCACTCACATAACTGTGCGGGCCAGTGAAAACGACAAGTACATTGGCATTTTGTAGAAACGCCTTGTGATGGTCGGTATTCTTCATGATGTGCCCGACCAGCATCTTTCGGCCATTTTTCTCTATGACGCAAACCGGCACCTGGGTCGCAACCGGCATGCTGTCTGAATCACAACCCGTCAGAAATGCAAACGGATGGGCGGCAATGAACTCATCAACAACTCGCTCATCGTGTTCCTTGTAGTAGGGGAGGTTGTACATGGTCGGATTGATGTCCTTGCTGAAATTGAAAAGCCGTCAATGAACGTGCATAAGAAGACTGAAAGGGCTCACTCAAATAGTAAATGATCAATACAGGAACAGCGACCCCAAGTGGTCTGCTACTTGGCCGCTAGCGGCTTAACCCTGTTCAGTTGACCTTCATCGGATCAACTGCGATTATGCCGAACTTCAATCAGTTAATTACCGGCCCCATGAAATCTTTACCGCACGTTGCATTCACGGCGCTGCTTATCTTGACCGCCGTCAACACGCAAGCCGGTAACGGCCAAGCGTCAGTTTGTGCTGCTGCCGGCGTGTTGACAATTTACGTGGTACGCCATGCAGAACGTGAAATAGACGGCTCACGCGACCCTGGTTTGAGCGAGGCCGGGCACGACCGAGCACGGGCTCTTGGCGATCTCCTGGCCGATGCCCGACTCGATGCGGTGCATGTCACCGATTTTCGCCGCACGATCGAAACAGTGGCCCAAGTACTGAAGCGCACTGGAATCGAAAAGACGGTCTGGCCGGTCAGTTGGCAGAGCGTGGCCGACCATGCCCGTTCCCTGGCCAGCGAGGTCTGTGAACAATACCGCGATCACTCGGTTCTGGTCGTCGGGCATAGCAATACAGTGGCGCCGTTGGTGCGGGCTTTTAGCGGTCTTGAAATCACGGCCCTTTCCGAACGGGACTATGATCATTTCTATCAGATCCGATT
>JBGTLI010000056.1:0-8752 GCA_041744195.1 Wenzhouxiangella sp. | reverse complement strand
CGGCGAAAGCTATCGAAAGCGAGCTCAATCCACTAGGAAAAAGGAGAAACAGGAACAAAAGTGCTAGGCAGGAAAAAACTCTAACCGACCGGCCATTTTAATTGTCGCCGACCGGACAAAGTAATTGACGCGAGACAGTGCATAATCGTTAAATCATTGTCCGTGGCTAAAGCGGTCATTAAATGTCATTCAAAAGAGGGGTTTAGACATGGCTAGATCTTCAATCGTCGATCTTTTCGAATCGGGTGAGCGCGCTCGTTTGATTCCGGTTTGTGCTGCAAGGCAGAAGGCAATTCCGGCAGTCTCTGCGGTGCTGGCGGTGTTTCGAATCGTTCCGGAGTACGCGCGAGCAATGCTGGAGGAGGTGGGCGCACTCTTGTCTCGTCAGTATTTAGTTTGATTTAATCGAGCGGCTTCACTGATGAGCAGATTTCGAACAATGCTTGCTGCTCAGCTCGATCCTGAGCTCCGACTGTCCCCAGGTCTTTCGCCCACAAATGTGGGCGTAATAGTGTTGATTCTGATTTCTTTGGTTGTTGCGGTTCTGGAAACCGAGCAGCAGGTGGTTCTTGGGCGAGAGTTTCTTTTTACTTACCTGGAAATCACTTTTTTCTTGATTTTTCTAGTGGAGTACGGTTGTCGAATTTGGGTGAGCAAGGAAAACCCCGGGTACCCTTCAAGATGGCGTTACGCTATGACGCCAGCGGCACTCGTAGATCTCCTGGTTCTGGTCGGAATCCTCTTCACGGCGATGGGGGCTGAAGGATTCCTTCTCAGACTAGTCAGAGCTTTAAGAATCCTGCGCCTAGCAAGACTTGGGCGGTTCTCGTCAGCACTGATGGTTATGTCGAGGGCTATAGTTGAAAGAAAGTTCGAGCTTTTGATCAGTTTCATGGCGGCATTCATTCTTCTCTTGCTGTCATCGACTGCTTTGTACGTTTTTGAAGCAGAGACTCAGCCCGAGGCCTTTGGGAGTATACCGCGCGCCATGTGGTGGGCAGTAGCAACTCTTACAACTGTTGGATATGGAGATGTTGTACCGATCACAGCCTTGGGCCGGCTTGCAGCTGCGTTTACAGCTTTGTCTGGCATTGGACTGATCGCAATGCCAACCGGTGTCCTTGCGGCGGCGATGAGCGATGGCATTTCGAGGTTGCGAAAGGAGAAAGCTACTGTTGGTACAGAGACTCATTGGTAGATGACGACGTCAGTAAAGTAGAGCAAATGGCTGTTTGATTCTATTCCTTCGGCTTATGCCTTGAGCTTCCATCCTTGATTGCGTCGAGTATCGCCGGCAACGGAAGATTGTTCACCGAGGGTGCCGGGGTTGTCGCGATCGCTGCCGTCTGCCTTTTGATTGCTCTTGCGATGCCGATTATGGAGGTGATTCCGTTCAGCGCGAATGGTGCGGAGATCGCTCTGACCGCTTTTGGGTTGGCCCTGATCTCAAAAGACGGGGTGCTCGCCCTGTTTCCGCTGAGCATTACCCTGGCCACGATGGGATTGATCGGCTACCACCTGTTCTTTTTACCACGGCACGTCTTGTCAGGAAGAATCAGATTGCTCGGCGCGCTGCATGGTTTCTCGGGCCTGTTGTATGTCCTCTTCATCGGGAACCGGTGGCCTCTGTTGGTTGACTCGGTCTGGTTGAAGCTGCAAATCGAGTAGCACCGGGAAGTGATCGGAGCCGATTCTGGGCAATCGGCGGATTTCGCGGACGAAGAAGTGCTCGCTGTGGAAGAAATGATCGAGTGGCCAGCGGAGAAAAAAGTAATTTGCGTGGAAGCTGTTGTACATACCGCGGCCACGACGTGGATCGAGCAGTCGGCCGACGCGCCGGAAGCGCTGCGTCGTTCGCGACCAGCCCACATCGTTGAGATCTCCACAGACCACAACCGGATCGGAGTGCTTTGCCATTTTCAGTCCGACTCGCATGAGTTCGCCGTCCCGCTCAACGGACTTGGCATTCTCCGTCGGGCTGGGTGGTGCGGGGTGGAGAAAATGAAACCGGATCCGGCTCCCGGACCGAAGGACCAGGTCTCCATGCATGGAAGGCACATCGTCTTCGACGATGAAGCGTATTTTGGCATCCTCCAGGGGTAGTCGCGAGTAGCAATGCATGCCATAGCGATTGGAGAGTGGACACTTCAAGGTGTGGGGGTAATGGGTTTCCAGCGCACTGAGTTGTCTTTCCCACCACGCGTCGGTCTCCAGCGCCAGGACAACATCAGGATCAAAGCTCGCGACGATCTGGAGGAACGCATGGGCGTTCCGGTTGGACATCAGTACGTTGCAACTGAGAATGCGCAGGCGGTTCGCGTCATCCCATTCGGTGGCATCTTTGACCTGCTTTGGCCAGAAACGGGAAAAGGGTACGATCCAGCTCGCCTGATAAAGGAGGACAACGCCGTTAGCACCGAGCAGCAACCAGGTAGTTGGTTCGGCGAGATCAAGTGACAATAAGCCTGCCAGAATCACCAAGCAAGCCAGTAAGGCGAACTGTAGCCGTGGAAACTCCCACATCCGAACCCACCACGATTTCCGCCGCCAGAGGGGGGCAAGGGTCGCGAGGATCAAAAATACGCTCAAGCTCAACAATATACAGAAAGTCACGCTATACCCATAGAGTTGCCTACTGCATTTGGCGAATCCAATGCTGGTGCTTGATTATAGGCCGGCCTATAAATGACCATTCGCTTGCTGGCCTGAGCTTTGCTCTTGACGACGTCGAGCATCGTCCAAAAAAAAGCCCGCTAGGTTTTGGCCTGGCGGGCTTGTGACTGATTTGGAGACTTAGTTGGCGCTGGAGACCCGGGGTACGTTCGAGATGATGATTTCGACCCGGCGATTTTGCTGGCGACCGGTCGCGGTCTCGTTGCTGGCGACCGGCGAGCCTTGACCCAGCCCTGAGGTGGAGAGGCGACTTTTCGCCACACCCTGGTTTACCAGGTAGGTTTGCACCGATTCGGCGCGGCGTTGCGACAGGAGTTGGTTTGATTCCGGACTGCCTACGCTGTCCGTATGCCCTTCGATCAGGACAGTGCGGTCCTTGTACTCCTCCAAAAACGCTGCCAGTTTGTTCAGGTTTGGACCGGCTGCACCGGTCAGATCGGAGCGGCCTGTCGCAAACAGCAGGTCGCCGAGGGTCACCACCAGTCCGCGATCGGTTTCGCGTGCGTTGAGTTCTGCGATCTGGCGCTGCAGTTCCTCACGCTCGGCTCGTGAGGCTGCAACCTCTGCCCGTGAGGCCGCTGCTTCGTCGCGTGCTCTGGCGGCTTCCGCTCTTGCCGAATCGGCGACTGTTCTTGCCGAGCTGGCCTCATCCCGTGCGTACTGTGCTTCCCTGCGAGCGCGATCGGCTTCGAGGGTGCGGGCATCCAGGCGGGCGCGTTCGCTTTGTTCGCTGAGTGCCTTGCGCTCGTCTTCATATTGGCGACCCTGCGCGCGGGCTCGGGCGATCTCGACCCGCTGCTCGGCAATCAGCAGCCGATGCCGGTAATGTTCGCTGTTGTGGTCGGTCATCTCGGCCATTCTGGTTGCGGCTTCGGCTTCCCTCATTTCGACCGGCGCGCGAGTGGCCAGTTGGGGGTTGGACTGGAGTGCAGTCAAGGCAACACGCGCTTCAATGGGGCCTTCCGGCGCTCTTGGCGAGGTTGCGCAAGCGGTCAGCAACAGAAAAGCGGTTGTAAGAATTGTGGTGCGGATCAAGGTGTTGGTTGAGGTTTTCATCGCCGTGCTCCTGCGCGTTCCATTTCTTGCTTAAGGGTGTCAATGCTTTTCTGCATTTCTTCATTGACGGCCCTGGCCTTGAGTTCCTCGGCCCTGGCCAGTGCAACTTCGGCGTGGGCGCGGGATTCGACAGCGAGGTATTCGCCTTGCGCCATTTGCTCGTTTCTGACGGCAGTATTGGCCTGAGCCAGTTTTTGGCGTGCGAGGGTCAGGTCAGCAGAGGCATAGTCGGCAACGCGGGCCTGTTCGGCGCTGGCGATCGCCGATTCGGCGGCCTGCAGCTCTTGGGTCGGCGGTTTGAGTGGTGTGGCGCAACCGGTCAATAGCAGCAGGCCTGCTGCCAGCATGGCGATGGCCGACGGCGGCCCTCGAATGATTTTTAGAAATTGCGGTGTCTGAATCATCGGAGTTGTCCTGGGGTTTGTTGTGTGGGGGCTTGCACTCATGAGCCTATGCCTGAAATTCGGTGCGCACTGTGCGTTAACCGACAGACAAGGACAGTAGGGATGCGACAACGGGCGTCACGAGCAGAGGCCAATCATGCGGGGTGCTCGGACTCGATTCCCTGGAACATGCTTCGCAAATCGACGGTTGAGCGTTTGCCGATGGCGGCAAAGTTGTTGTCCAACCAGCGCTTTGCCGTGTCGCGGCCGATGTCGCGCAGTCGGCTCAGGAAAGCCCATTCCACGTTCATTTTTGAGGAAGCCCCCAGAGGATTGATCTCCGCCTGGTTCTCAATGAGATGGACCCACATCGGACGGTAGTCATCGCCTGAGAGTCTGCCTTCTTCGATCAGGCGGTCGACGAAGTCGATTGCGCGCAGTTCCTTGAGCAGGCTGCTGTTGAAGCTGATCTCGTTGATGCGGTTCTGGATCTCCATCGGCGTTTTCGGCACGCCCTTGCGCTCGATGGGATTGACCTGGATCACGACGATGTCATTGCTCTCGGTCGCCCCGTGGAAAGGGAACAGGGCCGGGTTGCCAATGTAGCCGCCGTCCCAATAGGGTACGCCGTCGATCTCGACGGCCTGATACAGTTGGGGCAGGCAGGCTGAGGCCATTACCATATCTGCCGTCAATTGCTCGCGCGGAAAGACCCTGACCTTGCCGCTCTCAACGCTGGTGGCCGAGATGAAGAGTTTGAACGCGGTGCACTTTCGCACCATGTCGAAGTCGATGCTCTCGGCCAACAGCTCGCGCAGTGGATTGATATTCATGGGATTGAGCTGGTACGGCGAGGCCACACGGGATAGTGCGTTCATGAAGTGATACACAGGGTTGTTCTCCAGCCCCCAGTTGCCCATCATCCGGTCGATTGGCGTGCGTTTCAGCGGGGTATACCGTGCGCCATGGCTCATGCAGCGCCAGAAGTGATCAAGCGCGGCCCGGGCTCCTTCCGGGCCGTCGCGGGTGTAACCGTCGGCAAGCGCCACGGCGTTCATCGCCCCGGCGGAGGTGCCCGAAACCCCGACAATCTGCAAGCGCCCGTCTTCCAGAAGGTAGTCGAGGATCCCCCAGGTAAAGGCCCCGTGCGCACCCCCTCCCTGCAGGGCAAGATTGACGAGCTTTGGCTTTTGGGCCATCCGGTGAGTTGCTGTGTTTCTAGACAGCCAAGCAGGTTAAGCTTCGCTGGCTGGCTGATCTGTACGTCAGCACACGCCGGAAGCGTGCGTCCGACCGATAACGACCTCAATGAAGCTGCATGACCCGATTGCACAAACAAGCCGTCCGGTTCAGAATCGTAGTCCACAATCCGAGGGAGGTTTTCAAGATGATGATGCTGATGCAACTCTGGTTGCCGATTCTGGTGACGACCGTGGTTCTGTTTTTCGCCAGCTTCCTGGCCTGGGTGGTACTGCCGCACCACAAACCTGATGTTCGGCGCTGGCCTGACGAGGACGAATTGCTCAAGTTCGTGCGTGGTAGTGGCGCCGAAGCTGGTGAGTACATGTTCCCGCTCATCGACGACAAGGACATGAAAGAACAGTGGGCTCAGAAGCGTTATGCCGACGGCCCCTGGGGCGTGGTCAATGTCTGGTCGAAGCAGCCCGTCATGGGCCTGAACATGGTCAAGACCGTGCTGTTCTTCCTGGTTGTGACCGTTCTGGTGGGTTACGTCGGCGCCAACGCACTCCCGGCTGGCGCCAGCTTCGGTGCGGTCTTTCAGATCGTCGGCACCACCGCAATACTTGCCCACACCGCCGGCGGCGTTTGCCGCGAAATCTGGTTTACCCGCCCGGCACGCGCCAAATTGATGGATTTTCTCGACGGTCTGGTCTTCGGCATCCTCACCGGTGTGATCTTCGCGTTGTTGTGGCCATGAGGATACGAGCACGGAGTGAGCCTTATGTCTGGAATCGACGTCATGATGAATATGAAGGCTGATTACCGGGAAGTGCTGAAATTCTGGTTCACGGAGTTAACGCCTGAGCAGTGGTTCAAAATGGATGCCGAAGTCGATGACAGGATAGGGCGCGATTTTGGCGGGTTGCTGGACAGGGCTTCGCGCTGCGAATTGTATGAGAGGCGACGCGAGCCGGCAGGGCGCCTGGCCGAGATCATCGTGCTGGATCAATTCTCACGCAATATCTACAGGAACAGCGGCGAAGCTTTTGCCAATGATCCGCTTTCACTGGCACTGGCCCAGGAAGCCGTAGCGCTGGGGGTGGATCAGGAACTTGAGCCAACCGAGCGGGCATTCATGTATATGCCCTACATGCACAGCGAGTCGGCCTTGATTCACGAAGTGGCCATGTCGCTGTTTGCCCAGGAGGGGCTTGAATACAATCTGAAGTTCGAGATTCAGCACCGGGACATTATCTTGCAGTTCGGACGTTACCCGCATCGCAACCAGCTACTTGGCCGTGAATCCTCAGAAGAGGAACTAGCGTTTTTGCAAAGTGCGGGGTCGGGTTTTTGAGTGCTGAATTCCAGTTCCGAATGGCGACCGAGACTGATCTGGTCGCCATCGTGCGGATGCTTGCCGATGATGCACTCGGTGCAAAGCGAGAGCAATTTGCTGATCCATTACCCCAGTGCTATCGCTCGGCTTTCTGCGCCATGGCCGCTGATCCCAACAATGAACTCGTTGTTGCTGACGGTGACAGCGGGGTCGTCGGCGTGCTTCAGGTGACGTATATCCCGGGTCTGTCTCACCAGGGCGCCTGGCGGGCCTTGATTGAGGGTGTGCGGGTGTCGAGCAAGGCCCGGTCGCTCGGCATTGGGCGGTCGATGTTTGAATGGGCCATTGGTCGGGCGCGTGAGAGAGGCTGCCGCATGGTTCAGCTCACAACCGACAAGTCCCGGCCCGACGCGCTACGCTTTTATGAAAGTCTGGGTTTTGTTGCCTCGCACGAGGGTATGAAGCTCAAGCTTTAATCATGAACAGATTTCGCAAATGGGCGTGACGCGCTCCGAGGAGGCAATCATGAAACGAGTGACCGGGATTGGCGGGATATTCTTCAAGGCGACGGATCCGAAGGCACTGGGCGACTGGTACAAAAAGCATTTGGGACTCGATATCGAGGATTGGGGTGGTGTGGCCTTCAAGTGGGCTGCGGATAATCCGTCTGGTACCGGAACGACGGTCTGGAGTCCGTTCAGTCGGGATACCGACTATTTCTCACCCAGCAGCGCGGCGTTCATGATCAACTACCGGGTCGAGGATTTGCACGAGCTACTGGCCGTGCTGCGCAATGAAGGTTGCCAGGTCGACGATAAGGTCGAGGAATCCGAGTATGGCAAGTTCGGCTGGGTGATCGATCCAGAGGGTAACAAGCTCGAACTGTGGCAACCGCCCCCGGGCCAGTAGGAGAAGCGACGTGAGGCCAGTGGTGTTGATCCAGGGCCATCCGGGCTCGGGCAAGGGGCACTTTTGCGATGCGCTGGCCGCCGCCTATTGCGACGGGGCGGCAGCGGCCGGGTGTGAGGTCGATGAGTTGGCGGTGGCCGCGCTGGATTAGGTCTAACGATAGGCGGCAGCCTGGAGTTCGAACAGGGTGGCGTACTGGCCGTCCAGTGCCATCAACTGTTCATGTGACCCCATCTCGGTGATTCTGCCCTGGTCCATGACAGCGATCAGGTCGGCCTGGCGGACGGTGGAGAAGCGGTGAGAGATGAGGATCAGAATCTGGTCTCGCGCGCTGGTCTGGAAGTGCTGGAAGACTTCTGACTCGGCCTTGGCGTCCATGGCGGCAGTGGGTTCATCCAGGATCAGGATGTCGGCCCTCTGGCGCATGAAGGCCCTGGCCAGGGCGATTTTCTGCCATTGTCCACCGGATAGCTCGCGGCCATCCTTGAACCAGCGGCCCAGCTGGGTCTTGTAACCTTTGGGCAGGTCCTGAATGAAGCCGTCGGCCAGGCCTTTTTCCGCCGCAGCGCGCCATCGTTGTTCATCGTCAAAGGCGTTGACGTCACCGGCGCCGATGTTATGGCCGACCAGCCACTGGTAGCGCGCAAAATCCTGAAAGATGACGCCGATGCGGTCCTGCAGGGCGCGTTGGTCCCATTGCCTCAGCGAGGTCCCGTCGAGCTTTATGTCGCCGTCGGCCAATTCATACAGGCCGGAGATCAGCTTGGTGAGGGTCGTCTTGCCCGAGCCGTTTTCACCGACCAGCGCCAGGCTGGTGCCGGGAGCGAGTTTCAGATTGATCGAATCCAGGGCCAGTTGATCACTGCCGGGGTAGCGAAACGACAGGTTGGTGATATCCAGACCGGTACCGGGTGTGGCACCCCGCTTGGTACTACCGGGCCTGCTGCGTGCCGGTTGTTCGAGAAAGTCATACAGGCTGGTCAGGTACAGGTGGTCGTCATACATGCCATTGATTGAATTGAGGCTGGAGCTGACGGCCGATTGACCCTGTTTGAACACCAGGATATACATAGTCATCTCGCCCAGCGACAACTGGCCGGCCACGGTCGCCAGAACAACCCAGGCGAAAGCCCCATACAGGGCCACGGTGCCGACCAGACCCAGCCCGAAAGTCCACCAGCCACGGCGAATGGTCAGTGCCCGATCTTCGCGG
>JBGTLI010000055.1:0-3447 GCA_041744195.1 Wenzhouxiangella sp. | reverse complement strand
GGGGTTTGCCGGATCGGGCTGACTGCATTAGGATGGAAGGAACCGACAATGCAAATGGAGGGGTTTATGGCCGACCATGAGACCGCGACGATTCGCAATCTCGCCTTGCTCGGACACTCTGGTGCGGGTAAAACCTGCCTGATGGAAGCCTTGTTGGTCAAGTCCGGTTTGTTGGGCGAGCCCGGCAGCATCGAGCGGGGCACCACGGTCGGCGATTTCGACCCCCAGGAAAAAACCTACCGGCATTCGCTCAATTCCGCCATCGCATCACTGCAGTACGAAGGCACGCACATCAATATCATCGACACCCCAGGAGATCCGGACTTCCGCGGGCAGGCGCTGGCGGCTATGACGGCGGTGGAAACCGGGGTCATCGTCATCAATGCGGTAAACGGTATCGAGATGTCGACCCGGCGTCTGATGCGCAGAGCTCGTCAGCGCAAGCTTTGTCGGATCATCGTCATCAACCGGATTGACGCCGACGGCGTCGACCTCGAAGGGCTGGTGCGGGAGATTCGATCCGAGTTCGGCAGCCAGTGCCTGCCGATCAACCTGCCGAGCGACGGTTTTTCCACCGTGCGCGATTGCTTTTTCAAGTCAGACGGCGAGACTGATATCTTCTCGGTCGCCGATGCGCACACCGAGATCATCGACCAGGTGGTCGAGGTCGATGAAGACCTGATGGCCGCCTACCTGGAAGGGGAGGCAATCAGTAGGGAAGCGCTGCATGATGCCTTCGAAAAAGCGCTCCGCCAGGGTCACCTGGTACCGATCTGCTTCACCTCAGCCAGTACCGGCGCAGGCTGTGGTGAATTTCTCAAGTTCTGCAAACAACTGTTGCCCAACCCGGCCGAGGGCAATCCGCCGCCCTTTCGCAAAGCGCCTGGTGATGAACGAATCGAGGCCCGGCCGGACCCGGGCGGCCATGTTCTGGCCCATGTATTCAAAATCACCAACGATCCGTATGCCGGCAAGCTCAGCATCTTTCGTATCCACCAGGGTTGTATCGATTCAAACAGTCAACTGTTTGTCGGCGACGGCCGCAAGTCGATCAAGGTCGCCCATCTGTACCGGATTCAGGGCAAGGAGCATATCGAGATCGCTCGCGCCGTACCGGGAGATATATGCGCGCTTGGCAAGGTCGAGGAGATCCACTACGACGCCCTATTACACGATTGCCATGACGAGGATCACTACTACCTCAAGCCGATCGATTTTCCCCAGCCCATGTTCGGGCTTGCGGTCGAAGCCAGGACCCGTGGCCAGGAACAAAAGCTCGCGACCGCCCTTGGCCGCCTGAGTGAAGAGGACCCGTGCTTCCAGGTCGAGCATCACCAGGAACTCAATGAAACGGTGATTCGCGGTCTTGGAGAAATGCACCTTCGCATTATGATCGAGCGGATCAAAAACCGTTACAACGTGGATGTCGATACCCGTCCGCCACGGATTGCCTATCGCGAGACGATCACCCGCGCGGCCGAGGGCCATCATCGTCACAAGAAACAAACCGGTGGGGCGGGTCAGTTTGGCGAGGTCTTTCTGCGCATCCGCCCGCTGGGCCGGGGCGAGGGGTTCCGCTTCAAGAGCGAAGTGGTGGGCGGCGCCATTCCCACCAGCCTGGTTCCTGCCGTGGAAAAAGGTGTTAGGCAACTGCTTGATGAGGGGGCTATCGCGGGCTTCCCCCTGCAGGACATCGAGGTCATTGCCTACGACGGGAAGTTCCATCCGGTTGACTCCAAGGAAGTCGCGTTCGTGGTGGCCGGGCGCAAGGCCTTTCTGGACGCGATCGAAAACGCGGGCCCGCAGATCCTGGAGCCGATTGTTGAATTGGAGGTCACAGTGCCGGATGTGGCGATGGGGGATGTCACCGGCACCCTGGCGGCCAAACGAGCGCGCATTCAGGGTACCGACAGTCTGCGAGGCGGGTTCACCAGCATCTCGGCCGCGGTGCCTTTGTCCGCAGTCACCGAATTTCCGACCGAACTCAAGAGCCTGACCGGTGGGGAAGGGCGCTACACCATGTCGTTCTCACATTACGAGGCGGTGCCTGTCAATGTGCAGCAAGAACTGGTCGAGCAGTACGGTAATCATCGAAAGCCTGAAGCCTGAAAAGCTGGTTCAGTGGCTGGCGCCAGCGGCAAGCAGTTCCTGATGCAATCGTTGTACCTGTCGATCGAGATCCGCCAGGCAGGTTGAGTTGTCGATGACATGATTGGCCCGTTGCAGGCGCTGATCCCGTGAGGCCTGGGCTGCAATCATTTGCCGGGCCTGTTGGTCAGTGAGATGGTTGCGGCCGCGCAGGCGTTCAATCTGTATGTCCTCCGGCACATCGACCACCACCACCCGGTCGGCATCGGCGAATAGCCCGGATTCAACCAGCAGTGGCACGACGACCAGGACATAAGGGGCATCGGCGTGGGCCTGGATCAATTCACGGGTACGCGCCTCGATCAGGGGATGAAGCAGAGCTTCGAGGGTTCGTCGCTGGTCGGGGTCGGCGAAAATCACCTCGGCCAGGCGCTGACGGTCAAGCTGCTGATCGCTGGTCAGGATTTCCTCACCAAAGGCTTCAATCAGGCTATCGAGCCCGGCCTGGCCGGGCGCGACCACTTCGCGGGCGACCAGATCGGTATCGACCACAGCCGCGCCCAAGGCCGCGAGTCGATTGGATACGGCGGTTTTTCCAGACGCTATGCCGCCGGTCAGGGCCACCAGCAGCGTCTGCTGATGGCCATATCCGTTTGCCATGCTACTGGCTGCTCATTACCGGGTTGCTGGCGAAATTCTGTAGAGCGCGCCTTCCGGATGGTCCGTGATCACGTAAATATTGCTGTCTGGACCGATGCGAACATCCCGAATCCGGCCAATGTGGCCCCGAAGCAACTCCTCTTCGTGAACAACCTGGTTCTGCTCGAAAACGACTCGACGAATCTGTTCAGCGCGCAGACCGCCGGCCAGAAAATTGCCCTGCCAGGCTTCGAAATGATCGTCAATCAACACGGCCAGTCCGGACGCGGCCAGACTGGGGGTCCAGTCGATGACTGGGTCGATCATGTCAGGGTGGGAGCGGGCACCGTCACTGAATTGTTCTTCGGTACGATAGTCACGCCCCCGGGAGACCACCGGCCAGCCATAGTTGCCGCCACGCTCGATCAGGTTCAGCTCATCACCGCCGCGCGGTCCGTGCTCGGTGGCCCAGATTTCTCCGGTTTCGGGGTGAACCATCAGGCCCTGGATATTGCGGTGGCCATAAGACCAGATTTCCGGCTTCGCGTCATCGCGGCCGACGAAGGGGTTGTCGTTCGGGACTGAACCATCGTCATTGAGACGCAGCAGTGAACCGGCATGATCGTCAATGTCCTGGGCCCGGGGGGGCTCGACCCCACGGTCACCAATGCTCATCAGCAATGTGCCGTCCGCCAGCCAGGCGAGCTTGGAGCCATAGTG
>JBGTLI010000054.1:0-7647 GCA_041744195.1 Wenzhouxiangella sp. | reverse complement strand
GAGCTGACGCACATCTTCCCATCACGCAGTAGACCCCGGAGCCGACATGACTGACAAACTCGAACAGCTAGTGGAAACCGCCCAGGCCATGGTAGCCCCGGGCAAGGGCATTCTCGCCATTGACGAATCGACCGGTACGATTAAGAAGCGCTTCGATGGGGTCGGGGTGGACAACACCGAAGCCAATCGTCTTGATTACCGCTCGATGATGCTGAGCACGCCGGACCTGGGTCAGTTCATTTCCGGTGCGATCTTGTTCGATGAGACCATTCGCCAGAAAATGCCGGACGGCACACCACTGGTCAAGGCCATGGAGCAGGCCGGAATTTTGCCCGGAATCAAGGTGGATGCCGGCGCCAAGGACATGGCCGGGTTTGCGGGCGAGAAAGTGACCGAAGGTCTGGATGGCCTGCGCGAACGGCTGGCCGAGTACGCCAGGCTCGGCGCGAAATTCTGCAAGTGGCGGGCGGTGATCACCATCGGCGACGAAATCCCATCCCGGGCCTGCATCGATGCCAATGCCCATGCCCTGGCGCGCTACGCCGCACTGTGCCAGGAAGCCGGGCTGGTGCCGATCGTCGAGCCGGAAGTGCTGATGGACGGCAGCCACGATCTTGATACTTCTTTCGATGTGACCGAGGCGACGCTCAAGGCCTTGTTCAACGAACTCTACGAGCAGAACGTCATGCTCGAAGGCACCATCCTCAAGGCCTCCATGGTCATCTCCGGCAGCGATGCCGATGACCGGGCCAGCGTGGAAGAAGTAGCCGAGGCAACGGTCGATTGCCTGCTGAACTCGGTTCCGGCCGCCACTGCCGGGGTTGTATTCCTGTCCGGCGGACAGGGCGATGTCGAAGCCACGGCCCACCTCGACGCCATGAACAAGATGGGCGACATGCCCTGGCCGCTCAGCTTTTCCTACGGACGGGCCCTGCAGGCCGAGTGCCTGCAAACCTGGGCGTCCGACCCGAAGGCCAACCGCGAACAGGCCCAGCAAGTCCTCCTCCATCGCGCCCGCATGAACAGCGCCGCCGCCCTGGGCGAATGGGACGAAGAAGAAGAAAGCTGAGCGTTCGGGCCAACTGGCCTGACCCAAAAAGCAAAAGCACTAGGAGCAAGTAAAGCTCACCACAGAGGCACAGAGGCACAGAGCAAACAGAAATAGTTTTTTCTCTGCGTCCTCTGTGCCTCCGTGGTTCAAATTTCTTTTGCGCAGTCATCCCAATTTTTGATTGACCCGGATTGCCATGACCGACAAATTCAGCGACGAAGCACTCGACTATCACCGCCAGCCCGTGCCAGGGAAGATCAAGGTGGTGCCGACCAAGGCGCTGACAACCCAGAAGGATCTGGCGATGGCTTACTCGCCCGGTGTGGCGGCGGCCAGTTCGGCGATTCAGGCAGACCCGGCCAAGGCGCGCGAGTACACCATTCGTGGCAACCTGGTGGCAGTGATTTCCAACGGGACGGCGGTGCTTGGTCTGGGTGACATTGGTCCACTGGCGGCCAAGCCCGTGATGGAAGGCAAGGGCGTGCTGTTCAAGAAGTTTGCCGATATCGACGTGTTCGATATAGAAATCGACGAGAAAGACCCGGAAAAACTGATCGACATCATCGCCAGCCTGGAACCGACTTTCGGCGGCATTAACCTCGAAGACATCAAGGCGCCGGAATGCTTCAGGGTTGAAGAGGCGCTCAAGCAGCGCATGAATATCCCGGTCTTTCACGACGACCAGCACGGCACGGCGATCATCACCGCCGCGGCCGTGGTCAATGGCCTGTCGCTGGTGCGCAAGAAGCTGGAGAACATCCGCCTGGTTGCCTCCGGCGCCGGTGCGGCGGGCATGGCTTGTTTGGATCTGCTGGTCAAGATGGGTTTGCCTAGGGAAAACATCGTCGTCTGCGACCGCGAAGGCGTGGTCTACTCCGGCCGCGAGACCGACATGGACGAGCGCAAGGCAACTTACGCGGTCGACACCGAAGCCCGGACATTGGGCGAGGTCATCCCGAAGGCCGACATCTTCCTCGGCGTTTCCGCGCCCGGCGTGCTGACCGCCGATATGGTCAAGACCATGGCCAAGCGCCCAATCATCCTGGCCCTGGCCAATCCGGTGCCTGAAATCATGCCGGACCTGGCGCGCGAGGTCCGGCCTGATGCCCTGATTGCCACCGGTCGCTCGGATTTTCCCAACCAGGTCAACAACGTCCTTTGCTTCCCATACATCTTTCGCGGCGCCCTGGATGTTGGCGCCACGGCGATCAATGACGAGATGAAAATGGCCTGCGTCCATGCCATCGCCGAGCTGGCGCGCATGGAGGCCTCCGATGTGGCCGCTCAGGCCTATGGCGGGGTGATCCCCAAGTTCGGCCCGGACTACCTGATCCCGCAACCGTTCGATCCGCGTCTGCTGGTTCACTTGTCCGTGGCTACCGCCAAGGCGGCGATGGAATCGGGCGTTGCAACCCGGCCGATCGAGGATCTGGATGCCTACCGCGAGAAGCTGACCCAGTACGTGTTCCGGACCGGCTTGCTGATGAAGCCCGTTTTCGACGCAGCCCGTCGCGACCCCAAACGCGTGGTGTTTGCCGAGGGCGAGGAAGAAACGGTGTTGCGCGCGGTGCAGTCAATCGTTGATGACGCGCTGGCCAAGCCGATACTCATTGGTCGGCCCGCTGTGGTTGACATGCGCATCGAACGCGCCGGCCTGCGCATCCGGCCGGGCGTGGATTTCGAACTGGTCAACCCCGAGTCGGATCCGCGCTTCAAGGAATACTGGCAGACCTTTCACGAGATCACCCAGCGCCGCGGCGTGAGCCCCGATTCGGCCAAGGCGATCGTCCGCACCCGCACCTCGGTGATCGCCGCGATCATGGTCTACCGCCAGGAAGCCGACGCGATGATCTGCGGCGTGGTGGGTCGCTACGATAAGAAGTTGAAATACATCACCGAGGTGTTTGGCACCGCCACCTCAAGCCAGACCCTGGGCGCCCTGTCGGCCGTGACCAGCGAGCTGGGGACGCTGTTTGTGTGCGACACCCACGTCAACCCCGACCCCACCGCCGCCCAGTTGGCCGAACTGACCATCCTGGCGGCTCAGCGGGTGCGAATGTTCGGTATCGAACCCAAGGTGGCCCTGGTATCCCACTCCAATTTTGGCAGCCATGTCAATCCGTCGGCCTCGAAGATGCGCCAGGTCTTCAACCTGGTGCGCGAAATGGCGCCCGAGTTGGAAGTCGAGGGTGAAATGCGTGCCGACGCCGCGTTGCTGCCCGAGATTCGCGAGCGTATCTTTCCCAATTCACGCTTCAAGGGCTCAGCCAACCTGTTCATCATGCCGGATCAGGACGCGGCACATATCGCCTTTTCCATGGCGCGAGTCGTGGGCAAGGGCGTGACCATCGGGCCCATGCTGATGGGCATTGGCCGACCAGCCCATGTCTTGACACCCTCGGCCACCGTGCGCCGGGTGGTGAACATGACGGCCATTGCGGTAGTCGATGCCCAGCAGGCGCAGCGTCAGGCCAGCGAGAATCAATAGCTTCCGCCGAGCCTGCAAGCCGGGGTTGTTCCGACTCAAGATTGGCTAACGTTCGTTTACACGCATTGGATGCGGTCGGCATTGGTTAGCATGGCGGCAAGACCGCAAATCAGGGTGATGCATGAATTCATCCCGTCAGCTTCGCAGCAGCCTGGCCCGCCAGACCCAGGCCTTGATTCTCGCCGGCGGACGTGGGGCCCGATTGAAAATGCTGACCGATTGGCGAGCCAAGCCGGCCGTTCCGTTTGGCGGCCAGTTCCAGGTCATCGACTTTGCCTTGTCAAATTGCCTGCACTCCGATGTGCGGCGGATCGCAGTGCTGACCCAGTACAAGTCCCATTCGCTGTTGCGTCACTTGATGCTCGGCTGGAACCGGCTCAACAGCGAGTACGGCGGCCTGCTTGATCTGATCCCGGCCCAGCAGTGGCTGGAAGATGAAACCTGGTACCAGGGTACGGCCGACGCGGTCTACCAGAGCCTGGACATCATCGAATCGAATGACCACAAGTATTTCCTGGTGCTGGCCGGCGACCAGATTTACACCATGGATTACGGGGCAATGCTCGATGCGCACGCGGGCCAGCGGGCCGATATTACTGTTGCCTGCAACAAGGTGCCGCTGGCCGAGGCCGACCAATTTGGTGTGATGGAAATCGGTCACGATCAGCGCGTCGTCGGGTTCGAGGAAAAGCCGGTCGATCCGAAGCCAATGCCCGATGATCCCGGACGCGCCCTGGTCAGTATGGGTATTTATGTGTTTTCCGCCGATTACCTGCGCAGGACGCTCAAGCGGGATGCCGCTGAGGAGACCAGTAGCCATGATTTCGGAAATGACGTCATCCCTTACGCCGTTCGATCGGGCCACAACGTGCAGGCCGTGTTGCTGGAACAGGCCTCGCCGGGTCGACCGTACTGGCGCGACGTCGGCACAGTGGATGCCTTGTTCAAGGCGAACCTGGAGTTGCTGACGGACGATCCGGTCCTTGACCTGTACAACCGGAAATGGCCCATTTTCACCCGCCTGCATCAGTCGCCACCGGCCAAGTTCTGCTCCGGGGGCGCCGGGCGTGGCTGCAGCATTTCATCGTCCGCCGTCAGTATTGGCTGTGTGGTGACCGATTCGGTCCTGCATCAGGTCATGCTGGGTAGTGATTGCCGGGTAGACAGTGCTTGCCGCCTGAAGCAGGTGGTCGCCTTGCCCAATTGTCATATCGAGGAAGGCAGCCGTCTGACTGGCGTCCTGGTGGACAACGGTTGTCAGATTCCGTCCGGCACCATCATCGGCGAGGACCGAGCCTACGACGAGGCGCGCTTTTACGTGACCGAAGATGGCGTCGTGGTCGTCAACCGCGAGATGCTTGGCCAGAAGAACCGCTATCAACCGGTCGATCCGCCCCACCTTTCCGGCCTGCATTGAGGCTCTGTCGCTGCATTCCGATGTCCTCAAATTTCGCTGGCTCGCGATAGTACAGGTGACCTGACGCTGTGCTGGAGCGACGCTCGTAACCCTGAACAGTTAAGTAAAACTTATACCTAAACGTTTAACTCAGAGGAATGACAATCATGGCTTATACACGATCTAATGCTTGGAACTATGGCGGGACATTCTCGAATACGGACCTGCTTTGGTACGCCAAGGGGGTCGGGGTCATGCAGTCGCGTGCGCTCAATGATCCGAATAGTTGGTGGTTCTTCGCGGCCATTCACGGTGAGTATGTTTACCAGCCGCAGAGCGAATTTCCGGGGTGGGCATACATTCCCCCGGTGCCCGCAGTGCCCACGAAGCCGCTGCCATCAGTGGAGGATTACAAAACCTACTGGAATCAGTGTCAACACCAGAGCTGGTACTTTCTTCCCTGGCATCGTGGCTATCTGATTGCGATCGAGGAGCAATTGCGCCAGGCGATCATTTCGCTGGGTGGGCCGACAAGCTGGGCGCTGCCTTACTGGGATTATCTGGGGCCTGACAACGAATACCGGATTCCGCCTTCGTTTACCCAGGCGTCACTGCCGGATGGCGACCCAAATCCGCTCATGGTGACGGCACGCTATGGCCCGAAGAACGATGGCAATATCTATATCCAGATTCCACCCGTTTCCAATGCCTGCCTGTCGAATGATATTTATACCGGGAGCAATGCGAACACTCCGCGACCGGGTTTCGGCGGCCCAAAGACCGGGTTCTGGCATGGCGGGACCTTGCCATCGGGAAATCTCGAAAGCAATCCACACAATTTAGTTCACGTCGATGTCGGTGGCAACGCTCCAAACGGCAAAATCTGGGGATTGATGGCAGATCCTGGAATTGCCGCGCTGGACCCAATTTTCTATTTGCATCACGCCAACATTGACCGTATGTGGGCGGCATGGAACGCGGATGGCAACGCCAACCCGGTTGATCCGAGGTGGTTGGCGGGTCCCACGGACACTGGCGAGAGGAAGTTCATCATGCCCAAACCGGGTGCCACACCCTGGACGTACACTCCCGCTGACGTCAACAGCCTGGCTTCCCTGGATTACACTTACCAATCGTTGGCTTCCGGGGCTGGACCGGCATCCATGAAGCCTCTCGCAAGACGTCTGCTGAATTTGGGCGTTGCTACCCCTGAGGAGGGCTTCGTCATGAAAGATACAGATTCCCAGCACGAGTCCGAATTGGTAGGTGCACACGATGGAGCGTTGCGAATTGATAGTGCAGGGATTCGTGCGGTTGTAAAACTGAATCAAGACGTAACTAAGAAGCTTGTTTCCACATTGGCAGTAAAATCAACCTCTGACATGCCGGATCGGGCCTACCTTCAGCTGGAGAATGTGCGCGGTACGCGTGATGCTAACAAGCTGAATATCCATGTCAATGGTATTGCTGCAGGTAGCGTCGCATTGTTTGGGCTTCGTCGAGCCAGCATGGCCGATGGTGAGCACGGTGGAGCTGGCCTTACGCTCGAAGTGGATATCTCCAGCATCATCGACCAACTGCATGTCGAGGGCGCATTGGCCAGCGACTCTTTGAACGTGAGCGTAACCCCGGAAAGTGCCGTCACAGCGGACGCGGAAATAACCGTTGGCCGCATCAGCGTGTATCGAGAGAGCCGTTTGTGACTGAGTGCAGTCGAGTTCGTCGTCAGATTGCCGGAGGTGCACTTGCCATAAGTGCGCTGGCTTGGGTTTGGTTACTGTTTGGGGGTGGTGTCTCGGGGCACGGGGGACACAGCCATGCGCCAGCAGCGGATGAAGTGTTGGCGAGTGACGCGTTGGGGGCCTGGTTTGTCATGTTGATGGCCATGATGGTGCCGACATTGATCGAGCCCTTGCATCACGTCCGGGAGCGAAGCTTCAAGCGTCGACGCCCGTGGGCGATGGGGTTATTTGCATTGGGATATGTGGCTGTCTGGATGGTGGCCGGAGTTGTCATCCAGCTCGTGCTTTCAGTTATGGGGTCGTGGCTGCAGGCCTCCGCGTTCCCTTTATTGCTATTTCTGTTGCTCGTTGTGATCTGGCAATGTTCCCCCATTAAACAACAATGCCTGAACCGTAATCACAACCATAGGGAGTTGCGCGCCTTTGGGGTGCGGGCCGACATGGATGTATTGCAGTTCGGCACCAAGCACGGATTCTGGTGTGTAGGATCCTGTTGGGCGCTGATGACTTTCCCCTTGCTCCTCAACCATGCGCATTTTCCGGCGATGGGTCTGGCGATGTTTCTGATGGTCAGCGAAAGCCTGGACCGACCATCGCCGCCCAGATGGCGGCTTCGTGGCCTAGGCAAACTGTACTCGATTATCAAGGAACACTTGATTCAACGCAGGCTCATGAAGTGGCGGTGGGTGCGTTCGCGAAACGTGCTTGACCCGGATGTTTCATGAATCTCACCGCTACCAGCCGGTCGATCCACCTCACCTTTTCGGCCTGCATTGAACCGGAGGTCGGTGGTCGGAGGTCGGTGGTCGGAGGTCGGCGGTCGGTGGTCGGTGCGTCGGTGCGTCGGTGCGTCGGTGCGTGTCATCCCGGGCTTGATCCGGGATCTAATTCCTTGAGCCTTGAACCTTGAGCCTTGAACCTTGAACCTTGAACCTTGAACCTTGAACCTTGAACCTTGAACCTTGAACCT
>JBGTLI010000053.1:0-11354 GCA_041744195.1 Wenzhouxiangella sp. | reverse complement strand
GATCCTGGCAGGGCCGGTACAGATTGATGACAATCTCATTCCGACAGTTACCTGTCCCGACCTGGACACCATCGGTAACCTCGACAACTATTTCGATCCGGGTGAAGTCCTCATTTGCACAGGCAGCTATGTCACCGACAGCGATGACGTAAACAATGGCGCTGTCATCAACCTGGCATTCGCCTTTACGCCTGAAGCGGTTTCGGATGTCGACGATGCAGTAGTGGAACTGGCCAACCCGGATCTGACGGTTGCCAAGGCCCTGACCAATGCCGATCCGGACCCGATCGTGCTTGGCAGCCAGCTGACCTATACGATCACGGCGACCAACACCGGTAACGTCACGCTCAACGATGTGGTTGTCAGCGATCCGTTGATCACGCCGTCAAGCAACAACTGCGCCAGCGTGGCGCCGGGCGGCACCTGCGTGCTGACCGGCACCTACACGGTGACCCAGGGCGACATCGACAATGGCCAGATCGTCAACACCGGCAGCGGGACCAGTACGGAAACCCCGACCCCGGAAGAAGACGAGCTGACCACGCCGCTGGATCAAAACCCTGCGTTGAGTGTGGTCAAGGCCCTGACCGGCGCACCGGACCCGATCGTTGAGGGCAGCGTACTGACCTATACAATCACCGCGACCAACACCGGTAACGTCACGCTCAACGATGTGGTTGTCAGTGATCCGCTGATCACGCCGTCAAGCAACAACTGCGCCAGCGTGGCGCCGGGCGGCGCCTGCGTGCTGGTCGGTACCTACACGGTGACGGCGGCCGATGTAACGGCAGGCCAGGTGGAAAACACCGGCACCGCGAACTCGGATGAAACGGATCCGGTAACCGACACGGTGGTCACACCGGTCGAAGGCAGCCCGGCGCTGGCGGTATCGAAGGCGTTGACGGACCAAAGCGCCACGCCGATCGTCGAAGGTACGGTCCTGACCTATACCATCACCGCGACCAACACCGGCAACGTGACGCTGACCAATGTGCTGGTCAGTGACCCGATCCTGGACCCGGCCAGCGAAAGCTGCGCCAGTGTAGCCGTGGGTGATGACTGCGTGCTGGTAGGAACCTATACGGTGACGGCGGCCGACGTAACGGCAGGCCAGGTGGAGAACACCGGCACCGCGAACTCGGATGAAACGGATCCGGTGACCGACACGGTGGTCACACCGGTCGAAGGCAGCCCGGCGCTGGCGGTATCGAAGGCGTTGACCGACCAAAGCGCCACACCGATCGTCGAGGGCACGGTCCTGACCTATACCATCACCGCGACCAACACCGGCAACGTGCCGCTGACCAATGTGCTGGTCAGAGACCCGATCCTGGACCCGGCCAGCGAAAGCTGCGCCAGTGTGGCCGTGGGTGATGACTGCGTGCTGGTCGGTACCTATACGGTGACCCAAGCCGACATCAATGCGGGCGAAATCGTCAACACCGGCACGGCCAACAGCGACCAGACCGATCCGGAAGAGGACACGATCACGACCGAACTCGACCAGAACCCGGATATCAGCCTGGATAAGGTGATCACCGGCGGGGACCCGTTTGCCAATGTGGGTGATGAGATCAACTACCAGATCACGGCGACCAACACCGGCAACGTGACCCTGAGCGCTGTATTGATCAGCGATCCGGATGCGACTATCGATAGCTGCATCCCGGTCCAGCCTGCCATTCTGGCGCCGACCGAAACGCTGGTCTGTACGGCCAGCTACACGGTCGACCAGGACGATATTACTGCCGGCAGCTTCACCAACACCGCGATGGTAAGCGCGACCGATCCGAACAATGATTCGGTCACCGACAGTGACGAAGCCACGGCGAGTGGTACGCCAATGGCGGATCTGGAAATCGTCAAGACCCTGTTGACAACTGATGGCCCGCACCTGGTTGGCGAAGTGGTCGAGTTCTCCATCGTGGTGACCAACCTGGGTCCGTCCGTTGCGACCAATGTGGTGGTCAATGATACAGTGACCAACCTGATCAACCTCGAAATCACTGACAGCGGTGCAGCAGACTGTCCTGGCGGCGAGTTCCCCTGTACCCTTGCCAGCCTGGCGGTCAACGACAGCTTTACCATCCTGGTCGAGGCAGAACTCGAGAATGAGGGGGTGTTCGCCAATGAAGCGGACGTCGTCGCCGACGAAGTGGATCCTGATCTGAGCAACAATATGGATAGCGATGGCGGAACTGCGGCTGTCGGCGGATTCGATCCCCAGGTCAGTGTGTCCAAGAGCGCGGACCCGGCCAGTGGCACTGATGTCGTGGCCGGCCAGGTCCTGACTTATACGCTTACGGTGACTGTAGTGGACGGGGATACCACGGAGGATGTGGTCTTGACCGACACCCTGGGTTCGGGTCTGACAATTGACGCGCTGCCGGCCGGGTGCGTCGCGTCCGGTCAGGAAATCACCTGTACCCTGACCTCTGGCGCAGAGCCGGACAGCTACACGTTCATCTATACCGCCACGGTCAATGCCGATGCCACGGTCAGCGTGGAAAACAGCGTGGTGATCAATGAAGGTGGTGGTGACCCTGAACCGGTGTGCCCGGATTGCCAGACCAGCCATCCGGTCGTCACAGCATCGTTGATTATTTCCAAGGCGCTGACGGGCGCGCCGGCGACGATCGAGTCGGGCAGCGTGCTGGAATACACAATCACGGCGACCAATAATGGCACTGCCACGCTGAGCAATGTCGTGGTAGTCGACGACTTGATCACACCGTCTTCAATCACCTGCCTGACGGTCGAGCCAGGCGAAACCTGTGTTTTGATCGGCGTCTATACGGTGACTGAGAGCGATATGGCGGCTGGACAGATCGTCAATACGGCAATCGCCAACGGTGATGATCCGCAAGGCAACCCGGTGCCGGAGCAGACTGATACCGTGATCACTACTGTGTCAGAACGAGAACCGTATCCAGTACCAGTTGCCAACTGGCTTGGCCTGCTTGCCCTGATTCTGGGAACGTTGTTGATCGGCCTGATGACAGCCCGGAGACGATCTTACGCCTGATTCGAAGGGCAGGGCACAAGTCGCCTGCGTATGAGCCCCGCCATCCTGGCGGGGCTCTGCGTTCCTGGTCCAGACCCTCTGGCATGCTGATCCAAGACAAGACGGCCCGGTCCTCTTGCTCAGCCGTCTCCGCGCCACGCAGTGCGCCGGGAAAGTTCAGCAATCCACCGCTCGCCGGATGCTTTCGCCGGCCCTCCATCAGCACTGCCCCAGCCTGGCAGCAGTCCTTGGTCACGAATTCGTAAGTGCTTTCTTGGGCGTCGTGATTTCTAGGATGGGGTATTGCTGCTTGAGTTTTTTCGTTTTCTTCAACGCAGGATTTTGGCTACCAGCGCTATCCCTTGATCCAGAATGGAAACCACCTGGTTAACCTTCTCGGCCTTGTTTTCAGCGGTGCGTATTTGTCGAATCGCATTCTGCGCTTCGCTGTTCAAGCTGCGCAGGCTGTTCAAAATTTCGTCGGCATTACCCTGCCACTCGCTCAATACCTGTGAGCGCAACAGATCGATTTGCTCAGCCAGTTTTTTTTCCGAGGCATCCACTTTGCTGGTGTCCTCGCCCATGGTCAGCAACTCGATCGACAAGTGTTGTAATTTGCCGCGAATGAATATCAGGTATTGCAGTAACGTTAATTTGTCTTGTTTGTCCATAATCATCCTGCTTGAGTCAGTTGCTCAATTGTTCAACCTGCTGCTCGATTCGTCCGATAAACCCTATAAGCTCGGAAAGGCTTGTATGCCGGCCCTGAGCAATTCCGTCCAAGAGTTGCTGTTGTGCTCTCGGCAGTGCCGCGTAGCCATCGTCGATACTGCGATACAAACTTAGCTGGTCGCTGATGCGCTGATTGAGAGCGAGCAAATCGTCGACCGTTGCCGAACCGTCTCCGCCGATAATCTTGCGGATCAGGTCTGGCGCCTTGTTTTGATACTGGGTTTGAGCGCTGGCTGCGGTAATGGCGATCAACTCACGGGCTTTACCTGAGAACACTCGCAATGGCGGCATGCCTTCTTTCAGAATGTCGCTCAGCAGCTCAGCGCGTTTCGAATTCAGGTAGTTCTGAGCTATATTTGCTGCCAGAACGGAAAACAAAGCCAGTTCTCCGGATGAAATTCGTCCAGTATCCACATTAAAGTCACTCAAGCGTTCCAGCAACGACGATGCATTCCTATCGAACTTGGCAGCTTCGTCCTGTGGGTTGAATCCGTGTGTGTCGTCGGCGCCGGACAAAGTAATCAACAAACCGGCGTAATCCAGCAGGTAAGCGTTCATGGCGCTAAGCGTCTGGCGGGCTTCGTCCATTGACGCAAAAATCGGCAATTGCCCCGACGGCGAGTAGGACCAGGAGTACGGATCACCGTCGGCCGGAAACATCAGCAGCAATTGACCAACCTCACTAGCCTCGCCAGCGGCGACGCGCGTCTTGAACTCATTCAGCTCTTCCTGATAGACGGCCTTGAGCGCTTGATCGGACTGATCCTTGAGTGTGGAAATTGCTTGCTGGTAGTTCTGGAACGAATCGCTATCCACTGAACCAGTGGTCCCGCAGGCAGTCAGATTCGCGACCATAAAAGCGAGAATAAACGCGGTCGGCAGTTTGGATATCGACACAGAAAGCATGCTTTTCATCTTCACCCTCCCATTCACGATTAGCACATCAGACTCCCTGAGTATAGGGACGAGACCGATGCAAGACAAGAAACTCTACAAGCCGTCAAGGACTGTTCTTACAAGGCAGGCACACACACCAGGACACCCAGTGCGCCGGCCAAAGCCGGAGGTAGATCAAGCGGTGAAAGCCCTCTATTTGGAAAGGGCTAGCACCCCGCCAGAGCTCCGAGTCCGGGGCGGATGTCCGTGAGGGCATCGGTTAAGCGTTGACAGGGGAAGGTACAGGGCGTCAGAGCTGAGCCAGAGCGCAGTTTTTGGACAAATACGTGATGAAATTCACAAGCAGGCTTTATTTTCTCGCCATTTTCGGATATTCTTCTCGCCGAGAGGGAGGTTCAAGTCGCCTCAAGATTGTCCTGTTCCCATGAGGACAGGCGGCGGATTAAACTTGCCAGCGGTTTAATACAAAAAAAACAGGGAGTCTTTCAATGAGCTTTAATCAATGTGTTTTCGGCATCGTCGCCGCCTGCGCCATGCTCCTGTCCGGGCCCAACACCGTGGCCGCCGCGGGAGTTTCGGATGCGGTGCAACTGCCAGACTCGCGAAGCGCGTCCCCAGTGTCCAGCAAGCGTGGCATCAGTCAATCGGTGGCCCGCCAATGGAATGAACAAATGCTTGAGGCAATTCGCGCGGACACCCCCCGGCCAACGGTCCATGCGCGCAATCTTTTCCATGTCTCGGCTGCGATGTTTGACGCCTGGGCTGCCTATGCGCCCGGCACGACGGCCGTATTCCAGAGTGAGGACGGGCCGCTGGCTATTGATACTCAAGCCGCACGCGAACAAGCCATTAGCTTCGCTGCTTATCGGGTGCTCAGCCATCGTTTTGCCAACTCGCCCGGCCAGCCCCAGACGCAGGCAGATTTTGATTCGCGCATGGCCGCCTTGGGTTTCGATATCAGCAACACCAGCGTCGCGGGCGACAGCCCGGCCGCTATCGGCAATCGTATCGCCGCTACCATTATCGCCGTCGGGCTGAACGACGGGGCCAATGAGCCGGACGGCTATGCCGACAACACCGGATACGTCTTAAGCACGCCACCTCTCATTGTCGACCAATCGGGCACCAATGGCCATGTTGATCTGAATGTCTGGCAACCCTTGGTGGTGCCGGGTAGCGTGGAACCGCAGGCGTTTCTGACCCCGCACTGGTTCAACGTCAATACGTTCGCCATGCAGCGCCCGGCAGGTTCAGAGCCCTATGCTGATCCTGGCGTGCCGCCATTGCTCGGCGGCGTTGGTGATGAACAATTGAAAGCTGAAGTGCTTGAGTTGATTCGCTCCAGTTCACAGCTGGACCCAACCGATGGTGAGATGATCAATATTTCACCGTCCGTGGTCGGCAATAATTCGCTCGGCGCCATGGATGGCGCGGGTCATCCCATCAATCCAGCTACAGGTCAGCCGTACCCCGACAACTGGACTCTCCGTGGCGATTGGGGCCGGGTTCTGGCCGAATTCTGGGCTGACGGCCCGGATTCCTCAACCCCACCCGGACATTGGAATGGCCTGGCCAACGCTGTTTCCGACCACCCGGCCCAGCAACTTCGCATCGGCGGCAGCGGCCCGTTGGTCGACCGTCTTGAGTGGGACGTCAAGCTTTATCTGATGCTCAATGGTGCTCTGCATGACAATGCGGTGGCCACCTGGGAGGTCAAGCGACTTTATGATTTTTCCCGTCCGATCACGATAATTCGCGGCATGGGCGAACTCGGACAGAGCTCGGATGACACACTGCCGTCCTGGCACCCATCCGGTTTGCCGCTGGAGGCCGGCCTGGTTGAGGTCATCACTGCCAATTCAAGCCAGCCCGGCGAACGTCATGAACACCTGGCTGCCCACATCGGAGAGATTGCCATTCAATCCTGGTTGGGCCATCCGGCTGATCCGGATTCTGACATTGGCGGCGCCGGCTGGATTCTGGCGATTGACTGGCTGCCGTACCAGCAGTTCGACTTCGTCACACCACCTTTCCCCGGCTACACCTCGGGCCACAGTGGCTTCAGTCGCGCTGCTGCAACAGTGCTGACTCGAATGACCGGCAGCCCATATTTTCCAGGCGGTATAGGCGAATTCACGGCAAGCAGCGGCGCCGGCGGATTCAATCTGGGGTTTGAGTTCGGCCCAAGCGAAGATATCGTACTGCAGTGGGCTACGTATTATGATGCGGCCGATGAAGCAGGCATATCGCGCATTGCCGGTGGCATCCACCCTTTGCTCGACGATCTGCCCGGTCGCATTATCGGCCACCAAACTGGCACAGCGGCATTCGAGCGCAGCCTCGGGTTATTCGGCACCGCCCCGGCACCAGTAGCCGTTCCGCTAGCAAGCCCGCTCGGCCTACTCTTCCTTGCCTTTCTGATGCTTGCAATAGGCTGGAGAAGCACGAGAACATCCAGGACCTGATGGTGACGCCGGATGCGGCGTTGACTTCATGAGCATTGTAGTTGGAAGGGTAGGGTAGGGTACAGGCGCTGTTTTCGTGTTTTGCGCTCATCGAAAGAGAATCAGTCACCTCAATTCAACCATTTGAATTGAGGTGACTTTCCCTGTGAAATTTCATAAAAAGGCTGACTATCTTTTGCCTTTTTCAACCACGAATTGCTTGTCCAGACTGGTGCTGGGTAACAGTGGGGTTTGCTCGTCGTTCGGGATGAAGATCGCGCCTGCGGTATATTCCCCACCATCCAGGCGTGTCGTCCACGTCGCATGGCTGGTAGCGTCCAAGTCGACAGGTCTCCCCACGTTACTGCCGTTGATCGTAAACTGAATGGTGCCTGGTGAGCGGTGTGGTTCCGCGCTGATTCTATCGCCTGATTTTTTCATCCTGACAACCGCGACAAACGTGACGGCTTCCCTGTCTCGGGCGAGGAACAAGTCCGTTGTTGTCGATTCGAGGTCGATTTTCTGGCTGAGCAGGTAGGCTTCGGCGAAGCCTAGTTCACCGGTGGCGGCGACGTCAAACGCACAGTTGGCCTGATCGTCTACATCAATGATCAGGCGACAGATTTCCATTGCGCGATCCCAATGGATCGGGGTTACCGGAGGGGAATCCTGTACGATGCACGGCTCCGATTCCTCCGGCGGCCAATCCTTATTGGTGAAGGTTGCAGTCGAGGTGCCCGGCGCGTAATCGAACAGGCTGGTTGCATCGCTGATGCGCCAGGCGTCGGCGAACTTCTGGTTAAGGTCGATATGGCGTTGCGCAGCTGATGCCGGACGCGGACCCATTGAGGTTCCATTGGGCAAGGTCGGTAACCAGCCGCCGGCTGGTATGAGACCCATGACACCTTCTGTGGCGGGCGTATTGAATACGCTGAGATTGAGATACCACTTGCTCTGCGAGTTCCACCAGTGGGGGCTGGCGATCAGAGATGTTCCATTGGGAAACACGATCTCGATTCCGTTTCCGGCAGGGGCCGTGGAAACACGCCCGCCAGAGCCAAGATTGAAGCTTTGCAGGGCCTGGATGTCTGTCAATACGCCATTGATGCGAAGTTGCAGACCGGCGGGGTCCGGTCTGCCGGACAAGTTCGGCAGGTAGCTTACATCGTGACCACCAACGCGGGCGGCTACGGCAGTATTGATGCTGACGCAGCTTCTGAGCCCGGTATGCGGATTCGTGATCGGTGGCGCACCCGGAACAGCCGTCTGTCGCGCCTGTATTTCCATTGTGCTGCCATCCTGCAGCAGCGTAAATTCGCCGGCGCTTTGGAAGTCGTAACGCGTGCCATCGACGGTCTTGATATGCGGGTCGCCATTTGTGCCTGCGTCGTAGACCGCGCGGTCATTCGTCAACATGACATCGTCGATGACAATTCGACCCTCCGGCGAGCCGTGCGCGGGGCCGACATCCAGGCGGATTGCGACGATGTCGCTGAGGTTCAGACCGGAACCGTTGTTGAGAAAATCGGTCAGGCGAATGCGTATGGTCTTCATTTCGTTATGCCAGCCACCGGAACGCTGGTAGGGCTGCACCAGGCCGCCGCCATATGCCCCGATACTGATGGAGCTGCTGGTCGATGCACTGTCGCGCAGGGTCACGTCGAATGTCAGGTCGCCAAGCACGGCCAGGGTATTCGGGTGTTGAGTCCCCTGGGCACCTCGGAAAGACAGAAACAGGTTGTCGGTGAAATTCCGCTCCGGGATCGGAATCTCCCATTCATAAAAGCGGTTCACGCCGGTCCAGTCAAATACCACCCCTCGACTGGTGTCGGTCGGGCCGGCCTGAGTGGCGCCGTTGAACGGGTCGGTCGGAGTCCATGTGAAATCGGAATTATTGTCATCCAGCCTTCCTTCGGTAACATTGCTGACATTGAACGTGACGGCCGAGCCCGAACTGCTGATGCCGGCACTGAACTGCGACTGGTAGTCATCGATAATGACGGTTTTTTGCGGGCCTACCGAGGCATCCAGATATTCATGGCTGACCACGATGCACGAATCCCCGGTGGGTACGCCCATGGGGCGGAAACTTTCATAATGCCGCGTCAGGAAATCGATCGACGGAATATTGTCCTCGACATAGCGCTTGATCAGGGGCAGGAAGTGACCCAACTGAACCAAATGAGTGTTTGTCTGGCCGATGGAGCACGGGCCGGTAAACCACGCGGATCCGCCTCCGTTGTGGAACCAGGCGTGGCCGGTCCCCTGGACGGTGGTCGATTGCCGGTGACCGGTGGCACGATCGTGCAGATGGTAGGTTTGGCAGAGATTGCAACCGGCGGAGCCATTCACGTCCGAATCGCCTGAAGCCGTCCACAGGTGATAGTTGGCGTTGTGGGGATTTGCGACGTTTGTGCCTTCGAAGTCGGTCGGTAACATACTGCTGATCAACTTGATATTCGCTTTGGCGTAGTTGACCGGTGTATAAGTCGCGTTAAACAAACGTTGGAAGCTGATTGCGACCCCCTCGGCTCCCCGGCTGTGCCCGATCCATACAATCCGGCTGGTGTCCAGATGTCCAGTCAGCGCGCCGCCTGCAATCACTCCAGCGGCGACTTGATCGATAAAGGCGTCTGTATGGCCAAGTGTTGTCGTGGAGGCTGAAACCGGGCCCGGGCCGGTATTGTTTGCGTGGCTCATCACGATGTATCCGTACGAGGCAAGGTGATTGCCAATATGGTCATACCAGGCGTAGCTATGGCCGTTTCCATGGCCTATAACAATCAGGGGCAGCACGCCCATGCTTGAAATATTGGTGGGATAGAAAAGATCTTCGGCAAGGTGAGTGCCGGGAATGCCGTAAGTCGAGCCAACGGCGGCACTTAGGTTATAAGTGGCTTGCGTAACGGCCAGCGGGCCGGGCGCCGTCGTGTCGTGGACAACATAAAACCCCGATTCGTTATTACGTCCGTCAATATAGTCATCGCCGTTGAGCAGGCCATCCTGATTGCAATCCAGAACAACATCGTAACCAACACCGAAGCCCGTTCCCGCATTGCCGCTCAGTTCGAACGGCGCCGCGACCGTGAAAGTGTTAGCCTGAATATTGGTTGCGCTGAATACTGCCGTCAATGGACCACCGGCGGTAATGTCGATTAACGTCTGATCGGCGGTCCACTGGGCCGTTGTTTTCGCGGTAACGACATAAATATCGCAAGCCTGGCCGGCAATCGCGGGGAAGCGAGTCGGATCGAGTGCGATTTCTACGGAATTGTTCTCGTTGATCGCTCTCACATATTCGAAATACGGGTATTGGCTGAGCGAGTGCCCGGCCAACTCTGTTTGGGTGATCGCCGCCCGCGAAGGGTTGGCGAATACCGCAAATACCGCGAACAGCGCAAATAAGCAGGTAGCCGCCATCCGGTTGTAGATCCTGAATTCTATTTTCATGAATGCTCTCCTTGGTTCTGCTATCGACGGTGGCTATCGCTGTGCTACGGGTAACCGCCAGGTCTCGGCCAGTGCCTTCTCCTGCGGCGAATATTCAATCAGCAAATCCGCAACATGCTCCCGAAGCAACGCTGGAAGATCACTTGCCTCCAAGGGCTCCCTGGTCAAATTCCGTATCTTTTCTGCTTCAAATAAACGGATGCCCGCCTTCTCAGACCTCGCCCTTTCAGTGCGTATAGTTCCCGCATTGACGCGTTCTGGCAGGTCCGGACGCCCAAACCAGACCGGTTGCCGGGCTAAATCAACTTCTCCAGGAATAATCGCGATCACAAACCCCGATTCATGGCCATGGTTCAAGCGCTGGGCTGTTTGGTTGCCCACGTACAAGACAGGCTCAGCCGCGCTACGAGGACGTACGAGATCCGGATCTACTTTGAACACGGCCAGGGTGCCGGACCGAATGAACGGTCTCTCCTGGCGCCAATCAAAGCTGTAACCCTGTTCGAGAGCAAATGAACGGATATAGACAACGTCGATGACCGCTGCTGGTGTAATTACATCATTGACGTCCGGTCCACCGACAATGGTAGGAGTAGGAGTACAAGACAAAAGATTGATAGAAAGCAACAAGAAAAATATCCGAACGCCGAGATCAGATATGGTGGTGTTGCACCGTACCCTTTGATGATTATTCGACGACAATTACTTTGGCCGGTTGACGACAACTATTTTGTCCGGTTGCCACTAAGCTTGCCGCTTGCTCATTCCCGGGAAGGGATTTTGAATGGCGGCCACTCAGCAACAGGTCAAAGTCTTTATGGATCAAC
>JBGTLI010000052.1:0-5936 GCA_041744195.1 Wenzhouxiangella sp. | reverse complement strand
TCGGCGGCGCCCGTTGATGTCGCTCCAGCAACGCTGGGCGAGCACCGCGTCGGGTGTGAACACCGGATGGTGATAGGTGCGCCTGGCCAGCACCCGGTTCGGGTCGATCAGTTCGGCCTGGTTGAGCGAGACGATGTAGTGGCGCGTGGAGTCGATCCGCTGCAGCAGATTCATGTAATACGACACCCGGCACTGATCACAATCGGTTGGATCCCGCCGAACATTCCAGCTGGCCCGGGCGGCCGGCAGGCGCGGCAGCACGGACTCGTCGGTATGCAGGAGTGTTTCGTTGGCCTGGTATCCAATCGCGCCAAGTACCCTCTGCTCGGCCCGGTCCGGGTCGGTCAGCAGCTTTAGGGCCTGGTCGGAGTGGCAGGCGAGAATCACGGCGTCGGCGGTGAGGTCGCCCTGGTCGGTTCGAATTTGAACATGATCGGCATGGCGGGTGATGGCGCGCACCGGCGTGCCGGTCAATATCCTGGCATTGCATTGTCGCGCCTTGTCCACGTAGGCCCGGCTTCCGCCAGTCACCGTGCGCCATGTGGGCCGGTTGGTCAGCTTCAGCATGGCGTGGTTGTCCATGAACGCAAGCAAATGACGCATCGGGAAATCACGTACCTGCCCCATCGGCGCTGACCACAGGGCCGATGCCATCGGCAGCAGGTGCTGTTGGGCGAACATCGCGCCGAATCCGCTCCGGTCGATCCAGTCGCCCAGGGTAAGACGATCGTCGAGCGTCAACAGCAAGCCGGGTGCGCGTCGGTAAAAACGCACGATATCGGCCACCAGGTGCAGAAATTTCGGGTTGACGAGGTTGCGCCGCTGACAGAAAAGCTGGTTCAGGTTGGCGGCGTTGTACTCAAGGCCGATGGCCGGATCGGACACGGCGAAACTCATGTCGGAGTCCTTCCAAGGCACACCCATCGTCTTCAACCAGTCGGAAAACAGCGGGTAGTGATGCTCGTTGAACACGATGAAACCGGAGTCGACCGGTATCTGTCGGCCATCGTCCTCGACCAGGTGGGTATCTGCGTGGCCGCCAAGGCGAGTATCGGCCTCGAGCAGCGTCACATCGTGCGAGCCGGACAGATGCCATGCGGCGTAAAGCCCGGAAACGCCAGCACCGACAACGACAATCTTCATCCCGGTTCAGCGATCCTGCGCGCCTGCCGGATGTTGTCGGGCACAGGCTTGAGGTCGTGCACGATGCCCAGCCAACCCATCACCCTGAGCATGTAGTAGCTTAAGTCAATCTCCCACCAGAAAAATCCCTGACGGGCCGAACCGGGGAAGTGATGATGGTTGTTGTGCCAGCCCTCCCCCAGGGTCAGCAAGGCCAGGAACCCGTTGTTGCGGCTGTCGTCACGAGTGGCGTAGCGGCGCGTGCCCCACACGTGGGCCAGGGAGTTGATGGTGAAGGTCACGTGCATCAGAACCACGGTCGATACGAAGTAACCCCAGACCAGCAGTTGCCAGCCACTGGTTTCCAGGCCCGGCACATAGCGGTTCAACAGCGCGCCCAGGCCGAACAAACAGGCCGCATAGAGCACTGGAACCAGCAGGTCGTAACGGTCCAGCAAGCGCAACTCCGGGTAGCGTGCCAGATCTGGAACCTGGGACAGGTCGGTGCCAAAATGTTTGCCACTCAGAAACCAGCCCATGTGGCTCCACCAGAAGCCATGGCGCGGCGCGTGGGCATCGTCGTCCGTGTCGGCACGCTTGTGATGGTGCCGATGATGGGCGGCCCACCACAGCGGGCCACGCTGGGTAGCGGCGGCCCCGATCACGGCGAAAATGAATTGGACGGTGCGCGAGGTTTTGAATGTACGGTGCGAAAAATAACGATGATAGAAGGCCGTAATGGCGAACATCCGCACCAGGTAGCTGGCCAGAAAGACCACCACGGCAACCCGGGACACACCAACCACCAGCACGCCGAGGCAGGCCACGTGCAGGCCGATGAACGGCACGATCCGGACCCAGTCTATCTTGCGATCGCCGGCTTCGTTTTTTTGATCTTTATCGGGGGCGGCGTCGAACCATGCCGCAAGACTTCGACGGAAAGCCATTGATGCGCCTGCAGGAAACTGGCGCAATCATAGGCTGCGACCCTGTGAATCCGTCGTGACGAAAAACCTACAAATTTTTTGATTACTCGCCAATCAGCGCCCCGTCGGAATTTTCCTATGCGCAAACTGGCCGAACTCCTAGTCTCGGTCGAGGCAGCTTGCTGATTCGCCCCGCCCGGGGTGATCAGACAATGGCTTTTCCAATCGAAACGGAGAAGTCGCATGAAAAAAACCCAACGAGGCCTGAGCCTGATCGAGCTGATGATTGTACTGGCCGCAGCAGCCGTCATCGCCACGATTGCGGTGCCTTCCATGGGTGCGTTCGTTCAGGAAAGCCGGGTGACCAGCATGTCCAACCACCTGGTCGCCAATCTCCGGTACGCCCGTCACGAAGCGGTCTTCCGCCGCGCCAACGTGGTGGCCTGCCCCGGCGACGAGCAGGCCGGCTGCACCGGCTCCAACCGCTGGGACCAGGGCTGGATCGTATTCATCGACGCCAACGACTCCCGCCAGCCCGACCGCCCCGAAGACATTCTGAGAGTGGTCGCTCCGGATGAGCGCATGCTCATGCACTCAGCCGGCCGCAACCGGGTCCGCTTCCAACCCCACGGCGGCGCCTACGGCACCAATTTAACGATCCGAGTCTGTGATACCAGCCAACTGGCCCAACCCCGCGCCGTAATCGTCTCAAACCCCGGCCGCGTAAGGGTCGATCGCGATCTGGACACCGAAGAATGCAATGTCTAAGCCACGCACCCCACCGGCGAAAGGAACTCACCACAGAGGCACAGAGGCACAGAGCTCACAGAGAAAAGTAAAATAACATCTTGTTTTTTCGACTCATTTCTCTGTGCTCTCTGTGCCTCTGTGGTAAACCTGTTTTTTGTTCCATGAGAGGCACAGGGGTCACAGAGAAAGGCGATAAATTGCTTTTCCTCAGTGTTCTCTGTGCCTCTCATCAAACAAATTCAAACCCAATCGCGCGGAGACGCAGGGACGCAGAGGAAAAAGGCACTTGACTGCTTTTACTTCAGCGCCTCAGCGTCTCTGCGCGAGAAGTTCTTGGATGTTTGCTGCGCGACAGCGGGTTCGGAGACGAGCTCGGAAACTCCGTGGTTAATGCTTTTTTCCTCTCCCGATGCACCGACCACCGACCACCGACCACCGACCACCGACCACCGTCTTCCGCCCGCTCTTACCTTTCACCTTTCACCTTTCACCTTTCACCATCACTCCGCCCCTTGCATACGCCCCAGTATGGCGCTATATTCAAACAGTCGTTTCAATCGAGCGTTTGTTTTGGCCCAATCAACCTGTGATCGCATTCTGGACGCTGCCGAACGCCTGTTCGCCGAGGAGGGGTTTCATGTGACCTCTCTGCGCCAGATCACGCAGGCGGCGGAAGCCAACCTGGCTGCGGTCAATTACCATTTTGGCTCCAAGCAGGCGCTGATCCTTGCCGTGTTCCGGCGCCGGCTGGACGCTCTGAACCAGGCCCGGCTGGAACGCCTGGAAACAGCACTGGATGCCGAACAGTCCCCTGCCCTCGAAGTTGTACTGGATGCCTTCGTCTACCCGGCCATGGCGTTCACCCAGGGCAGTGATGACGAAGGCCACCGCTTCATGCGTATCCTCATGCGCGCCTTCGCCGATCAGGACGACCAGTTGCATCGCGCGCTCAGCGCGGAATACGCCCATGTCATGCGCCGGTTCGCCGACGCCATTGCCGCCGCCCTGCCCGGCGCCCGGCCAGCGCAACTCCGCCGCCAGCTCGATTTCATTGTCGGGGCGCTGACATACACCATGGCAGAGTCTCACCTGAAAGACGCCCGGTCGATCGCATCCGACCTGGTCCAGTTTGCCGCGGCAGGTCTTCGCGGCACCGTCGATTCCCGTTCTCATTCCGGTGCCACGCGCACCCTGGAGATAGCCAAATGACCCTCTTGTTCCTCGCCATCCTGATCGTTGGCCTGCTGACCCTGGCCTGGTTTCGTGCCCCGCTGTGGCTGGCTGCCGTCCTTGCAGCGATCGTCACCGTATCGATTGCGCTCTGGACCCCCGTCGCCTGGCCGGTCGACTTGCTCTTTATCCTGACCACTGTGGTTCTGGGGCTGATGGCAATCAAGCCATTGCGCCGCTCCTTGTTGTCCAGGCCGCTGTTCAACTGGTTCAAGACGGTCTTGCCGGCCATGTCGGCAACCGAGAAAGAGGCGCTTGAGGCTGGCACGGTCTGGTGGGACGCGGAGCTGTTCTCCGGCCGACCGCGCTGGAAAACCCTTTTCAGCACCCCCAAGCCCGGCCTGAGCGAGGAAGAACAGGCGTTTGTCGATGGCCCGGTCGATGAGCTGTGCGCCATGCTCGATGACTGGAAGATCAACCGCGAACTCAAGGACCTGCCGCCCGAGGTGTGGAAATTCATTCTTGAGAAGCGTTTCCTGAGCATGATCATTCCGCGCCAGTACGGTGGCCTGGAGTTCTCGTCGCAGGGCAATGCCGCCGTGGTCACCAAGATTTCCACCCGCAGCCTGACCGCCGCCGTCAGCGTGATGGTGCCGAACTCGCTCGGGCCCGGTGAGTTGCTGATGCATTTCGGCACCGACGCCCAGAAGGACCATTACCTTCCGCGCCTGGCAAAAGGCGAGGAGATTCCCTGCTTTGCCCTCACCTCACCCCTGGCTGGCTCCGATGCCGCCTCCATGCCCGACGAGGGCGTGGTGTGCAAAAAGACCATCGACGGCAAGGAAGTGATTGGCCTGAACGTTTCCTGGGACAAGCGCTACATCACGCTCGCGCCAATTGCCACCGTACTCGGTCTGGCATTCAAGACCCGTGACCCGGACGGCCTGCTCGGAGACAAGGAACACCTGGGGATCAGTTGCGCCCTGATTCCGACCTCGACGCCCGGCGTGGAGATCGGCAACCGCCACCTGCCCGGCGGCAGCGTGTTCCTGAATGGCCCAACCCGCGGCAAGGATATTTTCATTCCAATGGACTGGGTGATCGGCGGGCAAGCGCGTATCGGCCAGGGCTGGAGCATGCTGATGCACTGCCTGTCGGCCGGCCGTGCCATCTCCCTGCCCTCTCAAGGGGTTGCCGGCGGCAAGCTGGCCACCATGTTGACCGGCGCCTATTCGCGCATTCGCTACCAGTTCAAGCAGCCCATCGGCTACTTCGAAGGCATCGAGGAGCCGCTGGCCCGCATCGGTGGCGAAACCTACCGCATGGAAGCGGCGCACAAGATTACCCTGAGCGCGCTGGACAGCGGCCACAAGCCGGTCGTGCTGTCCGCGATCCTCAAGGCCTACCTGACCGAAGCCAACCGCCGGGTGGTCATCGACGCCATGGACGTTCACGGCGGCAAGGCCGTGGTCGAAGGGCCGAACAATTACCTGTCGATCGGCTACCAGGCCCTGCCGGTCTCAATCACGGTCGAGGGCGCCAATATCCTGACCCGCTCGATGATCGTATTCGGCCAGGGCGCGATTCGCTGCCACCCTTACCTGCTCAAGGAAATGCTCGCAGCGCAGGAGAACGATCTCGCAGGCTTCGACAACGCCCTGTGGGGGCATGCCGGTTTCCTGATTTCCAATATTGTCCGCGCGCCCATTCTGGGGCTGACCGGCGGCCTGCTCAGCTCCAGCCCGGTTTCCGGCCCCACGGCGCGTTACTACCGCCGCGTCAACCGGCTCTCATCGGCCTTTACCCTGACCGCCGATCTTTGCCTGTTGATCCTGGGCGGCAAGTTCAAGTTTGCCGAGAAGCTCTCTGGCCGCTTCGCCGACGCCCTGGCCCATCTCTACATGGCCTCGACCAGCCTGCGCCGGTTCGAGGATGACGGCCGGCCGGCCGAGGATCTGGACGTGATGC
>JBGTLI010000051.1:0-4109 GCA_041744195.1 Wenzhouxiangella sp. | reverse complement strand
CAGGGTGGCGAGAATCGGGTCCATGGCGGTCACCACGAACGCAGGTTCGGTGGTGTTGACCATGTTGCCGACCTTGATCATGCGCTGGGAGACCACGCCGTTGATCGGCGCGGTAATGCCGGTATACGACATTTCCAGCCGAACCAGCTCCACCATGGCCTGCTGCGCCTCAAGCTCGAATTTCAGCCGCTCGAACACCTCGGTGCTGATGAGGTTGCGCTGGTGCATTTCCTGCTGACGGTTGAAGTCCTGGCGCAGGCGGCTCATGTCGGCCTCGGCGCGCGCCAGTTCCAGGCGCAGGCGGTCGTCATCGATCCGCGCCAGCACATCGCCGGCCTTGACCGCATCACCCTCTTCGACCGCGATCGAGGTGATTCGCCCGGCCAGACGCGGCACGACCCGGGCTTCACCATCGGCTTCCAAAGTGGCCGTGGCTGAATACAACGCCGAAATCGTCCCCAACCTCGCGGCCGCGACCTCAACCGGAATCCGCACGACGGCCGCCTCGCCAGCATCCGCTGTCTGGGAGTTACCCGACCCGCAACCCACGAGAACCGCCGCCAGGATTGCAATTGTCATTGCGCTTGCCATGGCGCTTGTCCTCACCTTGGGCCACTCGAGGTTTTTGTTCATGAACCGACTCCGAAAACGTTGTTTAGGTGTATTGCTGCACTATAACAGTACGTGGGTCAATCGGGATGTGCCGGAAGTCATGGGAGCGCCCTGAAGAGGCTCCAGGTAGAGGAGGAGAAGGGAGGAAGGAAGAGGGGTCAATCCTCAAATTCTCCAATCCGCTGACGATGGCGGCACACCCGCAGGGAGAACACGTCGGGGCGTGAGTAGTGACCGGTGGGGTCGAAGTTTTGGCGGGCGCGGCGGACTTCCTTCGGGTCGATATCGGCGATCAGAAGGCCTACTTTCTGGGTATCGGGTTCGATGATCCATCGGCCGTCGGGCCCGGCCAGGCAGGAACCGCCGGTGGCCCAGGGCATGTCGCCTGCGGCCCGCTTCAGAGCATTGGCGTGCGGCAGGTCGTCGGGGAGATCACGGATACCCATCAAGCCGGAAACCGACAGGATGTAGCTGCGCCCTTCCAGGGCCATGAAGCGGGTGATTTCGCGCGTATTGCGTGGGCTGCCGGGCCAGATTGCAACATGCAGATCCTCACCCTGGGCCTGCAGGGCCGAGCGGGCCAGCGGCATCCAATTCTCCCAGCAGTTGAGGGCGCCGACGGTAAACGAGCCCACCCGGTGGGTTCGCAAGCCGTGACCATCCCCGGTCGCCCAGACCAGGCGTTCTTCGTGGGTGGGCATCAACTTCCGTTGCACGGCGACGATCGTTCCGCCGGCATCAATGCTGACGGCGCTGGCATAGACGCTCTCGCCGCGATCGTCCGGTCGCTCCAGTATGCCGAGCACAACCGTGATGGCGTTGCGCGCCGCGGCATCGCAGATCGAAGCCAGGTGGCCGGCCTCGATGGTGATTGCCTGGTCGACATAATGAGCGTACAGGTCTTTTTGCAGGGCGCTGTCGAAACGCGCGCCGTCGGTGCGCTCGACCCAGAACGGATAGCCTGGCAGCAGGCACTCACCGAAGGCAATCAGTTCCACCCCGGAGACCGCGGCCTGGTCAATCTGCTCGATGATCCGCTCGGTGGTCAGTTCGCGGTTCAACCAGACGGGTGCGATCTGGGCTGCGGCCACGCGCAGGGGTTTGTTCATTCAGGCTCCAGGTGCAACACCATGACGCGGGCGTCTTCGCGCCCATCGGGGGCCGGGTAATAATCCGGTCGGCGACCAATCACCTTGAATCCGTATTGCCGGTACAGGTTGACCGCGGCGCGGTTGGAAGGCCGAACCTCAAGAAACAGGCGATCCATGCCCGCGATTCGCACTTCGCGAATGACGTGGTCCAGCATCACGCTGGCCAGGCCGCGGCGGCGATGCGCCGGCGCGATGCAAAGGTTGAGCAGGTGCGCTTCGTCCACGGCCATGGAGACAACGGCATAGCCAATGATTGTCTCGTTTTCTGTGAGGACATGACAGCGATAGCCGACTTGCACGCAGTCGAAGAAAATACCGCGCGACCAGGGAAAGGGATAGCTTTGCTGCTCGATCGATACGACTGTGGTCAGGTCGGCTTTCTGCATTTGCCGAATGAAGAGTGCCGGTTCGAGTACGGCGGCCATGTCAGTTGACCAGCGCGGGCGCCAGGATGCGCCACAGTTGACGGCGGGCTTCGGGATCGGCCGCAAGCTCGTCCAGCGCCGGAGCAATCAACAGATCCGGCCAGTCCAGCTCCCGCGGTGGCGGCCCGAAAGAGAGGATCTTGCTGACGCCACGACCCATCAGTTCGTCCACGCCTTCACCGGATGCCGAATCCTTGGCCCACTGACCGAAACGGCAGCGCCCAGTCCCGATCGACGCCATGATATCGCCCAGCAACTGTTCATGACTGCCGCGCCACGGCTGGCGGCGCACCAGCAGCCAGTCACCATCGCCGGAAGACAGGCGGATGCGAGTCTGATCTTCCGAGCCTGGCTGCCCGTCCCGATCCTGGCGCGATGCCATCGCTTCCGGCTCGCGACTACTGCGCTTCTGCCAGACATCAATGCCAATAGCCTCCAGCCGCTCCAGGGAATGGGCGCTACGGCTGGACATCATTGACCTCCCGCCGACGACGCCGCCGTTGCATGTAGCGGCCGCGCACGGTGACCACGGGACCTGACAATACGTAGACGATGCCGATGGTGAACAATACCGCCGGCGGGTCCAGCGCCAGCAGCACCAGGATGACCAGCAGAATGAACAGCCAGGCAAACGGCACCCGGTCGCTCATCGGCCAGGCCTTGAAGCTGAAATAACGCACCCGCGACACCATCAGGGTGCCGAGCACGATGGTCAACAGCAACAGCGGCCAGCCCACTTGCTGCGGGTTGATATCCCGACTGACGCAGAACCAGATGGTCGCGATCAGGGTGCCAGCGGCGGCCGGGCTGGCCAGGCCCTGAAAGTAAGCCTTCTCGGCCATGCCGGATTGGGTGTTGAAGCGGGCCAGACGCAGGGCAGCACAAGCGGCGAAAAAGAACGCGCCCAGCCAACCCAGCTTGTCGGCGGCGGTCTCGGGCTGGCCCAGCGTGTCCAGGGCCCAGGTAAAGACCAGCACTGCCGGGGCGATACCGAATGACACCATATCCGACAGGCTGTCGTACTGGACGCCAAACTCGGACTGGGTATTGGTCAGGCGGGCGACGCGACCATCCACACCATCAAGAACGCCGGCGACCACGACGGCAATGCAGGCAGCGACCGGCTGGTCGCCAATGGCCATGACGATGGCGTAGAAGCCGGCCATCAGGGCGCCGGTGGTCAGGGCATTGGGCAGCAGATACGCGCCCTTGGCCCGCGGTTTCAGCGGTTTTTCATTGGTCATACGGGCGCGTCATCCAGAAGAATTTACGGTGGCGGTGGCTCATGGCGAAAGGATAGCATTGCGGCGGCCCGATTGCCGTCTCGCCAATTCGCCTGCCCTGCTATCATTGCCGGCTTTCCGACCCATACAGAGCAGCACCCATGAAAACCTCCAGTTTCCACCTTGTGACCCAGCGCGAAGTCCCCGCTGATGCCGAAATCGCCTCGCATCAGTTGATGTTGCGCTGCGGCATGATTCGCAAGTTGACCTCCGGCATCTACACCTGGACGCCATTGGGGCTGAAGGTCCTGCGCAAGGTCGAGAACATTGTTCGCGAGGAAATGGATGCGGCCGGTTGCCTGGAAATGCTGATGCCCTCGGTCCAGCCGGCCGAGCTGTGGGAGGAGACCGGACGCTGGAAGGACTTCGGGCCGCTGCTGCTGAAGATGACCGACCGGGCCGGGCGGGAATTTGCCTTTGGCCCGACCCATGAAGAAGTCATCACCGAATTTGCCCGCGGCGAGCTGCGCTCCTATAAACAACTGCCGATCTGTTTCTACCAGATTCAGTCGAAATTCCGCGACGAGATCCGGCCGCGTTTCGGCGTGATGCGGGCACGCGAATTCCTGATGAAGGACGGCTATTCGTTTCATGTCGACGAGGACTGCCTGGACCGCTTCTACCAGGTCATGTTCGCC
>JBGTLI010000050.1:0-27617 GCA_041744195.1 Wenzhouxiangella sp. | reverse complement strand
CCGGCGAAAGCTATCGAAAGCGAGCTCAATCCACTAGGAAAAAGGAGAAACAGGAACAAAAGTGCTAGGCAGGAAAAAACTCTAACCGACCGGCCATTTTAATTGTCGCCGACCGGACAAAGTAATTGACGCGAGACAGTGGTGAGCGGATTTTTTCTGAAAGGCTGCTTAGAACCAGTCGCCGCCCTTGTTCAGGGTCATTTCAATCTTGTCGCCGAGTTCGGCGATGTGGTGGATCATGTAGTCCAGCGTTTCGACGGTCAGGTTGTTGTAGATCAGGTTTTCGCACAGCTTCAGGAAGGCCATGCCTTCCATGTCGCCGACGGCAAGATAGCCGGTGCGCAGCATCAGGTTCACGCGCAGGCATTTTTCTGCATCATGGTCGGACAGCGGCGCGACCGTGGTTTCGACACGCAGGAAGCGTTTTCCGTCCGGGCTTTTCAACTCCGCCAGAAACACGCTCTGGCGTCGTCCAGAATCACCGACCGGTACTTCCAGTCCGAGCATGAACGGTTCTTCATGTACTACGTCGAAGTTGGCCTTAACGTGTTCTTCAATCGCGGCAAAGGTATCCATTATTTGGGCTCCAGGCGAACGGCGCCGTCGAGGCGGATAACCGTTCCGTTGAAATAGGCGTTCTCGACAATGTGGGCCGCCAGCGCTGCGAATTCTTCCGGCTTGCCCAGACGCTTGGGAAAGGGAATGGATTCACCTAGTGACTGCTGCACCTGTTCGGGCATGATGTCCATCATCGGCGTGTGGAATACGCCTGGCGCGATAGTCATCACGCGCACGCCGATTCGGGTGAACTCGCGCGCCATCGGCAAGGTCATGGCGACCACGCCGCCCTTGGACGCCGAATAGGCTGCCTGGCCGATCTGGCCTTCGAATGCCGCGACCGAGGCGGTGTTGATGATCACGCCGCGTTCGTTGTCGTCGAAGGCCTCGTTGTGCTGCATCAGGTTGGCCGCGGCCTTGGCAATGTTAAAGCTGCCGACCAGGTTGACCATGACGGTCTTGCTGAAGTTATCCAAAGCCATCGGCGCTTCGCGGCCAAGCACTCGCCCGGCGCCAAGAATGCCGGCGCAGCTCACGGCGACATTCAAGCCGCCAAGCCAGTCGCGCGCCTGTTCGAGCACCTGGGCCACATCGGCTTCGCTGGTGACATTGACCTGGAAAAACCTGGCCGAGTTCTCACCCAGCGCGGCGACCGCATCGGCCGCCTTGTCCTCGTTGACATCCAGCAGCGCCACCTTGCCGCCAGCGGCAACAAACTTCGCCGCGACGGCAAGCCCCAAACCCGACACCCCGCCGGTGACAACTGCCCTGATCTTGTTCAACTGCATATTGTTGCTCCTGTTTACAAAAATACGTTAGAGCTTTGAAGGTCAAAAGCTATTTTAAAAAATAAGACGCCTAGTTTAGAAAACTTAGTGTTTGAAAAGGTCAAAAGCAAAGATCAAAAGCTGTTTTTAACGCGAAGAGGCTAAGGAAAGACTTGTGCTTGATGATTGAGCGCTTTTCATACTCATCTGTCATTGCGTATTCGGATGAAAGGTTCTTTGTCTTCTTCTCAATACCACTTTGTTTTCTTTGCGTCTTCGCGTTTACAAGGTACTTTCAAGCTCTTACTCAGTTTCTTTTCAGCAGGGCCTGGCCGGTGCGGGAGCGGGGGCGGCCGAGTTCGCCTGCGATCCAATCGCCGGTTTCGGCCAGTTTGTGCAGGTCGACGCCGGTTTCCATGCCCATCCCGTGGAGCATGTAGATCACGTCTTCGGTGGCGACGTTGCCGGTGGCGCCGCGGGCGTAGGGGCAGCCGCCGAGGCCGGCAACGGAGCTGTCGACGACGCGGACGCCGGCTTCGAGGCAGGCGAAGATGTTGGCCAGGGCCTGGCCGTAGGTGTCGTGGAAATGGACGGCCAGTTGGTCCATGGGGATTGATTCGGCGACGGACTGAAGGACATTCCGGGCCTGGTGCGGGGTACCGACGCCGATGGTGTCGCCCAGGGAAATTTCTGCGCAGCCAGCCTCGAACAGCGCTTCGGCCACTCGCACCACATCTTCAACCGGCACCTTGCCCTGGTACGGACATCCCAGCACGGTGGAAATATACCCGCGCACACGGACGCCATCTTCGCGCGCCCGCCGGACCACCGGCGCGAAGCGGCGCAGCGACTCTTCGATGCTGCAGTTGATGTTGCGCTGGTTGAAGGCTTCGGATGCGGCGGTGAAAACCGCGATCTCGTCGATGTTCACCGCGCGGGCGCGGTCGTAACCGCGCTCGTTGGGGACCAGGGCGGGGTAGTGCACCCCGTCCTTGCGCTTGAGACCCTCGATCACGGCCTCGGCGTCGGCCAGTTGCGGAATGGCGCGGTCGCTGACGAAGCTGGTGGATTCGACCACACTCAGGCCGGTTTCGGCCAGACGGTGAATCAGTTCCAGTTTGACCGAAGTCGGAACGGTGTAGGGCTCATTTTGCAGCCCGTCACGCGGTCCGACTTCGACGATCCTGACCCGGTTGCCTTTGCTCATGACTGTTTAAGACAGTTGCTCATGACGATTGTTATGACAATAGCCCATGACCATGGTCATGTCAGGGCAACTCGACCGCAATCGCCGTGGCTTCGCCGCCGCCGATACACAGGGAGGCGACACCACGCTTGAGGCCGCGATTCTTGAGTGCATGAATCAGGGTGACCAGGATACGGGCGCCGCTGGCGCCGATCGGGTGGCCCATGGCGCAGGCGCCGCCGTTGACGTTGACCTTGTCATGGTCCAGCTCAAGCTCCTTCATGGCAGCCATGGTGACGGTGGCGAAGGCTTCGTTGATCTCGAACAGATCGACATCGGCCACGCTCCAGCCCGCCTTTTCCAGTACCTTGCGAATGGCCGGGATCGGCGCGGTGGTGAACCACTCCGGTTCCTGCGAGTGGGTTGCGTGCGCCACGATTCGGGCCAGCGGCTGGATGTTGCGTTGTTCAGCCTGGCTGGCGCTCATCAGGACCAGGGCGGCAGCGCCGTCGGAAATCTTGGATGAACTGGCGGCGGTGATGGTGCCTTCCCTGGCGAATGCAGGGCGCAGGCTCGGTATCTTCTCGATGTTGCAGCGCGGTGCTTCCTCATCGGTCTTGATTTCGACTTCGCCCTTGCGGGTCTTGACCGTGACCGGCGCGATCTCGGCGTTAAAGGATCCGTTGTCGATGGCGGCCATGGCGCGCTCGACCGATGCTTTGGCGAAATCATCCTGTTGCTCGCGGGTGAAGCCATACTTGACCACGCATTGCTCGCCGAACGGGCCCATCAACTGACCATCGTAGGGGTTCTGCAGGCCGTCGTAGAACATGTGGTCCAGGCTTTCCACGTGACCCATGCGCAACCCGCGGTTGATCATGTATGGTGCATTGGTCATGGATTCCATGCCACCGGCAACAACAATCTCGGCCGACCCGGCCAGGATGGCGTCGTGGCCCTGCATGACTGCCTTCATGCCCGAGCCACAGACCTTGTTGATGGTGGTGCAGCCGGCATTGGTTGGCAATCCGGCGCCCAGAGCGGCCTGGCGGGCGGGTGCCTGACCGGTGCCAGCCGGTAACACGCAGCCCATGATGACTTCAGAAACCTCGTCGACACTGATGCCGGCATCGGCAACCGCGGCGGCAATCGCCGTGCTCCCCAGCTGCGGAGCTTTCAGCGGCGCCATCTGGCCCTGAAAGGAGCCAATGGCGGTACGACGGGCGGAAACAATGACAATCGGGTCAGACATGGGGCAGGGCCTCGTGAGAAATCAGGTCAGCCCTCTATTATCGCAGGTTGGGGGGAGGGAAACCGGTAAACGGAAAACGGAAAAGGGAATGGCGGCCCGCCCCTTTTCCCTTTTCCCTTTCCCCGTTACCCTTTTCCCGTCTCGAAATGCTCATCCAGATAACGGTGAATTTCCTTCTCCACCTTGGGTTCCAGAGCGCTGAACAGGAAATTCAGTTGGGCGCGGACGTGGACGATGTCTTCGTCGACATCGATTTCGCCGTTGACGCCGAAGCGCTCGAAGACGATGGTGTCTTCGTCCCAGCCGTAGGTGATATCGAATTTTTCGGCCAGATCCTGCGCCAGTTCGTCGGCGATCTGCTGGGCCTCTTCGAGGCTCTTGCCGTGTTTTTTCTTAATATCGATACTCATCCGAATCTCTCCATCTAGCCTAGAGTGCATTCCTGGGTGGCAGCAAGACACTGGCCAGGATCATGCCCGTGGTCAGCGCCACGGCAATGATACCCGCCAGCATGGCAGTCTCGATACCCGAGATGACGTCGTCGCCCAGCAGGGCGGCCAGGCTTCGAAGGCCAATGCTGCCGGGAACCAGCAGGATCAGGCCGGGGAAATGGACAATCGAGCCTGGCCGGCCGGTGAAGTGCACGAACAGGTTGCCGGCCAGCCCCACGGCCAGCGCGCCGATAAAAGCGCCGATGACCGGGGCTTCGATGATCGCGCCGATACTGGCGCCACCCCAGGCGACCATGCAGGCCATCAGCATCCAGATCCAGTCGCGGCGATGGGCCTGGAACAGCAACATCAGCCCGGCCGCTGCAATCAACACGCCGGCCGGGGCCAGCCAGACAGGTCGCCATGACGGTGTGACCAGATCAACCGGGCCGACAAAATACTGGCCGGCCAGGCCCCCCATGACCAGCCCGAATGTCAGCAGGGCGAACACCATAAGTGCGAAAGCGAGCCGGGAAGAGCCCGAAACCAAGTGACCGGTGGCCAGTTCGCGGCAGGCGGTGGTCATGTCCATGCCGGGCAGCAGGGCGATCATGCTGGCAATGACGGCCGGCATCAGCGCGGTTTGCGGGTCGAAACCACACCAGAGCGTGCCCAGAAATGAAATCAGCGCTGCCGCCAGCGGTGAAATCAGGCGCGAGCGGTCCAGGCCGCGCCGCAACCACAACACCGTGGCGCCGCAAATGGTACCGAGCACGGTGGCCAGCAAGGTTTCCCGCAGGCCGCCGCCGATCAGCGGCGCCACGCCAATGGCAATGGCGACAAAGGCGAGCAATTGCAGGGCCGGGCCGTATTTCGGGGGTGCCGCATCAATGGCGCGGACCCGCTCGTCGGCCTGGGCCGGATCGATCTGGCCATTGGCAAGCTGATCCATCACATCGGTCAGATCGGCCAGCTTGGCCAGGTTTGCCGAACCGGGTTCGGAGCGGGCCAGGAAGGTCTGTTGTTTTGACTCATCGCCCAGAGAAACCATCAGCGCAGTCGGGGTGGAAAAGAACTCCGCCCGCAGGCCAAGGCGGTCGGCCATGATCTGCATCGCCGCTTCCAGCCGATGGGCCGGAGAGCCGACATGCAGCAGCGCGCGACCCAGGTTGAGCACCAGGCTGCCATAGCGACTGGCTTCGTAGGGTTGTGGGGGCAGGCCGGGCTGGTTGTCGTTGATCACGGATCACGGTTCTCTATTGGGCAGGGCGGAGTGTCGCACAATGCGTTCCCCGTCGGAAATATTCCAGGTTTCAGCTGGAGGTTACTGTTGTCGACGGTCACATTTGGCAATCATGTCGCCTTGGTGAACGCCGTTCCGATGGCCTGAAAATGCCGGCCTTTGGCTTAGCTGATGGCCCGAGTGCATGCTAAGATTGGCGGTTGATTGGATGAGTTTGATCGAAGTTTTCCATGCGCAACTGCCACGTACCAGCTTGCCCACCGGTGTACCGAAACCACACATTTGGCTCCGATGGCACTGGATTCCACCGGCCCATTACAAGGCTGAACCAGAATCGACCCAAATAAGCTCACCGCCGCGATTCTTCGCGAGGATTGCGGAGACGGCGCCTATACCCGCGGTCTGGCTTACTTCCGGCAGGGCCGCGCCGTGGTTCAGCAAGTCGTCGCCATGCAGGGCGGCGTCACTGTGCTCGGATTAAACCACGGCAGCGGCAACCGGCAGTATCAGCAGTATATTAAGGTGACCGGCAAGGGGAAGAGCCTGGGGATAATGGGTGAATGTGAATGCCCGGTCGGTTTCAACTGCAAGCATGTCGTCGCCACCTGCCTGACCTGGCAGGCCCAGGCTGGGGGGGCGGCAACGGGCAGCAGCGAGTTCGAGAACTGGCTGCAGCGTTTTGCCGCCGGCGGCGACGAGCCAGCCGCGCAGTCGCCCGAATCCCTTTTGTACCTTCTTAAGCAGGACCCCGGCAACCAGGATGTTCTCGTGGATTTTGTCGTCGCCCGGCAAAAGCAGGATGGCACCTGGCCTCGAGGTCGTCGCGCAAGCCACACAGTGCTTCGCAGCCACTGGGAACATCCGAAGTATGTCAGTCCAATCGACCGGGAGATTCTGACCCTGCTGCTGGCCGGTAATACCAATCTGTGGGAGCCGAAAATCAACATTGTCCGGGCGCCGGGTCATGCCGCGTTGGAGTTGATGGTCGATACCGGTCGGATGTTCTGGCATCAGGATCGGTCGGCGCCTTTTCGTCGAGGCAACGAGCGTGAGACCTGCATGACCTGGTTCAAGAACGGATCGGATTATCGACTTGGACTGGACCTGGAAGAAGCTATTCTGGCGCCGACCAGCCCGGCCTGGTATATCGATCCCCGCAGCCGGGAATCCGGGCCGTTGAAGCTTCCCGTCGGTCTGGATGAGCAGCGACTGCACATGCTGGCCAGGGCACCCACCGTCAGCAAGAGCGAGGCGGGGCAGGTCAGCCGCCTGCTGGCCCTCAATCATCCCGACATGCCGCAGCCGGCGCCGCTGAAGATGCGTGATGTCCATGAACCGCCCGTGCCGTGTCTGAGGTTGATCTTCGATGGCGCCAATCCGACCCGCTCCCGATTGCTGCTGTCATATCGCTACGGTCAGGTTGATGTCAGCGCGGGCCAATCGGCGCTGGTGTTCGTTCGTGAGGTCGGCAAGCGCCTGGTGCGGACCCACCGCGATCTTGGTGCCGAGCAGGCAGCACATGACACCTTGCTCGAATGCGGCGTGACGCCACTGGCAGACCAGCCTTTTGCCTTCGCCGTCGAAACAGATTCAACCGACCGGAACACGGCGCTTGGCGCATGGTTTGCATTCACTGAATCCGTGGTGCCGGCCCTTGAAGCGCAGGGCTGGATTGTCGAGCAGGCGCCTGAGCATAGTTTCAGTTTAAGTCGGGCCGATGCGATCGAAGGCGAGGTCGAAGAGGCCGGCAATGACTGGTTCGGGTTGCGATTTGATCTGCAGGTCGACGGCTGGCAGGTGCCGCTGTTGCCCCTGGTCACCGAACTGCTGGCCGATTATCAGCCCGGCCAACTGCCGGAAACGCTGTATCTTGATTCGGGTGATGGAAATTTCATCGCCGTTCAGTCGGCCCAGATCGAGCCTATTCTGCAAACGATTGTCGACTTGTTCGATCACGTTGGATTTCACGATGAAGAAGGTGAGTCGATACAGCTGTCCCGCCTTGATGCGCCCCGCCTGCTGGAACTGGGCGAGACCCAAATCAAAGGCGCGGTCCGGCTCAAGCGCCTGGCCGAGCGTCTGCGCGACTTCGACGGCATCAAGTGTGTCAAGCTGCCGATTACTTTCAAAGGCAGCCTGCGCGATTACCAGCACCAGGGTTTGAACTGGCTACAGTTCCTGCGCCAGTATGAGCTGTCCGGCATCCTGGCCGATGACATGGGCCTGGGAAAAACCGTGCAGACACTGGCCCACCTGGCGGTTGAAAAGCGCGCCGGGCGCATGCAATTGCCCAGCCTGATCGTGGCGCCGACCAGCCTGATGGGCAACTGGCGCCGGGAAGCCGAAGCCTTCACCCCGGGGCTTTCGGTGCTGGTGCTGCACGGGCCCGGTCGCTTCGATCATTTCGACAGGATCGATCAATTTGATCTGGTCCTGACCACCTATCCGCTGCTGCCGCGCGATCACGAAGTGCTGCTGGCCCAGCACTGGCACTACCTGATCCTGGACGAGGCCCAGCAGATCAAGAATCCGCGCGCCCAGGCAGCACAGTTGGTCCGTGGCATCAAGGCCAACCACCGCCTGTGCCTGACCGGCACGCCAATGGAGAACCACCTCGGCGAGCTGTGGGCCCAGTTCGACTTTCTGATGCCCGGTTTTCTCGGCGATCAGAAAAGCTTTGCCCGCCACTATCGAACGCCGATCGAACAACAAGGCGACACCGCACGACTCGAGCGTCTGGCACAACGCACGGCGCCATTCATGCTGCGCCGGACCAAAGACCGCGTTGCGACCGAATTGCCGCCCAAGAGCGAATTCCTGCGCACCATGCCGATCGAGGGCAAACAGGCGACCCTGTATGAAAGCATCCGTTTGGCCATGGACAAGAAAGTCCGCGATGCCATCGCCAAAAAGGGTCTGGCGCGCAGCCACATCACGATACTTGATGCCCTATTGAAGCTGCGCCAGGTCTGCTGCGATCCGCGCCTGCTGCCCGCAGGCGCAGGCGGCAATGCGGGTTCGGCCAAGCTGGAAATGCTGATGGACATCCTGCCCGAGCAAATTGATGAAGGCCGCCGCATCCTGCTGTTTTCCCAGTTCACCACCATGCTCGGGCTGATTGAAAAGGAAATCAGTCGGGTCGGCATTCCCTATACCAAGCTGACCGGCCAGACACGCAAACGCGACGAGGCGATCGAGCGCTTTCGCTCCGGCGAGGTCAACCTGTTCCTGATCAGCCTCAAGGCCGGGGGCGTCGGCCTCAACCTGACCGAAGCCGACACCGTCATCCACTACGACCCGTGGTGGAACCCGGCGGTCGAAACCCAGGCCACCGACCGCGCCCACCGCATCGGCCAGGACAAGCCGGTTTTCGTCTACAAGCTGATCACCGAAGGCACGGTCGAAGAAAAGATCCTCGCCCTGCAAGACAAGAAACGCCGCCTGGCCGAGAGCATGTACGGCAAGGAAGACAGCGCGAAAGACCTGCCCCTCGATGCCGAAACGCTGGCGAATTTGCTGTCGGGGGATTAGTAGAAGAAAAGCCTTCACCACAGAGTCTCCAACCCCGTAACCGGGCCCGCTGTCGCGGAAGGAACAAAGACAAGCTCACCACAGAGGCACAGAGGCCACAGAGGTTAAAAGAATTACTTTTTTCTTATAATTCAATTAGTTCCTGCTGCTTTTCCTCTGTGCTCTCTGTGTCTCCGTGGTAAATCTGGTGTTTTGTTCCATGAGAGGCACAGGGGTCACAGAGGTTAAAAAGCTAGATATAAAGAATCAGAATAGGGATTGTCTGGTTTTCACATTAACAACAGGTTTTCCTCTGTGCTCTCTGTGTCTCCGTGGTGAATCTGATGTTTTTGTGTTGGCGGTTAGTGGTTTTCCGTGATTGTGAGTTTGCGGCGGATTTCGAGGCTCAAGGGGTCGAGTTCTTCGTCGGTCAACAGGCCATGCTGGACCATCATGTGCAGTCGCAGGGTTACGGTCGAGCGGCGGTAATCGTTGAACAGTGCGTTTTTCTCCCGGCTGCGCTCGGTGATCAGCGACTGCATGGCTTCCTGGCGATCAGGGGCTGACAAGGCCTCGTCCAGGACAACCCTGAGCGTCCGCTCCAGCGTTTCCTCGGCAAAGCGCACACGCGCGCGCTCGCGAAGCTCGGTGAACAGCCTCCAGTCGCGGTCCGTTACGGCCACTAGTTGATCCCCGCTTTTGTTTTTTGCTGGTCAGAACCGTCAGCCTAACCACAACCACCGCAATTCGGCAAGGCATCCGGCGCCCGCAGGATCAGAAACCGGTAGTTCTGTGACCGAGTTCGCGTTTTTCAGGAAAGTGCATCGACCGATAGCGTCATCCCAAACTTGATCCGGAATCCAAACCGCCACCGCATCCCAGCACAGACGCTCCGTCCCTCAGCTACCATTGACCCCATGAGCGCATTCGACGACAAGGACCGGTCCCGCTTTCTGCCGCCAGAGCATGAGTTGTCGGAAAAATTCATCCTGACCGGCGGACCCGGTGGGCAGCATGTCAACCGGACCGAAACCGGTGTCCAGTTGCGTTTCGACGTCTGGGCTTCAGATTCGCTCGCCGGCGAGGTTAAGGCGCGGTTGATCAAGCTGGCCGGCAGCCGGGCCGATTCAACCGGGGTGGTTTCGATCGAGGCCAAGAGCCATCGCAGTCAGCATCGCAATCGTGAAGACGCGCGCGAACGTCTGGCCGCGCTGATCGAGAAAGCCCATCACCAGCCACCTAAGCGTGTCGCTACCCGGCCGAGCCGTTCAGCCAAGAAAAAACGCCTGAAAGCCAAACGGATCAAGGGAGAAATCAAGCAAAAGCGCTCGAAACCGGGCCTGGACGATTGAGTGGTTCTAGTCCGGGATTTCGATTTCGCCTTTAAGGTAATCCACCGCCCGTCCAGTCAGGATGACGCGATCCCCTTTGAGTTCGCATTGGACCGTGCCGCCGCGCCTTGAGAGCTGGCGCCCGGTCAGGATTGACTTCCCCAGCCTGGCGGCCCAGTACGGCGCCATCTTGCAATGCGCCGAACCGGTGACGGGGTCCTCGTTGACCTTTAGCCTGGGGTAGAAGCAGCGACTGACAAAATCACACTCATTGCCGGGCGCGGTGGCGATGACGCCGCGGCGATCAAGGCGGGACAGGGCGGAGAAGTCGGGCGCCAGGTCAGCGATCTCCTGCTCGCTGCCAAAGATGGCCAGATAATCGGGAGCGGCGCGCACTTCGACCGGGCTGGCGCCCAGGCCGGCCAACAGCTCTGCCGGAGCATCGATGGGCTCGGACGCGACCGCCGGAAAGTCCATGCTCAGACCTTGCCGAACTTTTTCCACCGTCAATTCACCGCTGCGGGTTCGGAAGCTCAGCTTCGCGCCGGTATATCCAAGATGTTCAAACAGGACATGGGCACTGGCCAGCGTGGCGTGGCCGCACAGGTCCACTTCAGCTTCCGGCGTGAACCACCGCAAGTGGAATCCCTGATCCTCAGGTACGAAAAAAAGCGGTTTCCGACAGGTTGTTCTCAAGCGCGATCGACTGCAACAATTCATCCGGCAACCAGCCCGTCAATGGCACCACCGCAGCAGGATTGCCGGCAAAAACATGGTCAGCAAAAGCATCGATTTGAAACAGAGGCAGCTTCATCGGTGAGCAAGCTCGAAATGATCGGAGCCCAACTTTACCACCCGAGCCCACCCCTTTCCCTTTCACCTTCCCCCTCTTGCGCTACCATTGGGAGTTGGCAATCCTCTCCCGATGGACACCGGCATGAAACGCGACCAGATCGATTTTCCACCCCAGCATGAACCATTGCGCGAAGATGTTGGCCTTTTGGGTTCGCTGGTGGGTGACCTCTTGCGCGAGCAATGCGGCGAGCGCCTGTTCGATCGGGTCGAGACCGCGCGGGGTGCGGCGATCGACCGTCGGATGGAGCAGGGGGATGGAGAGGAGCTGGAAGTGCTTTGCCGTTTCGATGACTGGGATGAGGCAACCAATTTCGTCCGCGGGTTTACCACCTGGTTTCGTATGGTCAACCTGGCCGAGCAGGTCCATCGCATTCGGCGCCGCCGCCAGTACCAGGCTGAAGGGGCGGGTAACCAGCCCGACAGCCTGGCCGATGTGTTCGTCGGCCTGCGCGAGGCCGGCGTCGGCTGGGAAGATATCGAAAGCCTGCTTGGCGACTTGTTGATCGAGCCGGTCTTTACCGCCCATCCGACCGAGGCCACACGCCGTTCGATCCTGGAAAAGGAACAGCGCATGGTGCGCTATCTGGTCCAGCGACTGGACCCCGCCATGCCAGCAGGTGAAGCAAATCGTCTGATCGACCGGGTACGAATGGAACAGACGGTGGCCTGGCAGACCGCCGAGCAATCACAAAGCCGGCCCACTGTGGCTGATGAAGCCGAGCATGCCCATTTCTACCTGGCCGATGTGCTCTACCGTATCGCCCCGGTATTCCACGAGAACCTGGCCGAGGCGGCAAGAATAGCGTTCGGCAACGATATCTGGCCCGGGCATCTGCCGACGGTATTGCGTTTTGGCTCGTGGGTTGGCGGTGACATGGATGGCAATCCCAATGTTGGCCCGGATACCGTGCTCGATACTTTGGCCGAACAGCGTCGGCAGGTCATCGGCAACTATCGGCGCGAGGTTGCCACGCTCAACCGGCTGCTGAGCCAGACCGAAGGGCGGGTGGAGATCAGCCAGGCTCTGCGCCAGCGCATTGACGACTATGCCGGCCGCTTGCCTGAAACGGTTGCTGCTGTGCCGGCGCGCCATACCGACATGCCCTACCGGGTATTTCTCTACCTGGTCGATGCCAGGTTGAGGGCCACGCTGAATGACCAGGCAGAGGCTTATCGTTCATCCGAACAACTCTGCAAGGACCTCGAATTGATCATCAACAGCCTGCAGGCCAATCGCGGCCAGCATGCGGGCCTGTTCCCGGTTCAGCGCCTGCGCCGTAGGGTCGATATCTTCGGCTTTCACCTGGCCGCGCTCGATCTGCGCATTGATTCGGGCGATCTGCATGCGGCGGTTGCCGAGCATCTTGGTGATACCGAGTGGCCGGATCGTCCGGCCGCGCAGCGCACCGCCCGTCTGCTTCAAATCCTTAACGACGGTGGCATTGGTAGTGACCGAGACAACAATCACCCGGTCTTCAAATTGCTCCAGGCCGCCGCCTCCGCCCACCAGCGTTTCGGCACCGGTTGCATAGCAACCCTGATCGTCAGCATGAGCCGCAACGCCGACGATGTGCTGGCGGCCTGGCTGATGGCCCGCGCCGCCGGAATCGACGATGGCCGGCTCGATCTGGTGCCGCTGTTTGAAACAGTCGCGGATCTGGAAGCCGCCGAGAGGGTCATGTCGGGTTTGCTGGAATTGCCCCTGTGGCAGGATCTGCTGACCCGGCGCGACAATCGCCAGATGATCATGCTTGGCTACTCTGACAGCAACAAGGATGGCGGCATGGTGGCCTCACGCTGGTCGCTCCAGGATGCCCAGCGCAAACTGGTGGCCCTGTTCGGCGACCACGATGTCAAGGTGACATTTTTTCATGGCCGCGGCGGTACCGTTGGCCGCGGCGGTGGCAAGACGCATCGCGCCGTACTTGCGGCCCCGCCCGGCTCTGTCTCAGGCCGATTGCGCATGACCGAGCAGGGCGAAGTCATTCATCGCAAGTACTCGCTGCGCGCCATCGCCATTCGCAATCTGGAACAAACGGCCGGCGCCGTCATCAAGGCCAGCCTGGATCGCGAATCGGCCAGCCGCGACCATAGCCAGTGGCACCAGTGGATGGGCCGCCTTTCTGACCTTGCGCGCACGGCTTATCGCGACCTGGTCTACGCCGAACCCGACTTCGGCGATTATTTCCGTGCCGCCACCCCGATCGATGTCATCGAGCGGATGCGGATCGGTTCCCGCCCTGCCTCGCGCCAGAAAAAGACCGGCATTGCCGGCCTGCGCGCTATCCCCTGGGTGTTTGCCTGGGGGCAGAGCCGACATGCACTGCCGGGCTGGTACGGCCTGGGATCGGGGCTGGAACAGTTGATCGAAGATATCGGCGAGGAGGCATTGATGGACATGGCCGGCAACTGGCTGTTCCTGGCCAATCTGCTCGAAGATGCCGAAATGGCCATGGCCAAATCCGACATGGCCATCGCGCGCCGCTATGCCGGCCTGGCCGGCAAGCTGGGTGACAAGTACTACCCGCGCATCCTGGCCGAATTCCAGCGCACAGAACAGTTGATCTGCCGCTTGAAAGGGCAGAACAAGCTGCTTGATCGCGACCCGACCCTGAAGCGCTCGATCCTTCTGCGCAATCCCTATGTCGACCCCATGAGCTTCACCCAGGTCGACCTGCTGGCCCAGTGGCGATCGGGCGACAGGGCCGACGCCGCGATCGAACAGGCCCTGGTCGCCTGCGTTCACGGCATTGCCCAGGGGTTACAAAACACGGGTTAATGAGAGGCGCAAAGGAATATTGCAGGAACCGCCCTCTGGCCGCGATCATGAATGGGATCGCGACCCAGATGGTCGCTCCTGCCCTGAACCCGGGCAACCACCGATTGAGATCCTGCCCGGGGCTTGTTGCCCCTGATAGCAGCGTTGGTTTATCCTTTTAACCCCCGACCACAAACCCGACTGAGTGAAGCCTGAAGCGGAGGTTGCCATGCCGCATCAAATCGTTACAAATCGAACTTTTGGCCTCTGTGCCGCGTTTTGTGCATTTCTTTTTATTGCTCCCAGCACAAGTCTTTCCCAGCACGAGCACATGCACGATCATGATGAGGTCAGTCCCGACCAATCCATCGGCACCGTCGACTTCCAGGTTGACTGTGATGATGCCGTGCAGTCCGACTTCGACCGGGCTCTCGGTTTGATGCACCACATGATGTATGAGCAGGCCCGTTCCGACTTTGAAGACATCATCCAGGCCGATCCCGATTGCGCCATGGCCCACTGGGGCTTGGCCACGACCCTGTTTCAGCCACTGTGGGGGACCCGGCCGGATAGCGCCGACCTGAAACGGGGTTGGCAAAGTATCGAGAAGGCCCGCGAAAGGGTCGAGTCGGAACGCGAGTCGCGCCTGATTGAGGCCACCGCCGCGTTCTTCGAAGACCCGGAGTCGGCGGCCTTCTGGCCGCGTATCGATCGCTGGGCGGCGAAGATGGAGGCGGCCCACCAGGCCCATCCGGACGATCTTGACATCGCCGCGCTGTACAGCCTGTCGCTGCTGACCCTGGCTCAGCGGGCCGATGATCGAGACCCGCTTCACGAGCGGGCCGAAGCCCTGCTGCGCGGGGTTTTCGAAGAGCAACCGACCCATCCGGGCGCGATCCACTATTCCATTCATGCCACCGATGCCGACGGCCGGGCCGAAAACGCCCTGGACATGGTCGACATGTACGGCCAGATCGCACCCGAGGTGCCGCACGCGCTGCACATGCCCTCGCACATCCATGTCCGCCTCGGCAACTGGCCCGAAGTGATCGACTGGAACACACGCTCGGCCGAGGCAGCGCTGAAGTTTCCGGTCGGCGAGGCCGTCTCCCTGCACTACATCCACGCCATCGATTACCTGATCTATGCCCACCTTCAGCGCGGCGAGGTTGAGCAAGCCGCCGCCTTGTATGAAGAAGGTACGCAACGGGGGCCGCACCAGGCCGCCGGGCCGGTCGTCTATCACTTCGCAGCCATGCCGGCACGCCTGGCCGTCGAACAGCGCCAATGGGAAGAAGCCGCCGAGCTGGCAGTGCGCAGCCCGGATTACCTGCCGTGGGATTCGTCCATGGGCCTGTGGGCTGAAGGGATAACCTGGCTGGCCCGGGGGCTGGGCAGCATACACACCGACCAGATCGAGCAGGCGCGTCAGGCCGAACAACGTCTGCAGGCCCTGCACGACAAGGCTCGGGCCGATGACGAGGACCTGATGGCCACCTATATCGACATCGATCGCCTGATTCTTTCAGGTTGGCTTGCCCATGCCGAAGGCGATCATGATCGAGCGCTGGAACAGCTTCGCGCGGCAGTCGAACTGGAACAGAGCGTCGAAAAACACCCGGTCACCCCGGGCGCGTTATTGCCGCCCAACGAAGCCCTGGGTGACGTGTTGATGGCCATGGACCGTCCGGAGGATGCTTTAGAGGCTTACCGCAAGTCCGATCAGATCTGGCCGGCGCGCCACAACACCCTGTCCGGTGCCATTCTCGCCGCCCGGGAAGCGGGCAAGGATGAGGTGGCGCAAGAGTTCGAGCAAAAACTGGCCGAAACGGCGCCCGAATCAAGCCTGGCGCCACGAAATTGATATTGGTGGCAGCAACCGGTGGCTACAACCAGCCTTGCTGACGGGCCAGACGATAGGCCTCGATGCGATTGGCGGCCTGGAGCTCACCAATGGCCTCTGACAGATAATTGCGGACCGTGCCTTCAGCCAGATGAAGTTGCTGGCTGATGGCACGGGTGCTCAGGCCTTCCCCGGCCAGTTTGAGAACATCGCGTTGTCGACGCGTCAGTGGGTTGTTGCCATCCCAGGCCGAAAGCGCCAGCTCGGGAGCAACCATTCGTCCTCCAGCCGCGACGCGGCGCACAGCTGCGGCGAGTTGTTCGGCCGGCGCGTCCTTGAGCAGGTAGCCCTTGACGCCGGCTTCCAGCGCCCGCCGAAGGTAACCCGGCCGACCAAACGTGGTCACGATGACGACGCCGACGCGCGGAAATTCCTCGCGCACGGCCTCGGCCAGGTCCAGGCCGTTGAGGCCCGGCATTTCAATATCGGTGATCAGGATATCCACCGGATTCTCGTCCCGGCGCAAGAGGTCCAGTGCTGATTGACCGTCGGCGGCCGTTGCCACCACTTCAAGATCGTCTTCCAGATCGAGCAATGCGGCCAGGGCGCCGAGCACCAGCGCCTGGTCTTCGGCGATGACGATGCGGATCATCGGGCTGGCGCCAGTGGCAGCCGGGCTTCGAGCCGGTGTTCGGCAGGCGCAATCCGGAACCTTCCACCCAGGGCTTCGATGCGTGCCCGCATCCCATCCACGCCGCCGCCTTCAGGACGGATCACCCCGGAGCCATCGTCACTGATTTCGAGCACCAGGTCATCATCATCACTTCCTGGCTCGAGCCGGATCGAGCAGCGGTGGGCACGGGCGTGGCGGAGAATGTTGGTGATCGCTTCGCGAATGACCAGCGCCAGAACCGCTTCGGTACGACTGTCCAGAGCCAGCGGTTCGGACAATTCAAGGTCCAGCTCGATGCCAGCGCTGGCCAGGGTCAGACGGGCCTGTTCCAGTTCGGCCGCAAGGCTGCGTTCGCGATACCCGCCGATGGCCTCGCGCACTTCCGTCAATGCTTCGCGCGCGCTGTCCTCGACTGCGCGAATCTCGGCCCGGGCGCGGTCAGGATCCTGATCGAACAGTTTGCGGGCCAACTCGCTCTTGAGCACGATCACCGACAGGCGATGGCCAAGCAGATCATGCAGGTCACGGGCAATCCGCTCGCGCTCGGCCACGCGCGCCAGTTGCCGGACTTCGGCTTGGGACAGACGCAACGCTGCGTTATGACGTTCTTTCTCGGCAAAGAAGATATTGGCCGCGCCTACCGCCAGCGCGCCGCCAATGGCAGGCGCCCAGAAGAACACCATGGGCTGGGTGAATATGGCCACGATCGCGGCAGTGAGGATGATGAACGCCAGCCAGAATGCCGCGGTGCGCGGCGGGCCGACCTGGTGGGCACAGGCCGCAGCGAAAATGAAGAACACGTTGGCGCCGATATTGACCGGCGCCCAGACCATTCCGAGTGCGAGCAGCGCCAGACAATGCATCAAGGCCGCCAGACCCTGACGCCGGAAGGCACTGAAATACAGCGCCAGAAAGGCCACGGTGGTCGCAAGACTCAGAATCAGCCCGGTGGTGCCGGGCGGCTCGAACAGCCAGTGGACAAAAAACCAGCCGAAAAACACCAGCCAGATGTAGGGCATCCAGCCGAGCCCTGCCTCGGGCGGAACCAACCATTCATGCCATTCCCGGATCCTTTTTTGAATTGATCCCATCATTCCAGCCGGGCCTCGACAATCTCGAATTCGACATCGCGTGGCTGGCCGGTCGCGAAGATGCCGAAGGCGCGGAAATGACCCGGTTCCAGCAGCGCCAGGTCGGCCAGTTCAACGTCCAGCCCGTATTCAGCGTCATCTTGCACCAGATCCAGCATCACCGGCATGGCGCCGGGGCTGGCGCCACTGAAGATCATCAACTGGAACGGTCCGCCGTCGCCCTTGATCCGTACGGACAGATGTTGGCGATCAGCCAGGTCGACCGCTTCCATCGCCCCGGAGCCGGCCATCCACATCGCCCCACTGTAAGGACTGAAAGAGCCGGTCAGAAGCTGGCCTTGAACCAGCACGCCCGACTCCCGGTTCTCCATGGAAGCCGTGGACTTGCCACCCATGAACTGGTCGCTGGCAGCCTGCCAGTACTGGCGTTCATCGGGCGCCAACAGATCATGCTCGTCGCGGCCGATGGCCTCGGTGGGTGGCGCAATGTAGGCCAGTTCAATCTCCTGGCCGTTCTTCCAGACCCGTTCTATGGCGCCGGTCGCTTCGATATCAGCGATCGGATTGCCCGAGACCAGCAACAGATCAGCCCGGCAGCCGGGTTTGATGCAGCCACGTCCTTCAAGGCTGAACCGCTGGGCCGGCACGGAGGTGGCTGCCATCAGCGCCTCGATCGGCGTCAGCCCTGCCTCGACCAGCAACTGCAGTTCATGGTGCACACTGATGCCGTGGCCGGTACCCGGGTTGGGCGCGTCCGAACCGGCAATGATCGGCACACCGGCCTGGTGCAAAGCCTGGATATTGGCCAGTACCAGCGGCCAGCGCTGCTGGCCAAGGCTCGTTGCCCAGCCCGGCTGGGTCAGCGATTGCCGTTGCACCGGGCTCAGGCGCGGGCCAAGGTGATCATGCTCCAGCCAGGTCGAACCGTCGACAGCGCCCAGCATGCTGCCAAGGACGACTGTAGTCGGGACGACAAACAGGCCGCTTTCCAATGCCTGGGCGATAAAGGCCTCGGGGACCGGCTGATCCTGGAAAATGTGAACCAGGCCGTCGACCCCGGCGTTCAAGGCCATCGTTGCATCCTCGAGCGTGGAGGCATGCGCCAGCGCCAGAACACCGTGAGCATGGGCGGCCTCGACCAGCGCCGCCACGATCTCTGCATTCAAAGTCGGCAAACGGCCACCCAGGGGCTCGACCACAATCTTGATGTAATCAGAGCCCTCGGCAATGCGCTCCGCGACCCAGTCCGCTGTCTCGTCCGGCTGATCCAGTGTCGGAACGTCGAGCCCGTATTGCGTGCCATGTCCGCCGGGTGCCGTGGCCAGGATGCCGGCGGAAAAAAGATCCGCCTGCGTGGATCGGTCCAGGCTGGTGCGCTGTTGACGGGCCGGAAGCAATTGCTCCGGCGCGGTGAACATGTCCAGCAGCGAGGTCACACCGAAGCGCGCGGCATCAATACGCGAGTCGCCGAAACTGTGCGCATGGCCATCGATCAGGCCGGGTAACAGGGTCTTGCCACTGCCATCGATTCGCTCGACACCGGCCGATAGGGTTTCATTATCGCCAACAGATCGAACCTGGCCATCCTGCACGATCACCGTTGCGTTTTCGATGACCTGGTGGCCGTCGAAAACGCGAACATTGTCGATCGCAAAGTGGCTGACAACGGGCGGCGATTCGCTGGAGGCGCCCGGTGTCGGCAGAAGCAGCGTCAGAATGGCCAGCGTGGCGATCAACACGAAGATCAGGATCAGATGTTTCATGGTCAGTTTCCGGTAAAGTGGCGCCAGCCCAGGGCAGCCAGAAAGCCAAAGATCAGAGTGTAGAGCAGCAGGACCAGCAGATGCACCAGCCAGGGACCTGGCAAAGCGCCGGTGACATGCAGGGCCAGCCCGGCCAGATGGTACGGCGGCAGCCAGGTGGCCAGTGTCTGCAAGGCGTCGGGCAACGCCGGAACCGGTATCCACAGGCCGGACAGAAAACCCAGCGGCAGGTAGATGAGATTGATGACGGCTGGGGCGGCATTGGGTGACAGCCACAATCCGATTGCAAGTCCGAGCAGGCAAAAGGGCAGGGTGCCGGCAACAAGCACCAGCACCAGGCTGACCCAGGCGCCGATCGGCAGACGGACATCCCCGAACAGCGCGGCCAGCCACGACATGGCCACAATGGTGATCGCGGCAAACAGCATGGCGCTGATGGCCTTGCCGGCCAGGATCGCGTTGACTGGCGCCGGCGAGGCGCGCAGCAGCAACAACCACCCTTGCGCGCGTTCCGACGCCACCCCAACGCCAAAGGCAAACAGCGCGGTGCCCAGAACGCCGAAGGTGGCAAACGTACACAACAGCCACAGCGACTGACCGGGAATCATCACCAGGCCAAAGAAACTGTAGAACATCAAAGGAAACAGCAGGGTAGGCAGGCTGTAGGAGGGCAGACGTACCAGGTTCAACCACTGGCTCTGTACCAGTTGCCAGTGCGGATTGCGGTAAATACTTTGGGCCAGGCTCATGCGGCTTTCTCCTCTCCCTGGTCAACCAGGCTCATGAAGGCGGTTTCCAGATCTGCGCCACCGAGTTCAAGATCGTCGATCATCGGGTCGGCGGCCAGCAGGGCGCGCAGGTAGCGCGGGGCGTCCGTGACCAGGATCTCGGCCCGGTCCTTGCGTAAGTCCACGTGGCGCGAACCGGGCAAACCACGAAGGCTGGCCATCGTCAGTCCTGTCCGACAACGAATCAGTCGGGTTGGAATGCTTGAGCGCAACTCGTCGGGTGTTCCAGACGAAAGAATCCGGCCATGATTCATGATCACCACCTGGTCGGCCAACCGTGCCGCCTCATCCAGATCATGGGTGCACAAGACAATGCTGACCCCGGCCGCCGCCTGGGCAAGGATGATTTCGCCTAGCGCGTGACGACTGGCCGGGTCCAGTCCATTGCCCGGTTCGTCCAGTACCAGCAAGTCGGGCCGACCAACCAGGGCCAGGGCCAGCAGGGTACGCTGGCGCTCACCGCCGGAGAGCTTGTCAAAGCGCCGATGCCGAAGTTCATCGGCCTGCGCCATTTCAATGGCTTGCGTGGTCCGATGCGGATTGGGATAGAAGCTGGCAAACAAGTCAACCAGCTCGGTCACAGTCAGAGTGCCCGGCACGCCGCTGATCTGAAGCATGGCGCCCATCCGCTTCCGTACCGCCAGACTGCGCGGGTTGCCGGACAACACCCGCAAGTGCCCCGAATGCGGTTCCTGCAAGCCCAGCAGCAGCTTGATCAGCGTGGTTTTCCCGGCACCGATCGGCCCCAGAAGGGCGGTGACCTGGCCGGCCGGCAGTCGCAGGCAAATCCCGTCCAGTGCGGTGATGGCCTGATAGCGAAAGCTGACATCGTCGAACTCGGCAATGGCTGTATTCATGACGGGCGTTGACCTCGAATGCGCAGGAATCCATTCTGGTCCGCGCGCCCGGCCGACAGTAGTGCCAGCAAGCTGACAATCGGCATGACAAATGTCAGAACCCTTAGAAGGCCGCCCTCGGACTTTGAACCAGAGACCGGCTCAAGGTAGGCTGGCAATCGAATCCGTGAAAAGGTGAACCGGTATGACGAAGCAACTGTTCAGAATGATCCCCGGGTGCCTGATGCTCGTCCTGTTGCTGGCAGCCTGTGGTGTCGATGATGACGGCGCCGAAACCGCTGCTGCAAAAGATGTTGCCCTGCCCAACGGCATCGAGACGGCCTTTCCGCTCCCGGCCGAAGCCGCCGTGCGCACAACTACCGAATACGAGCACGATACCCGGGCCATCTTCCACATCCCGATGACCTATGCCGAAGGCGTGGAGTTTTACAACGAAGGTTTCGCCCGCCACGGCTGGACCACGGAGCATTCCGCCAGCGACGATCCACGCACCGGCGCCCGCTGGGACGCCCAGGGCCACGGCGTCAACCTGATCTTCACCCTGACCGCCCCCATGGGTGACGCCGGCCCCCTGACCGGCAGCCTGATGGTCTTCCACCCCGACTGACCGCCTTGGCAGACGGGGAGACTGACCCCTTTCGACCTGAAAACCAGTATAATTCGTGACCCGCCTGGACCGTCCCCGGTCCAGGCCCGTGTGCCGATGTAGCTCAGTTGGTAGAGCAACGCATTCGTAATGCGTGGGTCGGGGGTTCGACTCCCTCCATCGGCACCACTTTGTATTGGCAACGAAATACCTTCGGTATTCGTTGCGCGCTCGTTTGCGGCGCATGTCCGCAAACGGCTCCCCTTCGCGAGCCCGGTCGTACCGCCCGGGTATAGTGAACCCGAAGTCGAACCCCCGACCAATAAACAACAGGGGTCGAACCGAGCGTAGCGAGCTCGCTGGAGCAAAGCGACAGCCCGAAGGGCAAGCCCGCGTCAGCGGGCGCAGCACTCCCTCCATCGGCACCACTATGCTTATTGAAATAACTCGGAATGGATGCCAATTCGAGCCAGTTTGAGAGAGGTGTTATCGACTTTGTAAATCAAAACCAAGTCCGGTTTTACGTGGCAATCTCGTTCGATCGTGCCGGCGCGCGAGGGCAGGACCGACCCTAAGCCGATTCAAGCGAGCGCAACACGGGCAACGTCTGCGTTCGCAGGGCTTTATTCGCGCTTCTGCGTGGCCCTTCGGGAGTCACTGTGCAAATTTACCGCGTGGCACACTAGAATGATGCGCTACTGTTCTTGCCGTCCGCAATTTCATGCCTGTATCGAGTTATCCGAAAATCTGCATTTCTCCACAGTGGCTTGAGTCCGAGGTGGATGCGGCGACCTGGCGCCGCGGGCTAGCCTATTTTCGGGACGGCATGGTCGATTCCGTGGAGGAATTCGAGGCGCCCGGTGGCCACTTCGAGTTATTCGGGCATTGTCATGGCAGTCGGGGAGCGGCCTATGAGCAGGAGATCACCTTCATCCCCGATCGCAAGGCTACCCGGCTGGTGGGTGAATGCAGCTGCCCGGTCGGCTTCAATTGCAAGCACGTGGTGGCAATCGTGCTGGAATGGCAAAGCGATGTGAACTACCCCGAGACGGCCGGCGCCGATCCGGTGGAGCGATGGCTGAACGACCTTGCCACTCAAGATACGGATCCGTTGACCAGGGACCAGGAAGCACTGCTTTACCTGATCGAGCAACGGCAGCGCTTGCCGAGCATCATTGATGTGGAGTATCGGGTCGCCAAGCCGCGGGCCAATGGCGAGGGATGGACGCGCGGACGCATCGGGGCGCCGAGCACGCTGCACAACCCCTGGAGTCGACCGCGCTATCTGGGCCCGGCTGATGAGGAAATTCTCGCCCTGATCAGGGCATCGGTAAGATGGAGTGAATCGTCTCCGGCGCTGACTGGCGCGGCTGGTGGCCTGGCCTTCAACCGCATGATCGATACCGGACGCTGCTTTCTGGGAGATGATCTGAGCCAGCCGGTTCGACGTGGACCGCCCCGGGTGCTCGACATCGCCTGGCATCGAAAGGGTCAGACTTTCCGCCTCGATCTCAAGCTGGCCGGTGGCGGTGATTTGCTCGATCTGGATCCACCGATCTACCTTGATGCACACCAGCGACTGGCCGGCGCCGTGCAATGCCAGGATGGATTGGCTGCCCGCAAACTGCTGGCCTTGTCCAACGCACCCCCAGTGCCCATGGATCGCTCTGGCGCCGTGGCCCGGCGCCTGGCTCTGGTGGCGCCGGGATTGCCGACACCGGCGCCGGTCGAGCGTCTGGATATCCGCGAACCGCCGGTCCCCGTTCTAAGCGTGGATTTCGACCCGCGCGTGCCCCAGTTGACCGTCGTCAAGGCCACTTTCGCCTATGCGGATCAACGCCTGGAGCCGGGCGGCGATGCGGTGTTGGTCCGGGAAACGGAAGCGGGCCTGGTGCGCATCGAGCGGGATCTGGCCGCCGAGGAGCAAGCACTGGCGCAACTGCCTGAATCCGGCCTGGTTGCTGTGCATGGCCGGGTTGACCAGTTCATTCTACCGGGCTGGAAACAGGATGGCCCCCTGCGGGATGCCTGGTTTGCCTGGATTGATCAGCAACGGCCCAGGCTCGCCGAAGGTGGCTGGCAGGTGGAGATGGTCGAGCAGCCAGGCCTGACGATCAGTCAGGCCGACGGCATTCATGGCGAGGTCGAGGAGTCGGGCAACGACTGGTTCAGTCTGCGTTTTGATCTGGAGTTCGGCGGCTGGGTGATGCCGCTGCTGCCGCTGGTCAGCGAACTGCTCCAGAATTACCGGCCCGGCGAGCTGCCGGAAACCCTGTACCTGAATGCAGGCCAGGGTCATTTCGTCGCGGTGCCGAGTGAGCGGATCGAGCCGGTGCTCGAAACCATCATCGAGCTGTTCGATCGCCTCAATGGCGACACCCTCGAGCTGCCGCGCCCGGACGCCGCCCGACTGGACGATCTGGACGGGATCCCGATCCGGGGCGCGACCTCGCTGCGCAAGCTGGCCGCCCGCCTGCGTGACTTTTCGGGGCTGTCAAGAGTCAAGCTCCCGGCCACGTTCAAGGGCGTCTTGCGTGACTATCAGCAGCAGGGTCTCGACTGGCTGCAATTTCTGCGCGAGAACGGCTTCGGCGGCATCCTGGCCGATGACATGGGCCTGGGCAAGACCATCCAGACCCTGGCCCACCTGGCAGTGGAAAAGCGCTCGGGCCGGATGAAGCAGCCCTGTTTGATTGTGGCGCCGACCAGCCTGATGAGTAACTGGCAACGCGAGGCGGCGAAATTCACGCCCAATCTGAGCGTGCTGGTGCTGCAGGGGCCGGACCGTTTCGAGCGCTTCGAACGGATCGCACAGTCTGACCTGGTGCTGACGACCTACCCGCTGTTGCCGCGCGATCGCGATGCGCTGCTTGGGCAGGAGTGGCACTACCTGATTCTCGATGAAGCCCAGCAGATCAAGAACCCCAAGGCCCAGGCCGCCCGGGTGGTGCGACATCTCAAGGCTGGGCACCGCCTGTGCCTGACCGGCACGCCGATGGAAAATCACTTGAGCGAGTTGTGGGCCCAGTTCGATTTCCTGATGCCGGGATTCCTTGGCGATCACGAGGACTTTAGGCGCCACTACCGGACACCGATCGAAAAGCATGGCGATGGCGAGAAGCTGCAGCGCCTGACTCGCCGCACAGCGCCGTTCCTGCTGCGCCGGACCAAGGACCTGGTGGCGGCCGAGCTGCCGCCCAAGACCGAACTCTAGCGCACCGTCGCGCTGGGCGAAAAACAGGCGATGCTGTATGAAAGCGTGCGCCTGACAATGGAGAAAAAGGTGCGCCAGTCGATTGCCAACCGCGGCGTGGCGCGCAGTCACATCATCGTGCTCGAGGCCTTGCTCAAGCTGCGCCAGGTCTGCTGTGACCCGCGCCTGCTGCCGGCCGGCACCAGCGGCGCCCAAACCGCCGGTTCGGCCAAGTTCGAGCTGCTGTTCGATCTGTTGCCGGAGCTGATCGAGGAAGGCCGGCGGGTGCTGCTGTTTTCCCAGTTCACCACCATGCTGGGCCTGATCGAAAAGGAAGTCATTCGGCGCGGCATCGATTACACCAAACTGACCGGGCAGACCCGCAAGCGCGACGAGGTGATCGAGCGTTTTCGCACCGGCGACGTCAACCTGTTCCTGATCAGCCTCAAGGCCGGCGGGGTCGGCCTCAACCTGACCGAAGCCGACACCGTCATCCACTACGACCCCTGGTGGAACCCCGCGGTCGAAACCCAGGCCACCGACCGCGCCCATCGCATCGGCCAGGACAAGCCGGTGTTTGTCTACAAGCTGGTGGCCGAAGGCACAGTGGAGGAGCGGATCCTGGCCCTGCAGGAGCGCAAGCAGCAACTGGCCAACCAGGTCTACGGCAAAGCCCGCGCCGCCGACCAGCCGCCGATCGACGAGGCCACAATTGAAGCCCTGCTGGCTGCTGTCTGATCGCCGCCCCTGCGTCAGTGACAAGCGCTACGGCACATACAATATACGCATCATCGCGTTGACCGCGTGCATTCAGACCCGATCGTAAACCGGCGGACGATTGTTTACTACAATCGTCCGCCTTTTCTCACCTATCGCATTGTGCTTCATTTTCCAGTGGAACTGACACCACCGTGAACATGAGCGCGGTCGATAAACAGGTCTACTTTTCGACCAACTCGAACGTTCCTATCACCCGTTCGCCCCGGATGTAGCGCAGGAACTCTCGATGCTGCCGATCGGCTGCCTCGCGCCGGCGTTGCTCGGTATCCTTGCGAAGTCCATCGATGTAGTCGTTGGTCTCCTTCCAGAATTTGCGCCGCTCCTCCTGTTGCCTGTGGGCGTGCGCTTCCGCCTGCCTGTTGATGGCAGCGATCCTCTCGCGCTGCTCGCGTTGGAGGCGATTGCGCTGGACCGCATAGGCCTCCTTGATCTGCGCCAGCTCGCGCAAGGCCGCGTCGACCTCGGCCAGGAGTTCTGGAGCACCTCGTCGCGCGTAAACCTCGGCCTGCGTCCGCGCAATAAGCGTTCGGGCTTCCATGTCCGTGATCCATCCCGCGGCAAGGGTGATCTGGTCGGCATCGAGATTCGGGACTTGCGGGAATGCATACATCAGGCGCCGAAGGAAAGCCGACATGCCGTCGCGGAAGTCCCGGCGCGCCTCGGTGTACGCGCCGTGATCAAGAGCGCCGGCGACAACGGCCGCCTCTTGAGCTTCGGGGGCCGTCGGCGAGCCTGTCTCCCCGGCCATCGGTGTGCCGAAGGGGCGCAGAAAGCCCGACCTTTGGCGCCACGCATCGTCCTCGGGTGGCCCCTGGCCAGCCTCGGGCGACAGCCAAAGATCCAGTGATTCATTCCAAGTGTCTCGGGTCATGGGCGGCCTCCGTTCAGGTAGGTGGGGACGACAATAGGGCGCGGGCCATTGTTGACACTCGTCTCCGCAGTCGCAAAAAAGCCCGGCGTTCAAGAAGTATAAGCGCCCTGGGCCCGCCTGCGATCAGATGGGCGTGCAGAAAGATAGTTTTTCACCTAGCATACACACAGTAATGTACACACGCAAAAGAGGAGGTAGCTATGACTAGCCTCAGATCGCGAGTATTCAATAACGGTAATAGTCAGGCGGTTCGGACTCCGGCGGAACTGCAGCTCGACACCGACCTGGTACAAATTTCGCGCAATGAGCAGGGAGACCTGATTATTCATCCGCTGGGGGCGGAGCGTGGTAAAGCACTATTGCAGGCGCTGGAAGGTTTTGATGACGATTTTGTCGCGGCTTTGGAGGCTGCACTCCCATGCAGGAACCCGCAACCCCGAACCTGTTCTTTATGTGACTCTTGGCTCTGAGCGTTACCAAATCTACCGCATGGCACTTGGTGGTCCTGTTCATCACCGCTCGATCATCTCCGGTTGCAACTCCCGCCGCTTGTGGATCACGGCGAGGACGACCACGTCCTCGCTCTTGATTTCATAGATGACGCGATAGGAATACGGCGGCGGTTCACGGACAGTATCGTCATCGAGTTCCGGCACGGCCCGACCGACGCGCGGCAGGCGGTCGAGGATGTCGCTGAATGATGAGAATGTTCCTTTGACTGCCGGCAAGCTAAGGGAGATACTCCGGCAAGAGTTGCACCATGCCGACTAAGCCCAATAAAATGCTCAAGCGGACGCGGATAGACTTGTCGAAACCAGTAACGATTTCGCGTCATGCATTTTGTGTGAGATTCGATGGGTGAGCGAATACATCAATGCCCAAATCAGCCGGCCAGCGTCAGCGTTGAACGAGGCGGAAGCTACTTTGGCAAGGACGAAAACTGGGTGCTTGTCGTAACCCGATCAGCTACAGAACAGGATCTCGAAGAGAATCACTACCTGGAGGAGGTCGGAGAAACAGTTTGGAGTACAGTGGTCGGGATATCCCATTGTCCCTACTGCGGCAAAAGCCTCGCTCAGATTCAAGGTGGGGAAGCCGAGATAGCGCACTTTGATTACAGTAGCTGGAAGTCCAAGAGAAGCTAGTGTACCCCGTCATAAATCCTGTAAAATATAAACACGCTTTCAACCCTTGTGACAAACCATGCGCGTGGCACCCAAGATCGTCCTGGAATCCGCAGAACGTGAGCTTCTAAAGCGGCTTTCCGGTTCACGCTCCACC
>JBGTLI010000049.1:0-1840 GCA_041744195.1 Wenzhouxiangella sp. | reverse complement strand
TTCCTGCTGGCCATGATCGGCGTCGCCCTTGCGACCGTGATCTATCTGCTCAAACCGGACCTGGCCGACAAATTCAAGGCCCGCGGCCTGCTGTTCTGGAATGTGCTCGATCGCAAGTACGGTTTTGACGAGTTGTACCAGAAGGTCTTTGCCGCCGGCGGATTGAAGCTCGCATCCGGCCTGTCGCGGGGCGGTGACCGCTTCCTGATCGATGGCGTCATCGTCAATGGTTCGGCCAGGGTCATCAACAAGCTCTCAGGTCTGACGCGTCATCTGCAGACCGGTTTTCTTTTTCACTACGCGTTCGCCATGATCGTTGGCCTGGTGGCCATCCTGGCGTCATTCGTTCTGCTCCGCTAAGGGGATGATGATTCATGCTTGATTGGCCCCTTCTCAGTCTACTGGTCTGGCTTCCCATCGTCGGGGCGGCCGGGCTGGTCGCGATCGGCGATCGTACGCCGCACCTGGTGCGCCCGCTCGCGCTGATAACGGTCTTGCTGACCTTCGCGCTGTCTCTGGTGCTCTACGCCGGGTTCGACTCGGCCAGTGCTGCGTTGCAGTTCGAGGAAAAAACGGTCTGGATCCAGGCTTTCAGCATTCACTATCACCTGGGCATCGATGGGCTGTCGCTGCCGTTGATCCTGCTGACCACCCTGATCGGTGTGCTGATTGTGATCGGCGGCTGGAACATCAAGGATCGGTCGCACCTTTACCTTGCCGCCTTCCTCGTGCTGCAGGGCTTGATGGTCGGTATGTTTTCGGCCATGGACGCGATGCTGTTCTACGTGTTCTTTGAGGCCATGCTGGTGCCGATGTTCCTGATCATCGGTATCTGGGGTGGTCCGAATCGAATTTATGCGACGATCAAATTCTTCCTGTTCACCTTCTTCGGATCGGTGTTCATGCTCGTCGCCCTGATCTGGATGTACCTGCAGGGCGGCAGCTTCGCCATCCTCGACCTGCACCAGTTGCCCATGGGCTTAAGCGCTCAGATCTGGGTCTTCCTGGCCTTCCTGATCGCCTTCGCCGTCAAGGTTCCGATGTGGCCGGTCCACACCTGGCTGCCGGATGCCCACGTCGAGGCCCCGACCGGCGGCTCGGTCGTGCTGGCGGCAGTCATGCTCAAGATTGGTGGTTATGGCCTGATCCGCTTTTCCCTGCCGATCGTCCCCGACGCGGCAGCCGAACTGGACTGGCTGGTCATTGGTCTGTCGCTGGTGGCCATCGCCTATATCGGTTTCGTGGCCCTGGCCCAGTCGGACATGAAGAAGCTGATCGCCTACAGCTCGATTTCGCACATGGGCTTTGTCACCTTAGGCCTGTTCCTCACCTTTGCCATTGCCCGCAATACCGGTGAGTTGACCGGCGCCGGGCTGGGTATCAGTGGTGCCATGGTGCAGATGATTTCCCATGGCTTTATCTCAGGGGCAATGTTCCTGGCCGTCGGTGTGCTCTATGACAGAGTGCACAGTCGCGAGATTTCCAGCTATGGCGGCGTGGCCAATACCATGCCGTGGTTCGCGATGTTCGCCGTGCTGTTCTTCATGGCCAACTCCGGCCTGCCGGGCACTTCGGGTTTTGTCGGCGAGTTCATGGTCATCATGGCCGCCTTCCACGCCAATTTCTGGTTCGCCTTCGTCGCCGGCACCACCTTGCTGCTGGGCGCGGCCTACAGCCTGTGGCTGGTCAAGCGGGTGTTTTATGGCGAGATCGCCAACCAAGCCGTGGCCGGACTGAAAGACCTGGGCGCGCGCGAATGGATCATGCTCACCACCCTGGCGATTTTCGTCCTCGGCGTCGGCATCTGGCCCTGGCCCCTGATCAACATGATGGAAGCCTC
>JBGTLI010000048.1:0-2646 GCA_041744195.1 Wenzhouxiangella sp. | reverse complement strand
TTCAAGGGCGTGCCAATCCTGTACGCGCCCTGGTTCAGTTTTCCGTTGGACGACCAGCGCAAGACCGGCTTCCTCTATCCCAGATTGGGCTTTTCCAGTGATGACGGGTTTGACCTGAGTGTGCCCTGGTACTGGAATATCGCTCCCAACCAGGATGCGACCCTGACACCACGCTGGATTCAGGGCCGCGGCGTGATGCTGGGTACTGAGTACCGGTTCCTGACTCGTAACCAGAGTGGTCAGATTGATTTTGAAGGTTTGCCCAACGACCGCGAAGCAGACCGTGATCGCTATTACGGCCGGTTTCGTTACAACGCCCGTCTGGCCCCCCGCTGGAGCGCTGGCGCAGACTTGCAGCGGGCCAGCGACGACAACTACTTCCTTGACCTGGGCAGCGAGTTGAGTGATTCGGCAGTGCAGTTTCTTCGCTCCAGCGCTTCCGTGCGTGGCAGTGGCCGGGCCTGGTCCCTGCAGGTCATGGCGGATGCCTTCCAGGTACTTGACGACACGGTTGGGCCAGCCAACGAGCCTTATCGGCGCTTGCCGCGAGTGCTGTTGGCCATCGATCAGCCGCTGGCGCGCGGATTCGAATTCAACATGGATAACGAACTGGTCCATTTTGATCGTGACGCCGGGGTGACCGGCGGGCGAGTCGACCTCTATCCGAGGATACGGTACAACCTGCTGCGTCCGGGCTGGTTCGTGCGACCGGAAGTGGGGCTGCGCAGCACTGCTTACCAGCTTAGCGGGGCGGCCGAGTCAAGCATCAACCGAACCACACCCATTGCCAGTCTCGATGCCGGGCTGATTTTCGAGCGCAACCTGAAGGGCGGGCGGGTTCAGACGCTCGAGCCGCGCATCTTTTACCTGTACGTGCCGAACAAGGACCAATCCGATATTCCCGGTTTTGACACCAGCGAACTGACCTTCGGCTTCAGTCAGCTGTTTCACCACAACCGGTTCAGCGGCCCTGACCGGCAAGGAGACGCCAACCAACTCACCATGGCGCTGACATCGCGCGTGCTGGAAGCGGGTGACGGACGCAGCGTGCTTGATTTCAGCGTTGGTCAGATCGTCTACTTCCGTGACCTGGAAGTGCAGCTGGGCAATCGTCCGCCCGAGGAGCGCAATCGCTCGGCAACGGTGGCTGAAATCAACTGGCGTCCGGCCCGACAGTTTGTCGCCAGTGCTGGTTTGCAATGGGACAGCGAAGAAAATGAAACCCAGGTGGCCAGATTGGGTCTGAGTTATCGCGGGCAGGATGGCCGGCAGGCCGCGCTTGGTTACAGGTTCCGCCGCGACCGGGTTGATCAGATCGATTTCCGCGTTCGCTACCCGGTATTGCGCAACCTGAACCTGATTGGTCGGGTGAACTATTCGTTCGAGGATAGTGAAGCCCTTGAGTTGCTGGCCGGGTTTGAATATGAAAGTTGCTGCTGGGCGTTGCGCCTGACGGGGCGTCAGTTCATCCGGGATCGCGAGTCGGAAACTCGGACCGCGATCTTCCTGGAGCTCCACTTGAAAGGACTTGGCAGCCTGGGTCGACGGCCTTATCCGCTGTTCACCCACCATCATTTGTGATTTGGTAACCAAACAGGATAGGTCCAAAGAATGTCTATGAAACCTTTTGTATGGCGTGGCTTGCTGGCCACACTATTATTGCTTCCGCTGCTGTGCCTGGCCCAGGAGCGGCAGAATATCGATCGTATCGTGGCTTTGGTGGAAGAGGATGTGATCCTGCAAAGCGAACTTGACCAGGCCATCGACATGATTACCCGTCAAATGGGCGAGCGCGGCGCCAATCTGCCGCCCCGCAACGTGATGCAGGAACAGGTTCTGGAACGACTGATCCTGACGAGGCTTGAAATTCTGCGGGCTGAGAGTTCCGGTATTCGAGCCTCTGATGCCGACGTTGACCAGTCCCTTGAGCAAGTGGCCCAGCAGAACGGCATGACCATGAGCCAGCTTCGCGCCGCCATTGAAGCCGATGGCCTCGATTTCCGCGAGTTCAGGCGCGAAGTTCGAAACGAAATGCTGAGCAACCTGCTTCGCCAGCGGGTGGCTCGCAGCATGGACGACATTACCGAAACAGAAGTCGATATCCTGCTGGCATCGGAAGCCTTTGGCGGGGCCGAGTACCTGCTGTCCCAGATTGTAATTGCTGTTCCGGAGTCCGCCTCCCCTGACGAAGTGAGACAGGCACAGGAGCGGGCCGAAAATGCGAAGCGGCAACTTGCCGATGGACTGGATTTTGCGACCGCCGCTCTGACCTTTTCGCAGGCCCCGGACGCCCTGGAAGGCGGCGATGTGGGTTGGCGCAATATCAATGCCATGCCGCCGATGTTCTCCGAGGCGATCCAGGCCGTCGAACCAGGCCAGGTCACCGACCTGATTCGCACGCCGGCCGGGTTTGTCATCCTTCACGTTCGGGATCGGCGTGATCAAAGTCAGGTGATCGTGCGGGAATACCAGGCGCGTCATTTGATGATAGAGGCCACCGAACTGGTGACCCCGGAGCAGGCGCGCCGCCAGATTTACCAGTTGCACGAGCGCCTGGAAGCCGGAGAGGACTTTGCCGCCCTGGCCCGGCGTCATTCCACTGATGAGTCGTCAGCCAATATCGGTGGTCTGTTCAACTGGTTCCCC
>JBGTLI010000047.1:0-4637 GCA_041744195.1 Wenzhouxiangella sp. | reverse complement strand
TTGACCAGGTCGCCCTTGTTGACAATATCGGCGATTTTCTTGCAGGCCACCGCGATATCGTTGAGCAGGCCGGTGAAGGTGCCACTGGCGCCCTCGATATCACGTTGCTTGCTGATGATGAAATTGGTCAGTGTGGTACCGATACGCATTGGGCTTCACGTGCTGGGCTGGACGGGCCGGCAAACTTAGCACGCCCCGAACCCCAAGCCAAGCCCCGCGCAACATAGACGGACTAACCGCGAAGACGGAAGACTAAAAGACCAAAAACGACCAACGGCGGGTTTTTATCTTTTACGTCTTCGCGTTAGTCGCTTTTGGTCTTTTGGTCTTTCGGTCTTTGGTTTTCGCGGTCAGTCAGTCTTTCGCTCTAGATCTGGTGCAGGCCGCACTCGCGGACCAAGCCGAAAAAGCGCGCCTGGTCGGCCGAATCGATGTCTTTCAGCGCCCGGGTGGTATGCCAATCGCCGATCGAGACATAGCCCTTTTCACGAAGCGGATGGTAAGGCAGGCCATGCCGTGTCAGGAAGATGTGAACATCGCGATCGGTCCAGTCGGCGATCGGATGGACCTTGTACCGATCCCACTGGCAATCGACCAATTGCAGCTTGGCCCGGCTTGCCGCCTGATTGCGTCGCAAGCCGGATAGCCAGGTGCCGGCTTCGAGTTCGTCCAGACCCCGCTGCATGGGTTCGACCTTGTTGTCTTGATTGTACTGATCAATACCCTCCCGGCCCTGCGTCCAGCGCTGGCCGTGACGCGCTTCCTGCCAGGCCGGACTGGCCGCCGCCCGAAAAACCTTCAAATTCAACTGCAGGCGGTCGGTCAGCTCATCGACGAAGCGATAGGTCTCGGCGAAGTGGTAGCCGGTGTCGATGAAAATGACCGGCGTGCCCGGGGCGACGCGGGTAACCAGTTGCAGCATCACCGCAGCCTGCATGCCAAAGCTCGAAGACAGCACATGATCCCCGGGCAAATGCGCCAGCGCCCATTCAACGCGCTGCTCGGCCGACAGTGGCTCGAGCCGGGCACTGATGGTCGCCAGATCACCAACCGAAGTCTGGACCAGCAAAGCGCGGCAACTCATGCGACGTTGACCTCGCTGCCGTGGATCACCGCGCGGATCAGATCGGCCCGGACCAGGAATTCGCCGAAATGCTCCGCCGGCTCTCTTTCCTTGGAGTATCGGGCGAATAACTCGTCAATACGGGAAAGAATCTGGCTTTCGTCCGCATTGTCCAGGTCGAGCCTGTTAAGGCGAGAGCCGTCAGCAGCAGCTCCAAGATAAAAGTTATAGCGCCCAGGTGCGCGCCCGACCAGGCCAATCTCCGCCAGGTAGGGACGCGAGCAGCCATTCGGGCAACCGCTCATGCGTATGGTTATCGGTTGGTCCTCGATGCCATGACGGGCAGCCAGTTCCTCGACCCGGGTTACCAGGTCGGGCAGGTAGCGCTCCGCCTCGGCCATCGCCAGACCACAGGTCGGCAAGGCCACGCAGGCCATGCTGTTGCGTCGAATCATTGATGGAGCCTGCTCACCTTCGAGGCCATACTCGGTGACCAACTGATCAACCGCGGCGCAATTTTCATCCTTGATGCCGGCGATAATCAGGTTCTGGTTCGGCGTCAGCCGGATATCACTGACCAGAGACTCCAACAGGCTGCGCAGGCCAGCCCGCGGGCGCGGCATCAGCCGACCATTTTCGACGAATAGAGTCAATTGCCAGCGCCCGTCGCGCATTTGCCGCCAGCCATAAGGATCATTGTTGGATGCAAAGGCAAACGGGCGCGCTGGCGCAAGCTCAATACCTGTGCGCCGCTCCAGCTCGTCGGCCAACCAGTCCGTTCCACGATCATCCACGGTGTACTTGAAGCGTGCATGCTTGCGGTTCGAGCGATCACCGAAATCGCGCTGGATGGTGACTATCGATTCGGCAACGGCCAGCACTTGTTCGGGTCGGATGAAACCGATCACATCGGCCAGGCGCGGAAAAGTCTCAGCCTCACCGTGGCTGCAGCCCAATCCGCCGCCGACGCTCAAGTTGAAGCCAACCAGATTGTCACCCTCGGCGATCACGATCAGACCCAGATCCTGGGAGAAAATATCAACATCATTGGATGGCGGCATGGCAATAGCCGCCTTGAACTTGCGCGGCAGATAGGTCTTGCCGTAGATCGGCTCCACTTCGCTCTCATTACCAGCCGCCAGGTTGCCGTCAATCCATATCTCGCGATAGGCGCCGGTGGCCGGCGTCAGATGGGCGCTCAATTTTCGGGCCCAATCCAGAGCCTGGGCGTGAACAGGTCCGGCCTCGGGCTGCACATGGCACATGACATTGCGGTTGACATCCCCACAGGCGGCCAGCGAATCCATCAATACCGCATCAATGCGTTGTATCAGAAGAGGAAGCTGTTCTTTGGCCACGCCGTGAAATTGCACGGCCTGGCGGGTTGTCAGCCGGATCGTGCCGTTGGCCACTTCATCGGCCAGGCCGTCCAGCGCCAGCCACTGCTCAGGCGTGATCACCCCACCCGGGACACGGACCCGGATCATGAAGCTGTAGGCCGGCTCCAGCCGCGCCTCGCGCCGCGCTTCGCGCTGGTCACGATCATCCTGCTGGTAGATGCCATGGAACTTGGTGATGACCGTATCGGCCTCTGCCACCGAGGCGGTCAACGGATCCTTCAGACTGATCGCCAGCGTGCCGCGCAGGTGGTCGCTGTCGCGCTTGATCTGTTCGACATCAAGATGAGCGGCCATCAGTAGACATCCTTCTGGTAACGGTTGGCGATTCTCAGGTTTTCCAGATACTCATCGGCCACCTTGCGCTCGACCTGGCGTTGCCCGCAGACGATGTCGACCAGCGCGTCATGAACCTCCGCAGCCATAGTCTGGTTACCACAGATATAGAGGTGCGCGCCCTGCTCCAGCCAGTCGTAGACTGCTCCAGCTTGTTCACGCAGGCGATGCTGGACGTAAATCTTGTCGGTCTGATCACGGGAAAACGCCACGGACAATTGATTCAGGGCGCCGGTCTTGAGGTGTCGTTGCCATTCCAACTGATAGAGGAAGTCGCTACGCCGATGTTGCTCGCCGAAGAACAACCAGTTTTGTCCCTTGTGGCCCAGAGCCTGGCGATGCTCGATAAACGCTCGAAATGGCGCCACGCCGGTGCCGGGCCCGATCATGATCACCGGTCGATCCGGATCTGCGGGCAGGCGAAAGTTTGGATTGGGCTCGACATAGACGCTGACCTGGTCGCCCGGCTTCACAGCCTGCACAAGCTGCCAGGAGGCCACACCGGCGCGCAAGTGCCCATCCACCTCGCCGCCCTCCAGCTTGACCGTCAGGTGCACCTCGTCTTCATTGACCAGCGCGCTGGAAGCGATTGAATACAGCCTCGGGGCGAGCCCGCGCAGCATCCCGACCAGCGTTGGGGCATCCAGGTCGGCCGGATGCTGACGCAGCACATCGATGACCTGGCGAGCCTCGGCCCATTGCTGGAAACGCTCGCGGTCTTCCAGCAGTGATCTCAATTCGTTGCTATCGGCAAGCTCGGCGTAGGCGCTGACAAAAGGCCGCACGACGCGGGTCAGTTCAAGTCTCGACGCCAACCAGTCGCCAAGACCAAGAACCTGGCCATTGCGCTCGACCTGCTCGCTCTCTGCAAGCCCGGTCGACGCCAGGACCTCCTCGACAAGACGCCGGTCGTGACGCGGCCACAGCCCAAGCGAATCACCCGGCTCCCAAACCAATCCGCTGTTTTCCGTGGCAAGGGCAATATGGCTGACCTGCTTGGCCGAAGGCGCGACGGTCAGCGGGCTGACTTCAAGAACTTCGGCCAGCCAGGGATTGCGCCGGTCATGACCAGTCGGGGCGGATTCACGCACCACTTGCAGATGACGCGGCTGGGTGGCGTCATCGGTCTCAAGCAATGGCTTCAGTGCTTCCAGCGCCTCGGTCCGCCAGATGTCCTCGGCGTCTTCAAAGTCGACATCCACATCCACCCGCTCCAGAAGCCGCTTAGCACCAAGGCCGGCCAGTGCCTCGTCCAGCTCGCGACCGGTCTGGCAGAAATCAGGGTAGGAGGAATCCCCCAGGGCAAAGACGCCAAACTGCAGTTCGTCCAGCCGGGGAGCCCGATCGGAAAGGATCAACCGGTGAAAGGCCAGCGCGTCGGCCGGTGGATCACCCTCGCCGTGGGTACTGACCACCAGAACCAGCAGCCTGATCTTGCCGATACGGCGCGGCTGAATGTCGGCCATGCTCGCCAGATCGACGGCATAGCCCCGTTCGCGGGCCGACGATGCCAGTCGTTCGGCCACACCACGGCCATTGCCGGTCTCGCTGGCGTACCAGATCGACAGCACTGGGCCGGGGACGGCCTCCGGGCTGGATTCGATGCTCGGCGAAAGCCCGGCTGCCGCATAGCCGGCCAGATACCCGGACGCCCAGTTCAACTGGGCCGCATCCAGGCGCCCGGCGAGCTCTGTCAGGCTTTGCTGCAGTTCGATCGGCGGTTTGGCCTGTAATTGCATAGTCAGATCCGGAGAATGTGATTCCTGTGATCTGCAAGCCTAAAAGCCGCGCCGCTCAAACAGAACGACCGCCTGGTTATATCCTTATAGCAATTTATGAAC
>JBGTLI010000046.1:0-5762 GCA_041744195.1 Wenzhouxiangella sp. | reverse complement strand
TTCATGGACTACAAAGACACAATCAATCTGCCCCAGACCGACTTCCCGATGAAGGCGTCGCTGGCCACCCGTGAACCGGGCATGCTCGACGACTGGTATGCAAAGAATTTGTACCAGCAGATCCAGCAGGCGACGGCCGATCGCGAGACATTTATTCTTCACGACGGCCCGCCGTATGCGAACGGTGATATTCACATTGGCCACGCCGTCAACAAGATCCTGAAGGATATCGTGGTGCGCTCAGCCCTGATGGCCGGTTTCCGCTCGCCCTACATTCCCGGCTGGGACTGTCACGGGCTGCCGATCGAGCTTCAGGTGGAGAAGAAGGTCGGCAAGGTCGGGCACAAGGTCGATGCGGCCGCCTTCCGGCAGAAGTGCCGCGAATACGCTGACAAGCAGATCGAGCGCCAACGCGAGGATTTCAAGCGCCTGGGCGGCCTGGGCGACTGGGCGCATCCTTACGCAACGCGCGATTTCAGCTATGAAGCCGATATGCTGCGCGCCCTGGCGCGCATCGTCGAACGCGGGCATCTCAAGCGCGGCGTCAAGCCGGTGCACTGGTGCTTCGATTGCGGATCGGCGCTGGCCGAGGCCGAGATCGAATATCAGGACAAGACCTCCACCGCCGTGGATGTGCTGTTTCCCGCGGTCGATGTCCAGGCTCTGGGTCAGGTGTTTGGCGCCAAAGACCTGACGGCGCAGGCCGGCGTGGTGATCTGGACGACGACACCGTGGACCATCCCGGCCAACCAGGCGGTATGTCTGCACGCCGAACTTGAATACGACCTGGTGCGTGGGGAGAAGGAAGGTCGGACGCTCGATATTGTCATTGCTACCGAGTTGCGTCAGGCCGTCTGTGACCGGACTGGCCTTGAGAACATCCAGGTTCTTGGTACGGTCCGTGGCCAGGCGCTGGAGCACATGGCGCTTAACCATCCGTACAACGGCAGCCAAGTGCCGGTGATCCTCGGCGAGCATGTCACGACCGAAGCGGGTACCGGCGCTGTTCATACCGCGCCCGGTCATGGCCAGGAGGATTTCGAGATCGGCCAGGTCTACGAGCTGCCGGTGGTCAATCCGGTCGACGGTCGGGGCCTATTTGTTGAAGGCACGCCGGTTGTTGGCGGTGAGTTCGTCTGGAAGGCAAACAGCACCCTGGTCGAACACATGCGTCAAAACGACACCCTGCTGGCCGATGAGCCCTTCGAGCACAGTTACCCGCACTGCTGGCGCCACAAGACGCCCACAGCGTTTCGCACCACCCCGCAGTGGTTCATTTCAATGGACCAGGCGAACTTGCGCGAATCGGCGCTGGAAGCGATTGACCAGGTGCGCTGGGTGCCGGACTGGGGCAAGGCGCGGATTCGCGGCATGATTGAAACCAGGCCGGATTGGTGCATCTCGCGCCAGCGCACCTGGGGCGTGCCGCTGGGTTTTTTCATTGACCGCGACAACCAGCAACCGCATCCTGAAATTCCAACGATTCTGGGGCGGCTGGCCGATATCGTGGCCAGCGAAGGCGTCGATGCCTGGTACGCCGACAATATCGCCGAGCGCCTGGGGGTGGACGCCGAGCGCTACGAGCCGGTGCCGGACATCCTGGATGTCTGGTTTGATTCCGGGGTCACCCACCATTGCGTGCTCGACCAGCGCTCCGAACTTGAACGACCGGCTGACATCTACCTGGAGGGCTCGGATCAGCATCGCGGCTGGTTCCAGTCGTCTCTGCTGACCTCGGTTGCCATGCATGGCACCGCGCCTTATCGCCAGGTGCTGACCCATGGGTTCACCGTCGACGCCGACGGTCGCAAGATGTCCAAGTCGCAGGGCAACGTGATCGCGCCGCAGCAGATCATGAACACGCTCGGGGCTGATGTGCTCCGACTCTGGGTTGCCGCGGCCGACTATCGTCAGGAAATGAATGTCTCCGACGAGATCCTCAAGCGCGTGGCCGATGCCTATCGGCGCATACGCAACACCGCCCGATTCATCCTGGGCAATCTGCATGGCTTTGATCCGGCCAGCCACCGCGTGCCACTGGACCAGTTGTTGCCGCTGGACCGTTACGCCGTCGACATGGCCGCCGGGTTGCAGAATGAGATTGTCGACGCCTACGGCAATTACCGCTTTCTCAATATCTATCAGCGCCTGCATCATTTTTGCAGCGTCGACATGGGTGCGTTTTACCTGGACATCATCAAGGACCGGCTCTACACCTTGCCGCAAGATCATCCGGGACGGCGGTCGGCGCAAACGGCGATGCACCATATCCTCGAAGCCCTGGTGCGCTGGCTGGCGCCGGTGTGCTGCTTTACCGCCGAGGAGATCTGGGCCGAAATGCCGGGCGAGCGGGAATCCTCGGTCATGATGGAAACCTGGTACCAAGGCCTCAAGCCTGGCTCCGATCAGCAGCGGGCCTTCTGGCAGCGCCTACGCGCGGTGCGAGAAGTGGTTGGACCAAAACTTGAAGAACTGCGGCGGGCCAAGGCGATCGGCTCGTCGCTGGCCGCCGAAATCACCCTGGAAGCCAGCGGCGAGCTGGGTGATACCCTGGCAGAACTCGGTGATGAGCTGCGCTTTGTATTGATCTCCGCCAAAGCCCAGTTGGCGCCGGTATCTGAAGCGATGGAACAGGCCGATCTGATGGGCGATACCCTGAAAGTTGCTGTCCAGCCCAGCGGTGATGCAAAGTGCATTCGATGCTGGCACCACAGTGATACGGTCGGCAGCCATCCCGATCATCCGGAGATTTGCGATCGCTGCGTCGACAACGTCACGACTGCCGGCGAAACCCGGCGCTGGGCCTGACCATGCTGCCGATGCGACCTCACAAGTACCTGATGTGGCTCGGGCTGGCCACGGTCCTGGTGGTGCTGGATTTCTGGACCAAGCACTTGGCCAGTCAGAACCTCACACTGTACCGACCAGTCGAGATTACGTCCTGGCTGAATCTCACGCTCGCCCACAACGAAGGTGCCGCCTTCAGCTTCCTGGCCGGCGCCGGCGGCTGGCAGCGCTGGTTCTTCAGTGTCGTGGCGGTCATCATCAGTCTGATCCTGATGATCTGGCTATGGCGCCTGCCCAATCGCTCCCGCTTGCTGCCGGTTGCCATCAGTCTTGTTCTCGGCGGTGCGATCGGTAACCTGATTGACCGTATCCTCTTCGGTTACGTGGTCGACTTCATTGATATTCACTACCAGGGCTGGCACTGGCCGGCGTTCAACCTAGCTGATGCCGTCATCGTTGTGGGCGTGATTCTGCTGCTGATCGAAGGCTTCATCCCCCGCCGCGGTCCCGAGCCGCCCAGGCTGTGAAGCGGGCCGATATTGTCATCGTCGGCGATGGCGTGGTGGGCTTGAGCTCGGCCCTGGCCCTGACGGAGCAGGGTTTCCAGGTCGTTGTCATCCCAGGCCCGACTGTCAATAGGCCGTCACACGGCGAAGGCATGCTTTTCCCTCTGCCGCCCTGGCGCTACCCCGAGCTGGTCCGGTGTCTGATCGACCGGTCCCGGCAGTTGTTGCCGGAGTTGGTGACCCGGCTTGGGCAGACCACCGGCGTCGACTGCGAGTATCACAAGTGCGGTCTGTTGCTGTGCGGAGGCCAGGTGGGGGCGGGGCAAACCTGGCTCGGTGAAAGCAATTTGAAATGGCAGCGCGGACCGGTGGCGGCTTTCGAGCCCGGTCTGTCGGGCAGTGACCAACAGGCACTGTTGGTTGAAGATATCAGCCAGCTTCGCAAAGATCGTCTCGAACGGGCGCTTGCCCTGGCGCTGGGTCAGGCCGGTGGATCAATCCTGACTGGCCGTCCTGTTGCGCGCCTGCAGGTAGCGGGCAACATCGTGCTTGGCGTCGAACTGCTTGACGGACTGAGATTCGGCGCCGATACGGTCGTGCTCGCAGCCGGCGCCGCGACCAATCCCCTGCTGTTCGATTCCGGGCTGCAACCCATCCGGATTGATCCGGTCGGCTCGCCATGGCTGATGTTCAACCCGGCCAGTCAATTGCTCACACATGTTATCAATACCGGTGACACTTGCCTGATCCCGCGCAGCGACAGGCGCATCCTGGCCACCTCGCTGCTTGAGGAGGAAACCGCAGACCCCCTGGACGACTTGTTGACTCGGGTCGCCAACTGGCTGCCGGCAGTCAGCCGGTTCGACCTGGAAGCCAAGTGGCTTGGTCCGCGTATCGATTCCGGCGCACAATCGCCGGCAATCGGGGCTTACCCGCAGCTGCGTGGCTTGTGGATCAATGCCGGCCATTTCCGCAGCAGTCTGGGCATCGCCCCGGCAGCCGCCGAACTGCTGGCCGAGGAAATGAACGGCGGAGCGATTGTTTCCGAACTTGCCGTCAGGCTGGTCTGAGGTCTACGCATGCGTAAGGTGTCGAACCTTCCTGCTAGAATAATGGTCAGACAATCACCAAGTTATTAACGCTGATACTATCGCTGATACTAGCGCTGATACGCCCGTAATCTAGAAAGGACGGATTTGAACCTATGAACGATCATTTGCGAACCACATCAATTCCCCGCGCTTCCGGCGTCGAGATCGACGAAAGCGCACGTAAAGTCCTGCGCAGCACCTGGAACCTGCTGGCCATGACGTTGTTGTTCAGTGCCGGCATGGCCATGCTGGCCATGGTCAACAATTGGCCTTATCCCGGCGTCATGATCACCTTGGTCGGGTATTTCGGCCTGCTGTTCCTCACCATGTACCTGCGCAACTCGGCCTGGGGCGTTCTGAGCGTCTTTGCCCTGACCGGTTTCATGGGGCTCACCTTCGGTCCGATCGTCAACAGCTACCTGACTATGTTCAGTAATGGCCACGAACTGGTGATCGCCGCCATGGGCTCGACCGCCGTTGCCTTTGTCGGGCTTTCCGGCTTTGCTCTGGTGACCAAAAAGGACTTCAGTTTCCTCGGGCCCTTCCTGTTCGTCGGCATTCTGGTCGCATTTGTCGCCGGCCTGGCCTCGATCTTCCTGAACATGAGCGCCCTGGGATTGGCAGTTTCGGCCATGTTCGCCCTGCTGATGTGCGGGCTGATCCTGTTCCAGACCCAGCAGATCGTCCGCGGCGGCGAGCGCAACTACATCATGGCCACGGTCACCCTGTTCGTGTCCATCTACAACCTCTTCGCCAGCCTGCTCCACCTGTTCGGCTTCTTCTTCGGCGAAGATTGATCGAAAAGAAAGGTTTCCGGGATTCAGGGTTCAGGCACAACCAGCCGGAACCCTGAACCCGACCTTCATCTCCCCATCCATGCCCCTCGTCTGAACCTCGGGCATGTGGTTGACAAGCCCGCTACCTGCATCGTATAGTCAGTTTAGTCGTTATCCAATTGCGGCTCGCATGTTTGGTATTGTTAATAATTGTAGCTAGGGAGTAAGGAGCATGAATAAGATGAAAAGCAACCCCCCATCCATTCACCCCCCCCCCCCCCCCGCCACCATTTAGGGCGCGCAGTTTCAACATTGTGTTCTCCCTACGTTTGGTCAAGTAGGCTATTACGTTCGATTCTTTCGGTGACTGTCCTCGCGATTGGTTCTGCAGCAATGTCTGCACATGCGTGCATTGTGCCGTTTGGGGAAGACTCTGAAATACTAGCCGCAGGTGAATGGAATGCGATGGAGGCCCGGTACAATTCGAATCTTGGGGAGTGGGAAGTTGTAGGCGTTACGTATGATTCCGCAGCTGATGCCTATTCTCCGCAGCCGGGAGACATTGTAATGGTTGATGAGAATGACGAAATTGCACTGATTTT
>JBGTLI010000045.1:0-1933 GCA_041744195.1 Wenzhouxiangella sp. | reverse complement strand
CGTTGAACGGCCGTAGCCGTGCCACAGGTAGGCGGTGGACATGACCCTCTGCACCAGGACGCCGATCGGATTGGTCTCGCCCATTTCGAATTCGTTGCGAACGACAGTCATTTCGGATTCGAGGTCGGCTTCGTCGACGATGGAATTGACCATGCGGTCGGCCTCCATCCGGATTGCCCATTCGAGGTTTTCTTCGCCTGCTGGCAGGGTCTGGAAATAATTGGTGCGCTCGTACCAGGTGGTGCCGTTGGCCGAACCGCCGCGCTCGGAAATCTCGGACTTGATGTCCTGGTGGTCGGGCGTGCCGTAGAACAGCATGTGCTCAAGCAGGTGGGCCATGCCGGATTCGCCATAGCTTTCATGCTTGGAGCCGACGAAATAGGTGATATTGATGGTCGCGGTCTGTCGGCTTTGGTCTGGCATCAGCAGGATCCGCAGGCCGTTATCCAGCTGATATTCGCTGATTCCTTCGACCGTGGTGACATGGGTCAGGCGCTCGCTGTCGGCCAGGCTGGCCAGCGGAGCAAGTAAGACAAGGGCGAAAATACAGGTCAGGCAAGACCGGGCTGATCGAGGCATGCAGCCACTCCTTGGGAATGTTGGTGTTGGTATGAACGGGCGGACGATTTTTATCCTGTCCGATGCCCACGCTTTTCTATGATACCCCAGCCCGTTCAGAGTTCACTGTGCGGGAAGACATGGGTCGCTATCCACCCGCCTCGTCGCCCCACAGGGCTTCCAGGCGTTGGTCGCGCCCGCAGCGCCAGCGATAATAGCGGTAGCGGGTCGGGTTTTTCAGGTAGTAGCCCTGGTGGTATGACTCGGCCGGGTAGAACGATTCAAACTCGATCACGCGCGTATCGATCGGTTGATTGGACAGTCCGTAACCGGCCACCTGCTCCATCGATGCCCGAGCCTGTTCGTACTGTTCGGCTCCGTGGGCAAAAATGGCCGAGCGATACATCGGGCCGCGGTCACAGAACTGACCGTCGGCCTGGAAGGCGTCGATATTGCGCCAGAAGACATTCAGAAGCTGCTCGTAACTGACCCGGGTCGGGTCGTACAGCACCTGGACGACCTCCAGATGGCCAGTGCGGCCGCCCATTACCTGCTCATAGGACGGGTTGGAAGCCTGTCCGCCGCTGAATCCGGAGATGGTCTCGATTACCCCCTCGATTCGGTCGTACGGGGGTTCCATGCACCAGAAGCAGCCGCCAGCAAAGGTGGCGCGCGCCAGGCCTGGCTCATCCTCCGTCGCCGCCACGGACGTTACCAGAATTGCCATTGCGAAAATGGCCATTGAGACCAAGGCCAAGATCCTGGCGCCAACTGCGTTTTTCATATGTAGTCCCTGCACGATGCGAGCCGGCTCAGCGGCCAGCTTGACGCAAGGCCGGCAAGGCCTGGCCGGCGGGAATGAATTCAAGCGCCACGCCATTGTTGCACCACCGCTGCCCGGTCGGCCGGGGACCGTCATTGAACACGTGGCCCTGATGCCCGCCGCAACGTGCGCAATGGTATTCGGTGCGCGGAATGATCATCCGGAAATCACGCCGGGTGCCAACATGGTCAGGCTCGGCAGGCTGCCAGAAGCTGGGCCAGCCGGTCCCGGAATCGAACTTGTGCGTACTGGAAAACAGCACCAGGTTGCAGCCGGCGCAGATGTAGGCGCCATCACCATATTCCCTGTCCGGAGGGCTGGAAAAAGGCCGCTCCGTGCCTTCACGCCGCAGTACCCGATACTGCTCGTCAGTCAGAATGTCCCGCCACTGCCGCTCGCTCAGCTCCAGCACCTCAAACGACAGCCTGCTGTCAGCGGCCGCCATTTCACTACGACATCCCGCCAGCCAGATGGCCGGCAAGGCCAGGGCAGCAGTCGCCAGCAGTCGCCGACGACCAGGCAGATGGGGTTTTCGAAAACGGCTCATATCAG
>JBGTLI010000044.1:0-5200 GCA_041744195.1 Wenzhouxiangella sp. | reverse complement strand
CGGCCTGCTGCTGGCCGGCGAAACCATCGTGCTGGCCGGCCTCGGCGCCCTGGCGGGTCTGGCGCTGGGCACATGGCTGGCCACGCGTCTGCTGGAACTGGTTCGCTCGCCAGTGGCCGAGCTTTATGGCCTGATCACCGGAACAGTCGTTGCGCCAACGCCGGGCCTGTACCTGGTCATCTGGCTGGCAACGCTGCTGATGGCTGTCCTCAGCATCAGCGGCCTGCTGGCGAACGCTTTACGTATTCAGCCGGGCCAGCTCAGCCGACAAACGGGATCGGATCGCGGCTTGAGTGTGCGCGCCCGCGCCGCTCTTGCGGCCGCGCTGGCTGTTGCGGGCCTGGGCGCAATGATCCTGCCCGGCCTGGCCTGGATTCTGGTCGGCCTGTTTCTGCTGCTGTGCGCCTGTGCGCTGTTGGCGCCGCCAGCCGGCATGCTGCTGCTGAAAACGGGGCATCTGGTCCGGCCACGCGGGCTTGCCGGCCGCGCCCTGGGCATGCTTGGCGGGGCACAATCGCGCCTGGCGCCCGCCCTGTCAGCGTTGAGTCTGGCGCTCGGATTGAGTGCCGGTATCGCCATGATGGTGCTCGGCTTCCGAGTCGCAGTCGACGACTGGGTCGACCGGCTGCTTCGCGCCGATACCTACCTCACGCTGGCACGCGGACAGATCGACCCCGGCCTGGTCGCGGCGGTGGCCGACTGGCCGGAAATCAAAGCGCTGTCCAGCGTCCGCCAACGCGAGCTGGCCGACGGCCGCCAACTCATTGCCTATGATCTGCCCGAGCCGGCATGGGCAGGCTTCGAATGGCTGGCAGGTGGCGGGGCTGGCGCGCACGCGCGTTTTATCGATGGTCACGCCGCCCTGATCAGTGAGCCGATGGCGCGGCGCAACCAGTGGGTCGTCGGCGACCGACTCACCGTGCCGACGCCCCGTGGTGTGCGGGAATTCTCCATCCTGGGCATCTATCGCGACTACGCCAGCGACCGTGGCGCGATCGCGATTGATGGCTCAACCTACAGGACCCTGTTTTCGGACAACCTGCGCGACAGCCTCGGATTGTACTTCCATACGCCCGACATCGAGCGCGGCGTTCTGACCGGACGCCTGGAAGCGATAGGCTACGATGCCCGGCTCACTGACCGGGATAGCGTGAGACGCCAGACGATGGCGGTTTTCGACCAGACCTTTCGCATCACCTGGGCACTGGCTGCGCTGGTTGGGCTGATCGCAGCGATTGCACTGGTCAGCGCCCTGCTGGCCCTGGGCCTGGAGCGCGGGCGTGAATACGCGACCTTGCGCGCGCTGGGCCTGACCCGTGTCCGTCTGGCTGCCTGGGTGATCACCCAAACCACCGGGCTGGCAGCGGCGGCGGCAATTCTCGCTATTCCGATCAGCCTGATGATCCACGCGACCTTGTCGCTTGGCGTCCAGCCGCGGGCATTCGGCTGGAGTGTCAGCTTCACCCTGCCCTGGCAAGTCTGGCTGGTGCTGGTGCCAATGGCCGTTCTGGTTGGCCTGGCGGCCGGCTTGTACCCGGCCTGGAAGATCGCCAGCCGCAACCCCGCCCCACTGCTGAAGGTCCGATGATGCGCAGGGATCTGCTGATCATCGCCCTGGTTGTCGCCATCCTGCTTGCCTGGCTGGGGTGGCAAACCCGGCAAAACGATCCTGTGCGCACCACAATCAGTCTGGCCGCCGTGCTGGGCGAAGCGCCAGATATCTTCAAACGGGTGATCACCCCTACAGGACTTCGATTCCCGTCCGACCATGGCTCGCATCCAGGCTACCGCAGCGAATGGTGGTACTTCACCGGCAACCTCGAAGATGACAGGCAACAACGCCTTGGCTTTCAGTTCACCCTGTTTCGATTTGGCCTGGAACCGGGGCCGCCACTGGAATCGGAATGGCAGGCAAATCACCTGTGGATGGCCCACATGGCTCTGAGCGACGGCAGCCAGCAGCGTTTCTTCCAGACCGAACGCTTTTCGCGTGACGCACTGGGCCTGGCCGGGGCGACGCCCGATCGCTGGTGGATACGCGACTGGACCGTCGACCGGAAAGACGATGGTTGGACCTTGCGGGCCGAAACCGATGAATTTGGTCTGGATCTGGAACTGCGCCCGACCCGTGACCTGGTTTTGCAGGGTGATCAGGGCTACAGCCGCAAAGGCCCCGAGCCGGGCAACGCCTCGCGCTACTATTCGGCCACACGATTGCAGACATCGGGCCGGGTCCGGCTCAATGCGCACTGGCGCGAGGTCAGCGGCCTGTCGTGGCTGGATCGTGAATGGGGATCGGGGCAGCTTTCAGAAACCGTGACCGGCTGGGACTGGTTCGCGCTCCACCTGGACGACGGCCGGGACTTGATGATCTACCGGCTGCGCCAGCCTGACGGGTCGGCGTCAGACTACTCGGCCGGCACGCTGGTCGCCGAGGATGGTTCGGCCCGGATGCTTGGGGCCAATGACTTCTCCACACGAGTCACCCGCTGGTGGCGGGACCCGACCGGCCATCAATGGCCGGTCGGGTGGGAAATCGAGATCCCGCAAGCCGAGCTGCGGCTGGCGATCCGCACCCTGTTCGATCATCAACTCTGGGAGCAATCGGTACGCTACTGGGAGGGGGCCATCGACGTGCTCGACGCCAATACGGGTCAAAAGCTGGGACACGGCTACATGGAACTGAGCGGCTACGCCGAACCGCCGCCGCCGCGCTAAGAATTCTGAGTCTCTAGATCAGGAGTCAGCGGTCATTGAGATAGACCGCACCGGAGCGCATGACGAAGCGGACATTTTTCAGCGTCTGCACATCCTGTAGCGGGTCGTCGGCAACGGCGATCAGATCCGCCATGAACCCTGAGCGGACTTGCCCGAGTTCATCACTTTTTCCCAGCAATTCGGCCGCATTCAGCGTTGCCGCGCGAATGGCCTCCATCGGCGTCATGCCAGCTTCAACCATGAGCTCGAATTCCAACGCGTTGCTGCCATGCGGGCAAACACCACAGTCGGTACCAAAGGCAATCCGAACGCCGGCGGCATGGGCGCGTGAGAATGTGCCCTGGATCAGCGGACCAATCTCGGCCGCCTTGGCCGCGACCACCGGTGGGAAGTAACCCTCTATCGCGGCTTTTTCGGCCACGAAGCGTCCGGCCAACAACGTTGGCACATACCAGGTGTTGTGCTCCAGCATCAGGGCGATGACGTCGTCGGTCATGTAGGTGCCGTGCTCAATCGAGTGCACGCCGGCCAGGATCGCCCGGCGCATGCCTTCGGTACCGTGAGCGTGAGCGGCCACATGCATATCGTAGTCGCGGGCGATGCGGACGATCTCGACCAGTTCCTCGTCGGTGATCTGCGGGTTCTGACCGCTGCGGGCAACGCTGAGCACCCCGCCGGTGGCCGTGATCTTGATCAGGTCGGCGCCATCCTTGTAACGCTGGCGAACGGCCTGGCGGGCATCGTCGAGACCATTGATCACACCGTCCACGGGGCCAGGATCACCCATCAGGTCACTACGCCAGGAGTTGGTCGGGTCGGCGTGGCCGCCAGTGGTTGCCAGCGACTTGGCGGCAGTGAAGATGCGCGGGCCCGGCACCAGCCCCCCGTTGATGGCATCACGCAAGGCGATGGTGACATTGAACGAATCGCCAAGATCGCGCACCGTGGTGAAACCGGCTTCCAGCGTGATGCGGGCGAAACTGGCGCCGCGCAGGGCCAGATCGCCTTCATTGAGGGTAAAGCGCTGAACGTAGGCTTGCGGCGAAAATTCCGACGACAGGTGGGTGTGCATGTCCATCAGCCCCGGCAGACAGGTCAGCCCGGACAGGTCGATCACCTCGACTCCGGCCGGCGCTTGCGCGTGCCCGGATTGCAATTGGCCAAATCGGTCGCCACTGACGACGACCGTATGCGGACCCAGCGTTCGACCTTCGGCCACATCCACGATCCCGCCACACTGCACCCAGACATCTTCCGCCGCTGCCAGTCCTGAGCCAAGAAGGCAGGCGATACCAATCGTCAATCCATGCTTGAGCATTACATCAGTTTCCTTGTTTCAACTGTCATTTCCATTGCCTTTTCAGTCTGGTCAAATCAGCCATCCGGCCAGCAACATCACGCTCAATACCACCAACCACAGGACCAGCATGCGCCAGACCATCTGGTGACCGGCGATCAGGCCGTCGTCGAAGCCGGCATCGGCAGGAACGACGACGGCGCCAATTCTGTCGAGTACAGCCGGGGTGAGCAACCAGGCGGGCCAATCCGTCGCCTGCTCGCGCCAGACCCTGTGGATACGGTCGAGGTCACCACACAAGCCGGCCGAAATCACCATCAGCGCCAGCACCGGCCAGTCGAGCACCATGCGCAGGCGCGCAAGCCATCCGGTTTCTGCGGGGCTGAGATCCCTTGCCTGCAAACTGATACGCGTCAATCGATAGAGGATAGCGCCGGGGATGCCAAGCAGCACGAACCAGAACAGGATACCGAACCAGCGCGACAAGGCAGCATGAAAGACGGCAGCGGCCGATTCGGGCGCTGAATCATCCAAAGTGAGCTGCATGGTTCGGGCCACCTTGCCGACCATTATCGGGTCGGTAATGGTGGAGCGACTGAGCAGGGTATGAACATCCTGGTCCAGATCCCGAGGCCCAAGGGTATAAATGAAAACAATCAGCGCCAGCAGAGCCCAGCCCACCAGGCCCAGGGTTACCGTCATCAGCGCCGTGGCCAGCCACGCAACCAGGATGCTGACGGCGACCACCAGCGCAAAGGCAACCCAGGGCTTGTCCGGAAACTGCCGCCGCCCCCGGTTGACCGGCCACATCAGCCAGCGGAAATCGCGCAAATGACGAAAACCGGTCGCGAAATGACTGATCAGCAGGCCGGCGAGTACGATCAGAATGGTCATCTGTTCTTTCTTAACACGAACCTGTGCCCCAGGACCAGAGCTCGGGCTGCCTCGTTGTCAGGCGATACCGAACGACGAGCCGCAACCGCAGGTGGTTGCGGCGTTCGGGTTGCGAATAACGAAGCGCGCACCCTGCAGATTCTCGCTGTAGTCGACTTCAGCGCCCTCCAGGTACTGAAAGCTCAAGGGATCAACCACCAGGGTGACGTCGTCGCGAACGACCGTCACGTCACCGTCATCGACTTTTTCATCAAAGGTGAACCCGTACTGAAATCCGGAGCAGCCGCCGCC
>JBGTLI010000043.1:0-6540 GCA_041744195.1 Wenzhouxiangella sp. | reverse complement strand
GCCGGCTTGCGCGCAACCATGGGGCTGGCTGCCACAGGCTTGACCACGGCCTGCATCACCAAGGTCTTTCCCACCCGGTCTCACACCGTGGCGGCCCAGGGCGGAATGAGCGCGGCGCTGGGCAACATGGGCGAAGATGACTGGCGCTGGCACATGTACGACACCATCAAGGGCTCCGACTGGCTCGGCGACCAGGATGCGATCGAATACATGTGCCGCGAGGCCATCCCCTCGGTGATCGAGCTGGAGCACTTCGGTGTGCCATTTTCACGCACGGAGGGCGGCAAGATTTACCAGCGACCATTCGGTGGCATGACCACCCGTTACGGCGAAGGGACGGCGCAACGCACCTGTGCCGCAGCTGACCGCACCGGTCATGCCATTCTGCACACCCTCTATCAGCAGTCCCTCAAGCACAACGCCCAGTTTTTCATTGAATACTTCGCCATCGACCTGTTGATGGATGATGATGGCGCCTGTTGTGGCGTCCTGGCCTGGGATCTGGCCAGCGGCACTTTACATGAATTTCGCGCCCATGCCGTGATCATGGCCACCGGCGGTTACGGTCGTTCCTACTTCTCGTGTACTTCAGCCCACACCTGCACCGGCGACGGCAACGGCATGGTGCTGCGCGCGGGGCTGCCGCTGCAGGACATGGAGTTTGTCCAGTTTCATCCGACCGGCGTCTATGGCGCCGGCATGCTGATTACCGAAGGTGTTCGAGGCGAGGGCGGATACCTGACCAACTCCGAAGGCGAGCGGTTCATGGAGCGCTATGCTCCCAATGCCAAGGATCTGGCCTCGCGAGATGTGGTTTCCCGTTCGATGACCATCGAAATTCGAGAAGGCCGCGGAGTTGGCCCGAAGAAAGACCACATCCATCTCAATCTCCAGCATCTGGGCAGCGAAGTCCTGCAGGAGCGACTCCCGGGCATCTCCGAGACGGCAAAGGTTTTTGCTGATGTCGATGTCAATAGCGCCCCCATTCCGGTGCTGCCGACCGTGCACTACAACATGGGCGGGATTCCGACCAATTACCATGGCGAGGTCGTCACGCTGAAAGACGGTGACCCGGATTCTGTGGTTCCAGGCCTGTATGCCATCGGCGAGGCAGCCTGCGTGTCGGTGCACGGCGCCAACCGGCTGGGTTCGAATTCCCTGCTCGATCTGATCGTCTTCGGCCGCGCCGTTGCCATTCGGTGTGGCGAGACAATCAAGCCGGGACAGACCCACAGAACGCTGTCGGCCGATGTGGTTGGCAACATCGTCAATGAGTTTGATCGTCTGCGACATGCAACCGGTTCAACCCCGACGGCCGAGCTTCGCGACGACATGCAGCAGGTGATGCAGGAAGATGCGGCTGTATTCCGCACTGGCGAGTCCCTTGAGCAGGGCTGCAGGCGCATCGGCGAGGTCAACGACCGCTTTGCCGATATCAAGGTCACCGACCGCTCCATGGTCTGGAATACGGATCTGGCCGAAACGCTTGAGTTGCGCAATTTGCTGGGCAATTCTGTAACCACCATGATCGCAGCCGAGAACCGCAAGGAAAGCCGTGGCGCTCACGCCCGCGAAGACTATCCTGACCGGGACGATGACAACTGGCACAAGCACACCCTGATCTGGATGGACGACCATGGCAAGACCCGTATCGACTACCGGCCGGTACACATGTATACCCTCAGTGACGATGTTGAAGTTGTCCCTTTGAAGGCGCGTACCTACTAGAACATGACCCGTTTCATTCTTTCGGACTAAAAGAAAACGATATGGCTCAATTCAGACTCCCGAAGAATTCGCGCATCGGCAAGGGAAAGCATTTTCCGGCTGCCGGAGAGGCGAAGAACATCAAGACCTTTCGCATCTATCGATGGGATCCGGATTCCGGCGAGAACCCGCGCGTCGACAGTTATGAGATCGACCTGGACGATTGCGGACCGATGGTGCTGGATGCCGTCATCAAAATCAAGAATGAGATTGATCCGACACTGACATTTCGACGCTCCTGTCGCGAAGGTATCTGCGGTTCGTGTGCTTTCAATATCGATGGCGTGAACACGCTGGGGTGTACCAAAGCCATCGAGGATATCAGGGGTGATGTCAAGATCTATCCCTTGCCGCATATGCCGGTCATCAAGGATCTGGTTCCTGACCTGACCCATTTTTTTGCCCAGTACGCATCAATCAAGCCATGGTTAAGGGCACAAAGCGCGCCCTTTCCGGACAAGGAAAGGCTGCAGTCGCGTGAGGATCGGGCGAGGATGGACGGGTTGTACGAATGTATTCTTTGTGCGTGCTGCTCCACGGCCTGTCCCAGTTACTGGTGGAATGGTGACCGCTTCCTGGGGCCGGCCATTCTGCTGCAGGCCCATCGCTGGCTGGTCGATTCCCGCGACGAGGCGACCGGCGAGCGCCTGGATCAACTGGAAGATCCGTTCAAGCTGTTTCGTTGCCACACCATCATGAACTGCGCGCGGACTTGCCCGAAGGGCCTGAACCCGGCCAAGGCCATCGCGGAAATCAAGCAGATGTTGCTGGCCCGGCGCAGCCTCTAGGGATTTGACTGCAGTGACTCTACCGCCGCCTGAATTGCGCTGGCGTTGCCGACGCGGAACACGTGAGCTTGACGAATTGCTTGGCCGCTGGCTCGATGAGCGTTGGGTCGAGTCAACACCGCAACTGCAGTCCGCGTTCGAGTCACTTTTGAACTGCGAGGACGACCAAATCTGGGACTGGCTGATCGGGCGCGTCGACGCGTCTGCGGAACTGAGGCTGGTGGTTAAGGATATTCGTCAGCGAACAGTCCGACTTGAGCGGTTCTGAGCAATCCAGCTGGCCCATCCAGCCGAGTTCCAGGCTGCAAGCCATCATCGCGCTGCTTTTTATCCTGGGTGTGGGCGCTTCGATTCTGAACGGCTTATCCCCCTTTTTACGAATTGGGCTGGTATTGGTGCTGGCCGCATACGGCGTCATTCAGTTCATTCAAACGGCCAGACCGCGCTGGAAGACGCTGGTGATTAACGACGACGGATTGATCCTGTTCGACCGGGCAGACGCTTCGACAACCCTGGTCCCCGGGGCGCGGTCGTTTGTCAGTCCGGTGTACATCGGCGTCGTGGGTCAGGAAAACAAGTCAGGCAAGCGTCAGTCACTGGGTCTGTTTCGGGACCAGCTTGATCCAGAGGCGTTTCGGCGCTTGTCCGTGTTTCTGCGACGGCCACGTCCATGAGGCCGGTACTGCGCTGGCTGGGGCGCTGGATGATGCGGGTAGTCGGTCTGATCATCGTTCTGGTCATTGGACTGACTCTTCCCCTGCGCTGGCTTGATCCTCCGACCTCGGCTTTCATGCTGGCGGATCGCCATGTCAATGGTCGCAGTATTCAGCACCAATGGATCGCAGCCGAGAACATACCTGCTCACCTGAAGCTGGCTGTCATCGCATCTGAGGATCAGAATTTCCCGCACCACTACGGCTTCGATTTCGCGCAGATTCGGGCTGCAGTGGAATCCCATCGGCAGGGCGGTCGCCTCCGTGGCGCCAGCACGATCAGCCAGCAACTGGTCCGCAACCTCTATCTCTGGCCGCAGCGAAGCTGGCTGCGCAAGGGACTCGAATTTGGATTGACACCACCACTCGAGTTGTTTTTGCCCAAGGCTCGCATGCTCGATATCTACCTCAACGTGGTCGAGTTCGACACCGGAGTCTACGGTGCCGAGGCGGCCTCGCAGCACTACTTTGGCAAGCCGGCCCGGTTGATTACCCGCCAGGAAGCGGCACTGCTGGCTGCCGTGCTGCCAGCGCCGAAGCGTCTGGATGCCGGCGCGCCGGATGCCCGGCTGCTTGAGCGCCAACGCTGGATTCTGAAGCAGATGGACAACCTGGGGTCGGGGTGGTTGCCGGAGTAGGGCACGAGGTCGGAGGCATTAAGTAGCCAGGCAGCGCTAAGGTAAAATTCACTCGCCCTGAACGCCCTTCAGCTCAGAGTTATCGGATGGGCGGTCGCGAAACACTAGCTTGATCAGTCGCACCAGCAGCCAGATCAGGATCGCAATAACGATCAGGCCGAACACAATGGGAATCAGCAGGGCCATCAGGATGGTGAACAGACTGCCGGCTGTCTCACCGGTCGATACCAGCGGATTGGCCAGCCCGCCGCTGGAGGCGGTGGACAACCCGCGCAGGAGAACTGTCGAGACTTGCACAATGCCGGCGGATCCGCCGCCCAGGGTGGCGGCGGTGCCCCACTGCAACAGCGCATTGTTCATTTCCGGCAGCAACGAGGCAACAATGACCGTGCCGCCGCCGATGGCTGCCGGCGTGGCCAGGATATCGAGAAGATTGTCGACCCAGGGGATGTAATAGGCGCCAGCCTCCATCGTCGCCGCGATGCCCACGACCAGTAATACCGGATCTGAGGTCAGCCAGTCGAACTGCTCGCCAACTTCAAGTACGCCGAAGCGAGCAGCCAAGCCCAGAGCAAGGATGGGCAGAAAAACGCGCAAGCCCGCAGCCGCACTCAGGCAGATACCGGCCATGATCGCCGAAAGTGCGCTGAGTTCCGAGATTGATTCCATGACACAACCTCCGGGGCTGGGTTCTTTCAGCCGGTGCCGCGTGTGCGGGTCTTGTCCTTCTTGCCGTTCTTTTCCATGAAATCGATGATCATGCCGGCGACATCCTTGCCGGTCGCCGTTTCGATGCCTTCCAGGCCGGGTGAGGAATTGACTTCCATCACCAGTGGCCCGTGATTGGAACGCAGCAGATCGACACCGGAAACATTCAACCCCATGATCTTTGCCGAACGCACTGCAACGGCACGCTCCTGCGGGGTGATCTAGACCCGCTCGGCCGTGCCGCCACGATGCAGATTCGAACGGAACTCGCCCGGCTTGGCCTGGCGCTTGATCGCCGCGACCACCTTGTCGCCGACGACGAAGCAGCGGATATCGGCACCGCCAGCTTCCTTAATGTACTCCTGCACCATGATCGATACGTTCAACCCCATGAAAGCCTCAAGCACGCTTTCGGCCGCTTTACGCGTTTCACACAGAACTACGCCGATACCCTGGGTCCCTTCGAGCAGTTTGACGACCAGCGGCGCGCCGCCGACCATCTGGATGACATCGCCAATGTCGTCGGGCGCGCGTGCGAAGCCGGTCACCGGCAGGCCGATCCCGCGTCGGGCCAGCAGTTGCAGGGAACGCAACTTGTCGCGCGAGCGGTTGACGGCGACCGATTCATTGAGCGGAAACGTTCCCATCATTTCGAACTGACGCAACACGGCCGTACCGTAGAAGGTGATGGAGGCGCCGATGCGCGGGATGACTGCATCGAAGGGCTCGAGTTGTTCACCCCGATAGTGCATCGTGGGGCGGTGCGAGGCGATATTCATGTAACAGCGCAGCGTATCGACAACCTGCACCTCGTGCCCGCGCTGCTTGCCAGCTTCTACCAGACGCCGTGTGGAGTAGATCTTTTTACTGCGGGAAAGAATGGCAATACGCATGGTTATAGATACTCGTGATTCAGATCAGTCCAGGCGAGGCTTGCCCTGGAGAAAAGTTCGGGCGGGATAGACCAGCGCATGATTCTCCATCGCCGTTCGCCCCAATAACATACGGTATCGCATTTTCTCGCGATTTGTCAGTGTGATATCCACCAGCCAGCGCGAATGGCCAATGATGATCGGGGTGCGGATGGTGTAGCGGTGTTCGGTCTCGCCGGAGGTGCTGCGTATGATCCGGGTGCCCTTCAGTCGACATTCGCAATCAATGTCGGTGGTGGGCTGAGGGTGGCCGACATGGACTCGAAAAGCCATCCAGTCCAGGCCATCGCGCTGGAACAATTCAATATTGCTGGCATGAAGCGCACAGGACTTCGCCCCGGTATCGACCCGTGCCCGCAACCGGTCAATGCCCAGCTCCGGTAGACCCACCCATTCACAGGCGCCGATGATCATGTTCGGGGCTGGCTGCGCTTTCATGGACAAACCTGGGTCATTCGACGAAAGAACCAGGCAAAGCTTTGGTGAGCGGCTTTGCCCGGCTCCGCATGGCTCATTCGGCTTGTGCCAGATCGTCAAGCATGGCCTTGAGGAAGCGCGCCGCTTCTCCACCGGTGCAGGCGCGATGGTCGAAGGTCAATGACAGCGGAATCATGCGGTGAACTTCGATTCCCCCAAGAACCGGTACGACTTCGTGGCGCAATTTGCCGGCAGCAATAATGGAAACGCATGGGGGTGTGATGACCGGGGTGGCGTAGCGTCCCGCGAACTTGCCGAAGTTGGACAGGACAATGGTGTAGTCCTTGAGATCTTCCGGCGGTATCGAGCGGTTGCTGGCGTTTTCGCGCAGGCGATTGATCTCATTGCGCAGTTGCTGGTGATCCGACTTGTTGACGTTGCGCAAGGCCGCGACAAACAAACCGTCGGGTGTGTCCACGGCCATGCCCACATGCATATTCTTGTGGATCATGCGCACGCTGTTGTCGCCATCGAACCAGGCATTCAGGCCCGGTTCGGCCTGAGCGCCGGCCCACAG
>JBGTLI010000042.1:0-2583 GCA_041744195.1 Wenzhouxiangella sp. | reverse complement strand
TGGATGCCCGGAAGCGCAAACGGAGGCGGCGTGCTCAACTCCAACTACACCGGCCCTGAACTTGCCGCAGCAAGCCTGACCCACGGGGCGGCCGGAGGCGTAATCAGCCATATGCAAGGCGGCAAATTTGGACATGGATTTCTTTCAGCCGGAGTGACCAAGTTGTTCTCACCCGCGATTCACGACCCCAATGGCAATCAACTCGCTCAAACCGCCATCGCGGCCGTGGTCGGCGGAAGCGTATCGCAAGTCACAGGCGGGAAGTTCGCAAATGGGGCCACCACAGCGGCGATGGCGTTTGCGTTGAATCAAGCGATCAGTCGTGACGTCCAAGTCGGACTTTCCGATCGAAATCAGGAGAATGGATATGAAAGTCTTGCCGACGCTTCTCAGGCTCAGCATCTTGCTTATGATGCCGAATATCAAGCTACCAGTATGAACGAAGAATTGGTCGGTTACATCGCCTCTAGGGCTATTGATGGCGATGAACGTTTTTTCTTCTCAACTATGGTTAAGACATCGGCTACCTTCGATTTCGGCATTGTTCCCATCGGCCCTCGGGATATGAGCGTTGTTATGATTACACATACACATCCGGCTCGCCCATCAGAGAATCAGGAGCTTTTTTCAAGAAGGGATGCTCGCTCAGTTGGGACTACCAGTCGGAACCCTGGTGTTCCGATGAATGTAAGAACTCCCTCTGGTGATCTCCGATATCTTACTCCGGGAATATCTACCGGGGTTCGTGCTCAGCCGGGGAATAGTTTCTGCAGTCGGTCACCTTGCCTTCCCCCGCACCGTCACAATTGATAGGATATTTTATGATTGACGGAAAGGTTTCTTGGGTTCGTTGTCTTCACCTTGTACGAACGCTTATGAGGGCCATAGGCTTTCTCGCCCTTTGTTCTTATTTGACGGCCTGCACAACAGGTCATTCTGATCTCGCACGGGGTGAAGCGCCCGGCGGTGGGACTTACGCACACGCCTCTGCCTATAGAACGTCTATCATTACGTTATTGGCCGGAAGGGGGGAGCTTGAAGGAAAAATAGTTCAAGTTGAAGGTTACTTGGCTGCCGACTGGGAGGGACCTATTGTTTTTTTTTCGCATGAGCACTGCCAAACGTATAGTTCCTATGATGGAGTTGGCCTGATTCTTGGGGCTGAATTGTCGGTTGATTGGTCACAATACCGGGACCCAGACTGTCGACGTGTTATTGTCGAAGGAACGTATAAGTTTTTTAGTATTGCAGAATACGACTCATCGGCGATTTCATTCCGGATTGTTCAGGCAGTAATGCAAGACGTTAGGTTGCTGGCTGATATAGCCGGTGATTGAAGTTCCGAATCGACAGCAACGGTAACGAGGTCGCCCAAAGCGTGTCGCTACAGTGGGATGAACTTGGCCGCCTGTGGGAGCGTGAAGATATCGGTCTGGGTTTCATCGATACCGAGCGCTATTTCTACGACGGCCGAAATCGCCTGCGCCAAGTCAACCACCAAAGCAATGGCAGCACCACCTGGCATATCCGCCAGCGTCTGCGCTTCGATGTGGCCGGCAACATCATGTGCAAATCCGACGTTTCGAGCATGGCCTGTTCCAGCACCAGCCATCAGAACTACACCTACGGGGCGGGTAATGCCGGGCCTCACGCGGTCACCCAGGCCGGCAATCGCAGTTTCGAGTACGACGCCAACGGCAATGTCGTGCGCGACCGGGTTAGCGGCACCATCCAGCGGCGCTTTGACTATACGAGCTTTGATCTTCTGAGACGCGTCAGCAGCGCCAGCAGGCACAGCGAGTTCCACTACGGCGCCAATCGCCTGCGCGTACTCAAGCGCGAACTCGACGGGACCAGCGTACAATCCCGCACCCACTACCTGGGCGGGGTCGAGGCCGTCTGGAACGGCGCCAGCCCCACAACCGGCACCGGCCAGTTCCGGCGCGATGTCGGTGGTGTGGCCCTGGTGACCTTCTATGAAAGCACCCAGATCAGTCAGGTCCGTTATCAGCACAAGGATCACCTGGGCAGCCTGGTCTCTGTGAGTGACCAGTCCGGACAGGTCGTAGCCCGCATGGGTTTTGACGCCTGGGGCAAGCGCCGCAACGTCGCCAGCCTGACCCAAACCTGGGTCCAGTGGGTCGAAATCGGCACACCGGGGTGGGCGGCGAACATGCTAGACATCACCCCCCGCGGCTACACCGGCCACGAACACCTGGACGATCACGGCATCATCCACATGAACGGCCGCATCTACGACGCGCACCTGGCCCGATTCCTGCAGGCCGATCCATTCGTCGAGGACACCGGCACCCTGAACCGCTATACCTACGTGCACAACAATTCGTTGTTGTACACTGACCCAAGCGGTTACTTCAGCGTCAAATCCGTGCTGAAGCTTGCTGCGGTCGTCGTGATCAGCTACGTCACCGCAGGAATCGCAGGAGGTGCCGCCTGGGCGGCGGCGTTCGGTGTCAAAGTGGGATCGGCCACGGCCTACGCGGTGGTTGCCGCAGGAGGTGCGCTGTCCGGCTTTATCATGACCGGCAGCGTCGAAGGCGCATTATGGGGCGCATTCAGCGC
>JBGTLI010000041.1:0-13512 GCA_041744195.1 Wenzhouxiangella sp. | reverse complement strand
ACCGGCGAAAGCTATCGAAAGCGAGCTCAATCCACTAGGAAAAAGGAGAAACAGGAACAAAAGTGCTAGGCAGGAAAAAACTCTAACCGACCGGCCATTTTAATTGTCGCCGACCGGACAAAGTAATTGACGCGAGACAACAAGCATCGATATCGAGGGGCAGGGCGCCAAGCTGCTGTATGGCATCGATGCAAAACAGAACGCCATGGCGCTTGCAGGCGCCTCCCAGGCGTTCAAGATCCAGCCGCAGGCCAGAGCCATACTGTACCGATGAAACGGCCAGCAGGCGGGTTGAAGAGTCCATTGCGGCGATCAGCGAAAGCTCCGGATCGCTGGAATCCAGGCTGACGGCACGTGGCTCGACACCACGAGCCTTGAGCGCCTGCCAGGCCAGTCGGTTGGAGGGAAATTCGCAGGCCGGGAACACAACGCTGTCACCGGGCTGCCAATCCAGCCCGCCGGCGACCCGGTTCAACCCGGTGGACGTGTTCGCCACCAGGGCCATATCATTGGCGTTGTCAGCGCCCAGCAGTCGAGTAGCCCGTTCGCGCAATTGGGCTTCGGTTGCAAGCCAGTTGCCGTAACTTAATGGGCCACGCTTGGCGTTGTCTTCGACGAAGCCGGTCATCGCCCGGATCACGGCTTCCGGCCAGGGCGAAATCGCAGCATGATTGAGCCAGATATGACGCGGGATCACCGGAAACTGATCGATAAGCGAAGCGGTCTGATGCAGAGGTCTGTCCATTGCTCCATGTTAACGAACTAATCCTGCCATGAACTTGATTGTCCGCAAGGCAAACGCGACAAACACCCACCTATTACTCAATGAAATCGATTATCCACGTTGACATGGATGCTTTTTTCGCCAGTGTCGAGCAGCGCGACAACCCGGCCTTGCGCGGTCGTCCGGTCATGGTCGGGGGCGGCGCCCGGCGTGGTGTGGTGGCGGCGGCAAGCTATGAGGCGCGCCAGTTCGGTGTCAGATCGGCCATGCCGGGCAGCGTGGCGCGGCGGCTTTGCCCCCAGGGTATTTTCGTTCAGTCGCGCTTTGCCCGCTATCGCGAGGTTTCCGGCGAAATCTTCGCCGTGTTCCACGAACTGACGGATCATGTTGAAGGATTAAGTCTGGATGAGGCCTTTCTGGATGTCAGCACCCAGGTGGATGCGGGTAACTCCATCCTGGATATCGGACGTGAGCTCAAACGCCGGATCGGTCGACTTACCGGGCTGACCGCTTCGGTGGGAATGGCACACAACAAGCTGCTGGCCAAGCTGGCGTCCGACTATGACAAGCCTGACGGCTTCGTTTTCGTGGCGCCCGATGAAGTACGCCGATTCCTGGACCCGTTGCCGGTACGCCGCTTGTGGGGCATCGGCCCCAGAAGTGCTGCGCGGTTGCACGATGCGGGCATCTTCACGGTTGGGCAGTTGCGCCAGAGCAGCGCTGATATCCTGACCAGCCTGTTCGGTCCGTCAGGGGCGGACCTGCGCCTTCGCGCGGCCGGCATTGACGAGCGAGCAGTCAAATCGAGCCGGCTGCGCCGATCAATCAGTCAGGAGACGACGTTTGATCGTGATCTGCATGATATTGAAGCATTGAAGCCAGTCATCATCGAACAGGCCGGGCAGATTGCGGCGAGCCTGCTCGCAAAACATCTGCATGCACGAACCGTCACCCTCAAGCTGCGCTCGGGCGGCTTTTCAACCATCACCCGCAGCGAGTCGCTGTCGGGCTATACGCGCGACCCTGACGTGATCGCCGCAGTCGCCAGCGATCTGCTCGCCAACTGGGCCGGCTGGCGCAATGCCTTTGCCGTCCGCCTGATCGGCGTCGGTGTTTCAGGGCTTGTTACCCACCCCGAAGAAGCCGATCTGCTATAGGAAATACCGGTCACCTTTCACATCGGTTCAAAATTCAGTCAACCGAACTTTTCGGCTCCCCGAACTGGTCGCGAAGTTCACGCCGCAGAATCTTGCCAACATTGGTCTTGGGAAGTTCATCGACGAACTCGACATACTTGGGCACCTTGTAACCGGTCAGTTCCTTGCGGCAGTGATCGCGCAGTTCCTTGACGGTGAGGCTGTCATCCTTGCGCACCACCACGACCTTGACCGCCTCACCGGATTTTTCATCCGGGGTACCGATGGCGCCAACCTCCAGCACCTTCGGGTGCTCGGCGACGATGCCCTCGATCTCGTTCGGGTAAACATTGAAGCCGGAGACCAGGATCATGTCCTTCTTGCGATCAACGATGTAGAAGTAGCCCTTCTCATCCATCCTGGCCATGTCGCCGGTCTTGAGCCAGCCCTCGGCATCAAGCACTTTGGCCGTTTCCTCCGGCCGTTCCCAATACCCCTTCATCACCTGCGGCCCCCGGATACACAACTCCCCGGTTTCGCCAGCGGGCTGCGGGTTGCCCTCGGTGTCGATTACGCGGCATTCGGTCGACGAAATCGGCAGGCCAATGGCGCCGTTGTAATCGGCCAGATTCATCGGGTTGATGCAGGCTGCCGGTGAAGTTTCGGTCAGGCCATAGGCCTCGATCAACGGAACGCCGGTTACCTTCTTCCATTTTTCCGCCACGGCACGTTGTACAGCCATGCCACCGCCGAGAGTCATGCGCAACTCGGAAAAATCAAGGTCGCTGAAACCCGGGGTATTGAGCAGGCCGTTGAAAAGCGTATTGACGCCGGTGATCGACGTGAATTTCACTTTGGACAACTCTTTGACAAAGCCCGGCATGTCACGTGGATTCGTGATCAATACATTGCGCCCACCAAACTTGAGAAAAACCAGGCAGTTGGCGGTCAAGGCGAAGATATGATAGAGCGGCAAAGCCGTGATGATGGTCTCTTCGCCATAGATCACGCGCTCACCGAGCCAGGCCGAGGACTGCTGCATATTGGCGACCATGTTGCCGTGGGTCAGCATCGCACCCTTGGACACCCCGGTCGTGCCACCGGTGTATTGCAGGAAAGCCAGATCGTCATGAGTTATTGGCGTCGGTGGCAGTGTTTCACCGGCACCCTGGCTAAGCGCCTGCCGGAACGGAATGGCGCCCGGCAGCTTGTACTTCGGCACCATCTTCTTGACATGGCGCAGGACGAAATTCATGATTGGGCCCTTTGGGAAGCCGACCATGTCGCCGATTGAAGTCAAAATCACATGTTCGACCCGGGTATCTTCAATGACCGCCTCAAGAACATTGGCGAAGTTCTCGACGATCACAATGGCGCGCGCGCCTGAATCCTTGAGCTGGTGTTTCAGTTCACGTGCGGTGTAGAGAGGGTTGGTGTTGACGACCACCAGCCCGGCCCTGAGGGCGCCGAACACGGCGATCGGGTACTGAAGCACATTGGGCATCATGATCGCGATCCGGTCACCCGGCTGCAGCCCCAGGGCACGCATACGGGCACCGAAGGCCCGGCTGTAGTCATCGATCTGACGGTAGGTCAGCTCAGCCCCGAAATTCACAAAAGCCACCTTGTCGGCGTACTCCGTGCAGCTCTTGTTGATGACATCAACGACTGAATTGAATTCAGTCATGTCGATTTCGGCTGGAACAGCCGCTGGGTACTCGCCAAGCCATGGTTTGTCTGACATCGTCCTTCCCTTTGATTGTTGCGATTCTTTATCAGGGCCAAGCTTGGCATACCTGATACCCTCAAGACAAGCGCCCTCAAATTTGCCCCATGACCGGCTGGCGTATATCATCGCCAAAACTGAAGGCAAGGGCTATGGGCGAACACAACATTCATCAATCAACCGACGAAGAGACTCGTCGGGCCTTCATGAAGGCCTTGCTGAACGAAGTCCGGGCGTTGGAGGACATGCATGTCAACGGCATGTTTGAAGGCGGCATTCGCCGTATCGGCGCCGAACAGGAAATGTTCCTGGTCGACCGCGCCGCCCGTCCGGCGCTGACCGCCATGCAGATCCTCGAGCGGATGGACGACCCGCGCTTTACCAACGAGCTCGGTCTTTTCAACCTCGAGGCCAACCTGACACCGCTGGAACTGGGCGGTGACTGCCTGCGAAAGCTGGAAGCCGAAACCAACGAGGTCTGCCAGATCGCGCGCAGGCAGGCTGCTGAAGTCGGCAGTCGAATCGTGCTGGTCGGGATCCTGCCGACCCTGACTCGGGAGCATCTCAGTCTGGATGCCATGGTGCCGGCGGCGCGCTATTTCGCTCTGAACGAGGCCTTACTGCGCCTGCGCGGAAGCAACTTCCAGATCAACATCAAGGGCACCGATCAGCTCAACTTCAATCATGACAACCTGATGCTGGAAGCCTGCAATACCAGTTACCAGGTTCATTTCCAGGTCGGGGCCGACGAATTCGCCCATTTGTACAATATCGCCCAGGCAATCACCGGGCCGTTGTTGGCCGCGTGCGTGAATTCACCCATTCTCCTCGGCAAGCGGCTGTGGCATGAGAGCCGGATCGCCGTCTTTGAACACTCCGTCGATGCCCGTTCCGAGGCATTGGCGGCGCGAGGCCACAAACCCAGAGTGCATTTTGGCGACCAGTGGGTCGAGGAGTCGGTCGTCGAGATCTTCCAGGAAGACATCGCCCGGTTCCGGGTCATCCTGACCACGGATTTCGAAAAGGATCCAATCAGCATGGTGGCCAGGGGAGAAGTGCCCAGGCTCAATGCGCTGCGTCTTCACAACGGGACCGTTTATCGCTGGAACCGGGCCTGCTACGGCATTTCAGACAACGGCAAACCACACCTGAGAATCGAAAATCGCGTGATTCCGGCCGGGCCAACAGTGCTTGACGAAGTGGCGAACGCGGCTTTCTTTTTCGGCATGATGTCGCACCTGTCCCGCACCGAAGCCGATATTCGGACGCGCTTTAGTTTCTCTGACGTCAAGGGTAATTTCCTTGCCGCCGCCCGCGAAGGGCTTCGCGCCCAGCAGGTCTGGTTTGACGAGCACCAGATGACTGCCCAGGATCTCATTCTCGAAGTTCTCTTGCCCATGGCGCGCGAAGGTCTCAAAGGTTCGGGCATTCATGATGAAGATATCGAGCGCTACATGGGCACGATTCAGAAACGGGTCGAAACCCGCTGTACCGGCGCGCGCTGGCAGTTGGAGTCGTTGGAGCGCATGTCCGGCAAAGCCAGTCAACACGAGTGCCTGCGCGCACTGACCAGCAGCATGATCGCGCAGCAGGAAGTCGGTCATCCGGTGGCCGAATGGGGGCTGGCCGAATTCTGCCCCACGCAGGACTGGCGCGACAGTTACCGGACCGTCGGCCAGTTCATGGCGACTGATCTGTTCACCGTCCGGCCCGACGATATTGTTGATTTTGCCGCCAGTCTGATGGAATGGCGCTACGTTCGTCATGTTCCCGTGGAGGACGATTCGGGCCAGTTGCTCGGGCTGATTTCTCATCGCCAGCTTCTCCGGCTGGTTGCTCGCGGCAACAGCGACAACAAGTCCATCATGGTGCGCGACATCATGCGGCCCGACCCACTCTCGGTCACCAGGGACACGACCACGGTCGAGGCAATTCGCCTGATGCGCGAACACAAGCTCAGTTGCCTGCCAGTGGTCGAAGACAGCAAGCTGGTTGGCCTGGTCACCGAGTACGACCTGATCGTTGTCGCCGGCCGCCTGCTTGAAAGCTACCTGGGTGAAGATTCCCAGTGAGCCGCAGCGATCAGTCGGCTTGCCCCTCATGACGAACACCTGGTCTGCGCCAACATCACTGGCGGCCTGGATCCTCGGCTGCGTCATGCTGGCGCTTTTGGCCGCCTGTGCCTCTCCGGCGCCGGACGAAGAGAAAATCCGCCAGCGTCTGGACGACATGGTCACCGCTCTATCGGAGCGCAATACACGCGCGGTCATGGCGCCACTGGCCGACGATTTCAGTGCCGAAACCTGGAACCTGGATCAGCGCGGCATCCGGCTCATTCTGCAGCGCGAACTGCGAGCCCATGAGCGGCTGCGCGCGCGCATCTTCGATCTGTCCGTTGACCTGCATGGCGATGATCGGGCGAGCGCCCAGTTCCAGGTCGTCCTGACCGGCGGCAGCAGGCTGCTGCCTGAGCGTGGCCGCTGGTTCCAGGTCAGGTCAGGCTGGCGTCGCGATGGCGCCGACTGGATGCTGATCTCCCTGTCCTGGGAAGACGCCATCGCCCGCTAAAATCAAAAGCGTTTTACCACAGAGTGTCCGAGTCCGTCCCCGAACCCGCTGTCGCGCAGCAAACATCCAAGAACCTCTCGCGCAGAGACGCTGAGGCGCAGAAGTAAAACCAGTCAAGTGCCTTTTTCCTCTGTGCCTCTGTGGTGAGCTTTTCTTGTTCCTTTCGCGAGAGTCGTCCTCATCAGGCCTTGCGGCGGCATAATGTCCGGATGGCCCTGAATGATTTTTCGCCGCTGGTTCGCGAGTGGTTCGAGACGCGGTTTGCGCAGCCAACATTGGTTCAGTCCAGTGCCTGGCCGCTGATTTCCGCCGGGCACAATGTGCTGGTTTACGCTCCGACCGGCGAGGGCAAGTCGCTGGCGGCCTGGCTGCCATTGGTCGACCGCCTTTGCGGTCAAAAGGCCGGCAAGGGCGTCCGGGTGCTCTACATTTCTCCCTTGCGGGCCTTGTCACGGGACATGGCTGCGGGGATTCTCGATTTCATGGAGGGGCTGGGATCGCAACCAGCAACTGCTGCCGGCGCTCGTGTTGGCCCAAGTATCGGCCTGCGAACCGGCGACACATCGGCTGGAGAGCGTGACAAGCAACGACGCAATCCGCCCGAAATTCTTCTGACCACACCTGAATCCCTGTTTGTTCTGCTCGGTAGCGCCGGCGGCCGGGCCATGCTGGCGACGGTCGAGACCGTCATTATCGATGAAATCCACGCCCTGATCGGCAACAAACGTGGCGCGCATCTCTCCCTGTCCCTGGAGCGCCTGGAAGCGCATGCGGGGCGCCCGCTTCAGCGCATTGGTCTGTCAGCCACGGCGCGACCGGTGCGCCTGGTGGCCGGCTTTCTGGTCGGTGCGGGCAGAGACTGCCGTATCGTCAGTCCCGAGGCTCATCGCCCTCCCGAAGTCATTGTGGAAATGCCTGCCATGCCGTTGGGGCCATTTGCCCACTCGGGGCACTGGCGCTTTGTGGCCGAACGATTGCAGAAACTGGCCCTGTTGCCCGGCAACATGCTGGTGTTTTGCAATACGCGCGGCCTGGTCGAGCGGGTGGCCGGTCTGCTGGCTGAAGCACTGGAGGAGAGCCGGATTGCGGCGCATCACGGCAGCATCGGCCGCAAGCGGCGCCAGCAGGTGGAAGAGGGCCTCAAGCTGGGTCACATCAAGGTGGTCGTCTGCAGTTCCTCGCTGGAGCTGGGCATCGATATCGGGGTGCTAGACCGGGTCTGCCAGTTGGGTTCCACCGGTGCGATCAACACTTTCCGCCAGCGCGCCGGACGCGCCCGGCATCGGCCGGGCGCGGTACCGCGGATTCACGCTTTTCCACTGAACCTGGCCGATCTTCTCGAAACCCGGGCCTTGATCGATGCATTGCAATCGGCCAGCCTGGACCGCGCCCGACTCTGCCGTCAGCCCATGGATGTACTGGCTCAGCACGTCGTGGCGATGGTGGCCGCGGGGCAGGGAGGAGCGGATTCAATCTTTGGCCTGGCCCGGCGTGCGTTGCCCTGGCGGCGGCTGGATCGAGATGAATTCGAGGCAAGCCTGGATATGCTGCATCAAGGCTATGTACCGGGTCGCGAGACCGGTTGCGGACCGGTCTTCCGTAGCGGTCAGGGGCGGCTGGAAGCCGCGACGAATGCTGACAAACGCAGCCTGCTCAATGCCGGCACCATTCCGGAATGGTTCGAGTACGAGGTTGTTGCCGCCGACGAAGGCCGGATTCTCGGTCGACTGGACGAAGAGTTTGCCTTTGAATCCTCACCCGGCCAGATCATGCAGCTCGGTGGGCAGAACTGGCGCATTCTTCGTGTCTCGACCGGCCGGGTCGACGTCGAGGCTGCAGATGATCAAACCCCGAACCTCCCGTTCTGGTTTGGCGAAGGTCCTGGTCGGAGCGCGGCCTTGTCGGGTGCGGTGCAGGCCGTGTGCGCCGCGGTGGGCGGGGGCGGTCGGCTCGCCGATACGCAGCTTCAGGACTACCTGGCGACCAGTCTGAGTGAGCTGGGGCGCTTGCCGGGCCGCAACCGGATCGTGCTTGAACGATTCTACGACCCCGGAGGCGATCAGCACCTGGTCATTCACAGCCTGCATGGTGCACGCATCAATCGCGCCTGGGGTCTGGCGTTGCGCAAGCGGTTCTGCCGAACCTTCAACTTCGAGTTGCAGGCGGCTGCAATCGACAATGGCCTGTTGATCTCCCTGGGCGCGGTTCACAGTTTTGATCTGCCTGAGGTGATCGGCTGGCTCAAGAGCTCGAACGTGGCCGAGGTTCTGACCCAGGCCATGCTCGACACGCCGATCTTTCAGACCCGCCTGCGCTGGTGCGCCACTACCGCCCTGGCCATAGAACGGCGGAACTTGCGCGGACGGGTGCCGGCACAGATTCAACGTAACCAGACCGAAAACCTCATCGCACGAATCTTTCCGGACCAATTGGCCTGCCTGGAAAACCTCAGTGGCGAGCGACGAATTCCGGATCACCCTCTGGTTCAGCAAGCGCTGCGCGACTGCCTTGAGGACTTCATGGATCTTCCCGGACTGGAGCGGCTTTACCGGGCGATGGAAGCGGGTCGGGTCACGGTTCACGGTGTCGACACGGCCCAGCCTTCACCACTGGCCCGGGCCTTGATCCATGCCCCCCGGCACAGCTTTCTCGACCCGGCCGCAGCCGAGGAGAGACGAACACGCACCTTCGAAAGCCAGCCACCAGGCAAGCTGACGCCGGCGCCTCCCCGGACCGGACAAACCGGTTTCCCGCGCAATTTACCGACCGGGCGGGCGGCCTTCGAACGCGAACTGCTGGCAGCCGGCTACCTGATGGCGCGCGAGGGCGAGGCTGGTGGGGCCTCACGCAGCTTCATGGCGCTGGTTCACGGTCGACAGGCCTTCAACGTCCAGACGGACCCGCAGCGTCGATTCTGGGTCCATATCGAACGACTGGCTGAGCTACGCGCGCTTTGGCCGACAGCGACGATCAAGCCCTTCCTTCCGTCCGGATCGATGCCTGCTGCGTTGGACGACACGGAAGAAGCACTATGTCGTCTGGTGCTGGGGCGTCTTCGTCATCTTGGAAAGCTCAGCGTCAACCGGCTGGCCGAGGAAACTGGCCTGGCCGTCGGCAAAATTGAAGCAGCGTTGCAAAGGCTCAGGCTTGAGGGACAGGTGAGCTGTCCCAAGCCCGGAGCCGGCGACGAATGGCTAGAGCGCAAACCATTCCCAGGCTAACACGAGAGCCGGGCGGAACTCAGCGCGATCTGCATCACACCACCAGGCAGGCACTTGCAATGCAGGCGCTGATGCGTTTACCGTTGGTTCGGGTAGGGGGATGGAGTGGAGCGAAAAATGAAATCGACTGGCCGTGCAACGAAATCGACGGGCCGTTCATGCCTGTTCCAGCGCAGTGAATTGGCGCACCGTACCGGCTGCAATGCCGAAACCGTCCGCTATTATGAAAAAATCGGGTTGATGCCCGATCCGCCCCGCTCGGCAAGCGGGTACCGCTGCTATGACCATTCACACGTGCAACGCCTGGCCTTCATTCTGCGCGCCCGGAAGCTGGGCTTTGCACTGGAGGTGATTGGCAGCCTTCTGGAGTTGATCGACAGTGGCTCCCAGACATGTGCCGAGGTGGCCGAACGAACCGAACGTCATCTGGAAGACGTGCGCTCCCGGATCAAGGACCTTCGACGAATCGAGAAAGTGCTGGCGGCCACCCTGGCCGAATGTCCCAAGAAGAAAGTACCGGAATGTCCAATGCTGGATGCATTGATGTCGCCGCACTGATGAAATTCAAGGGTGACTGGAGACTGCCCAGCCACCCTTGGTTTTCTTCACGCCACTGAACCGTTAAGTTGGCTCGAAGGTTCTATTGCTTGACAACGACCTCGCCCATGAACAAATCCCCACCGAACATACAACCGCCGGCGACAAATGAGGATGGTGTGCAAATCGGGTTGAGGATATTCCAGTAAGGCGTCTTAAAGTGCAGTTCGTAACGATCTGGATAGGCACCGTTATCGTTATCCCAGCCGAAAGCAATGAAGTCATGCGGTGCGGGGTTGAACCCTTTCCCATTCGTATCCTCCACTGTGAGACCCGCGACACGGGTCGTCGAGCGCATTTTGCCGGTTGCGGTAATCAAAGAAGACTGGCGGTCGACATCAAAGCTGTCTACACGCAATGAGTACATCAGCATTTCGAACGGTCCGACGTCTCCAAGAGCGTTGAGTGTACCCACACCACAACTCACCATGTTTCTGCCCAGAGTGAAGGTGGTTACCTGGTTGGCCACGCTGGGCCCGGTATAAATACCCACTCCTTCGTCTTTCAATCCCAGTAGTTGGGCTGATACTGTAAATGACCAAGCTCCCCCAATCAGCATGGCCAAGGCGAACATCCCCATTCTCATGTTTTTCATACGATTTCTCCGTAGTTTTAGTTTGGATGAAAGCCCGCGAACCTGGATTGGTTTCTCGCGAACAAGTTCAGCCTAAGGCCTGTAGTAGCTACAGAGTCAAGCGCGAACTTTCGGATTGAGTAGAATGGGAATGTTGTCTGGTTGTGTTGATTCAGGCGCTTCGATCCGGGGTCACCTGACCATTCTTGGACAGTGCCAGGGCAATCCAGCGCGCCGAATCGAAGTGGTAAAGAACGATCATCATCACCACCGTGATCGGCACGCACAGAAACATGCCGGGAATGCCCCAGATGGATCCCCACAGCACCAGTGAAAGCAGCACCACGAGCGGAGAAATGTTGAGCGAGCGGCTCATCAGGTTCGGCTCCAGAATGTTGCCGACCACCACCTGGGTGGCGCCCACGCCAATGACCACCACCAAAAATGGCGTCAGGGTTTCGAACTGAAGCAGGGCGAGCAGCGCCGGCAGCACGGTTGCGATCAGAGAGCCAACGTTGGGAATGAAGTTGAGGACAAAGATCAGCACGGCCCAGAAGCCGGCGAAGTCCAGCCCGATCGCCGCCATGATGATCCATGAAACAGCCGCTGTCATGGCACTGACCATTGTCTTGATGCCGATGTAGGTCGCCACGTCGCGGTCGATGTCGGCGAGCATCTCAAGCATGTTGTCGCGCTCTTCGGGGCGGGGGAAGATCGCTTCGAGCTTGGTGCGGAAAAAGCGCTGTTCGAGGAACAGGAACAGCAGGTAGACCAGAACCAGACCGGTATTGCCCAGCAGGCCGCCCAGGGCCGAAGCCATGCCGCGTAGCAGGGCGCCAATGTTGATTTCGCTGATCAGCGCCATCAGGGCCGGCGGTTCGTCCACGCCGAAGCGACTGAATGTTTCGCTGATCAGGCGGTTGATATTAGCCTGGTAGGCAGGAGCTGCCTCGATGACCTGACTGATGTTGACGGTCAGCATGCGCGTAAACAGCCAGACTGCAACGACCATCACCGTACCGGCAAGCACGAACTGCAGCATGCGGGGCAGGTGCCAGTCGCCGACGTGGATCCGGTCGAGCTGACGGACCAGCAAATTGATCAGGTACCAGATGAATACGGCCAGCACCAGCGGAATCAGGAGATCCCGCGCAATCACCAGCACGTAGAAGGCGACGAACAACACCACCAGCCAGAGGGCCGATGTCAACAGGCGCGGGCTCGCGGCTTGCACGTTCGTTTCCATCTCCCTCTTCCCTCTCTCTTACTTGCCCCGAGCGGGGCCGATCAGATCACGTAGACAAAGATGAAAAGACCCAGCCAGACCACGTCAACGAAATGCCAGTACCAGGCCACCGCCTCCCAGCCGAAGTGGTTTTTCTTGCTGAAATGACCGAAGACGCAACGCGCGGTGATCACGATCAGCATGATCACGCCCAGCGTCACGTGCAGGCCATGGAAGCCGGTCAGCATGAAGAACGTCGAGCCGTATATGCCAGAGCCCAGTGTCAGTCCCAGATCCTGATAGGCATGAACGTACTCGTATCCCTGGATGAACAGGAAAATGATGCCCAGCATGATCGTGGCAATCATCCAGGCGATCAAGGCACCGCGCTGGGCCTTTTTCAACGCCCAATGGGCCAGGGTGATGGTCAGGCCGGAGGTCAGCAGGATCAGGGTGTTCAGAAGCGGCAAACCGAAACCGGGGATGGTCTGGAAGTCGCCACCGAGCTCGCCGGGTCCGTGGGTGGGCCATGTGGCTTCCCAACCGGCCCACAGCAGCTCGTTGGTCATGGCGCCCGTGCCTTCTCCACCAAGCCACGGAATCGAGAACATGCGGGCGTAGAACAGCGCGCCGAAGAAGGCGGCAAAGAACATCACTTCGGAAAAGATGAACCAGATCATGCCTTGGCGGAACGAGATATCGACGTCTTTGTTGTAGAGACCGCCCTGGGATTCCCGGATCACATCCCCGAACCAGCCAAAAAGCATGATGATCACGATGCCGCCGCCGGCGGCGAAAAACCATGGTCCGGTCGGATTGGCGTTCATCCAGTTGGCGGCGCCGATCATCATGATAAACAGACCGACCGACCCCACTATGGGCCATTTGGCGGTTGCTGGAACGTAATAGTTGCCTTGTGACATTGGAACTCCCTGGTGGTCAATCCGCAGCGGCGAACACCGCTGTGGCCTCATCGTTTTGGTAAATAATGTAAGACAGGGTCACCAGGTCGATGCGGTTCGGCAGGTTGGGGTCGACCACAAACCTGACCGGCATGTCCCTGGACTCTCCCGGTCCAAGAAGCTGCTCGGTGAAACAGAAGCATTCGGTCTTGTTGAAATAGAGTGAAGCCTGCCCCGGCGAGACGCTGGGCACGGCCTGCGCAACAATCGACTGATCGGAGCGGTTGAACGCCACGTAAGTGGTTTCATAAAGCTTGCCCGGGTGGACCTGCATCATGGCTTCGGTCGGCTCGAAGCGCCAGGGCAGGGCGGAATTCACATTGGCATCAAAGTGAACGGTCACCAGGCGCGACTTGTCGACCTGCCCGGTCAGGGTGGTCTCCACCACGGCGTCGCCAGTGCGGCCGCCAAGCCCCGTGATTTCGCAGAACTTGTCGTACAGCGGCACCAGCAGGTAACCGAATCCGAACATAGCGACGGCCATCAGCGTCAAGCCGCCAACCGTCTGCCATGTTCTCAGTTCATTGATCGATTTCATGAGCCAAAATAAGTAAACACTGCTCGACCCACAAAGGCCAGGTAGACGAAAGCGACCACCGCGCCCAGAATCAGCGCGGTTCGAGTCACGCCACGACGCCTGTTGTGGCGCTCGCGGTCATTGTTCTCCCGGTTCTGGTCTGTCACGGCATTCATCCGGTTCAGGTCAGGGTGTCCTTGTGGACGGACACGCTGTCGTCAACCAGCGGCGGCGTATCGAAGGTGTGCAGCGGCGCTGGCGA
>JBGTLI010000040.1:0-11845 GCA_041744195.1 Wenzhouxiangella sp. | reverse complement strand
GGAGATGGGAGATGGGAGATGGGAGATGGGAGATGGGAGATGGGAGATGGGAGATGGGAGATGGGAGATGGGAGATGGGAGATGGGAGATGGGAGACGGTGGACGGTGGACGGTGGACGGTGGACGGTGGACGGTGGAAAGGGATGGTGAACTGGTGACTGGGAATATGCGGGAAGTGGCTGGGCCTTTGATGGTGGGGATTTCTTCGCGGGCGTTGTTTGATCTTGATGCCAGTCACCAGGTTTTCGAGGCTGGTGGGCTGGAAGAGTACATGAATTACCAGCGCCATCGCGAGGATGAAATCATTCAGCCCGGGGTTGCGTTCAACCTGGTCAAGAAGCTGCTGGCGCTCAACGGCGATGGCATGGACCATCCCGGCGTCGAAGTCATTCTGATGTCGCGCAACAGTGCCGATACCGGCCTGAGAATCTTCAATTCGATCGAGCACTACAATCTCGATATTCAGCGGGCGGTGTTCACCAATGGCGCCAGCCCGGCTCAATACATTGAACCATCCGGCGCCCAGTTGTTTCTTTCGGCGAATGACGATGACGTCCGGCGTGTTCTGATGGCGGGCTATGCCGCCGCCACCATCCTGCCCTCGGCGACGCGCGAGAACCGTTCCAGCCAGCTCCGCCTGGCCTTCGATGGCGACGCGGTCATCTTTTCCGATGAAGCCGAGCGTGTGTACAAGGAGCAGGGTCTTGCCGCCTTTTCAGACAGCGAACGCCAGGCCGCGGCCCGACCCCTGGCCGCCGGCCCGTTCAAGAGTGTGCTCGAAGGGATTCAGCGCATTCAATCGGCCTATCCGGCCGAAGAAAACCCGATTCGCACCGCCCTGATCACGGCCCGCTCCGCACCGGCCCATAAACGCGTTATCCTGACCCTGCGCGCGTGGGGTATACGGATTGATGAGGCGATGTTCCTTGGTGGTCGGGACAAGGCACCTTTTCTGCGCGCTTTTGGCGCCGATATTTTTTTCGATGACCAGCACATGCATTGCTCAACGGCCAGTCTTGAAGTCGCAACAGGACATGTGCCGCATGGGGTAGCCAATGAGTAGCTGCCCCGGTTGATTTTTTTAATTTCAAGTTTGGAGATTGCCAAGATGACCCAACGACTGATGTTTCTGGCCCTGTTGCTGGCCGGTTTCATGATGCTGCCAGTGGCGGCGCAGGAAGACGCTGATGCCGACAACGGCGAGGCGCCGGAAACCGATAGTGCCTGGTCGGTCAACGAGCCACCTGGTGACTGGCAGACAATCGCCATAGATACAGACCGGGTGACCTGGTCGGATGTCGATATCAGTCCCGATGGCCGTACCCTGGTGTTTCACATGCTGGGCGATCTGTACCGGGTTGGTATCGAAGGTGGCCAGGCCGAAGCCCTGACCAATGAAATTGCCTGGAACTTTCAGCCGCGCTACAGCCCTGATGGTCGGTCCATCGCCTTTATCTCGGATCGTGAAGGCGCTGAAAACATCTGGATCATGGACGCCGATGGCGGCAACTTGCGCCAGGTCAGCAAGGAGACTGATCACCTGCTGCACAATCCGGCCTGGTCCCCGGATGGGGACTACATTGCCGCGCGCAAGGGCTATGTTTCCCGACGCTCGATCCCGGCAGGCTCGATCTGGATGTATCACCGTGCCGGTGGCGCGGGCGTGGAGTTGGTCGAACGCCTGCACGGAGACCAGTCGCAGAAGAATATCGCCGAGCCGCATTTCTCGCCTGATGGGACGTTCATCTATTTCAGCCAGGACGTCACACCCGGCAGCGTCTGGGAGTACAACCGGGATGCCAACAACGGTATCTTCGCGATTCGGCGCCTGAACCTCAAGACCGGGCTCACTGATACCGTCACCGGCGGGCCAGGTGGCGCTATCCGTCCGGTCTTGTCTCCGGATGGCAGGAAACTGGCGTTCGTGCGTCGCAATCCGACCGAACTGAGTTCGCGGCTGATGGTGCGTGATCTGGAATCGGGCATCGAACATACATTGTTCGAACGGCTCGAGCGCGACAAGCAGGAAACCTCCGGCGACATGGGCAACTATCCCGGCTTTGCCTGGCACCCCGATGGCGGCTCGATCGTGATCTGGTCAGCCGGGCAGTTCCATCGCATTGGTATCGACGGCTCCCATCGAACCATTGATGTTCAAGTGCGAACCGACAAGCAGGTTCACCCGGCGCTTCAACGTACAGTGGAGGTGGCTCCCGACACCTTTCCGGTTCGGATGGCCCGCTGGACGCAAAGGAGTCCTGATGGGCGCCACGCCATTTACCAGGCACTGGGCTACCTGTGGCTGCACGATCTCGAGCGTGGCAGTCACCGGCGCCTGACCTCGCAGACCGATCACTGGGAGTTTTTCCCGGCGTTCTCGCCCGACAGTCGTCAGGTGGTTTACGTGACCTTTGACGATGAAGCCCTGGGCAGTGTTCGAGTTCATCCGATTGGCCGTGGGCGGGGCCGAACGTTGACGACCGAACCTGGCCATTATGTCGAGCCGTCTTTCTCTGCCGATGGCACGCAGGTCGTTTTCCGTCGCACCAGTGGCGGTTACCTGACCTCACCGGCCTGGTCCGAGCGCACCGGCCTGTATCGGGTCGCCAGCGAAGGTGGTGAGCCGGTTCGGGTGCTGGATCGAGGTGCGAATCCGCAGTTCAGCTCTGACGGTCGCCGAATCCTGTTCAGTGAGCGGACCAACAATTCCTCGTTGGCGCTCAACAGCGTCAATCTGGAAGGTCACGACCCGCGCGAGCACCTGACCGGCTCATGGATTACCGAATACAAAGTCTCCCCTGATGGCCGCTGGGTGGCATTTACCGAGCACTACAACGCCTATGTCGCGCCGTTTTTTGCAGCAGGCAAGCCGGTCAACCTCGGCGCCGACAGCCGGGCCTTTCCAGTGCGTCAGGTCTCTGCCAGGGCAGGGGAAAATCTGCACTTTTCAGCCGACAATTCAACTCTTGGCTGGTCGCATGGCGCCACTCTTTACACCCGGGCGCTGACCGATGCCTTTGCCTTTCTCGAAGGCGCGCCGGAAAAGTTGCCTGAGCCGGAAACCGAAGGTCGCAATCTGTCCATTGATGCCCGGGCTGATCGCCATGACGGTCGCATCGCGCTGGTGGGCGGGCGCATTGTCACCATGCGCGACGCTGGCAATGCGCAGGAAGTGATCGACGATGGTGTGGTGTTGGTCGAAGGGCATCGCATCGTCGCTGTTGGTACGCGCGACCAGGTCGAGATACCGTCTGGCTACGAGCGCTTTGACATGGCCGGCAAAACCATCGTCCCGGGTCTGTTCGATGCCCACGCCCATGGCCCGATGAGCAATCAGCAACTGACGCCGAAGCAGAACTGGACCCAACTCGCCAATCTGGCCTTCGGGGTGACGACAGTGCATGATCCGTCGAACGACAACGGCGGCATCTTTTCCATGGCCGAACTGCAGCGCGCCGGGGATGTGCTGGCGCCTCGTATTTTCTCGACTGGGCGGATTCTGTACGGCGCGATCTTCCCTGGCGCCACGGCCCGAATCAACGCTTATGATGACGCCGAATTCCACGTCCGCCGTCAGAAGGAGCTCGGTGCCATATCGGTCAAAAGCTATAACTACCTCCGTCGTGATCAACGTCAGCAGGTGCTGGAGGCGGGGCGCAAGCTCGATGTCATGGTGGTGCCGGAAGGCGGCATGCGCTTTGAGCAGAATATGAGCCAGATCGTCGATGGCCATACCGGCATCGAGCACAGTTTGTCGATTCACCGTGCCTACGATGACATCAACCAGCTCTGGAGCCAGACCGATGTGGTCTGGTCGCCGACCTTCGGCGTGGCCTACGGCGGCATGATGGGCGAGGAGTACTGGTATGACAAGACTGAGGTGTGGAAAAACCAACGTCTGCTCAACTTCACCCCCCGTTCCGTGTTGTATCCGCGCTCCATTCGTCGTCCGACAGCACCGGAGGAACTGTACAACCATATCGCGGTGGCCGAGAAGGCACATCAGATGAATCAGCTCGGTGTTCCGGTCGTGATCGGCGCGCATGGCCAGTTGGCCGGCCTGGCCGCCCACTGGGAGATGTGGATGATGGTCCAGGGTGGATTCACGCCGTGGGAGGCCCTGCGCGGCGCCACCATCGACGGCGCCCGTTATTTCGGCATGGACGCTGACATTGGCTCGATCGAGGCCGGCAAGCTGGCTGACCTGTTCGTGATCGACGGTGATGTCCTGGACGATATCCGGATCAGCGAGAACGTGGCCTACACCATGCTCAACGGCCGTCTGTTCGATGCCGCCACCATGAACCAGCTCGCTCCAGAACAGGTTGAGCGCAAGCCGTTCTACTTCGAAAGCGAAGGCGGCGATGCCTGGCAGCCGGCGACGATGCAGTATTTCCACGAAATGGGGCATGTGCACGGGTGGCATTGCCGGCATTGAGAGGCCGGAGGTCTGTCGGTGGTCGGTGGTCGGTGGTCGGTGCGTCGGTGCGTCGGTGCGTCGGTGCGTCGGTGCGTCGGTGCGTCGGAGGTCGGGAGACGGGAGACGGGAGACGGGAGACGGGAGACGGGAGACGGGAGACGGGAGACGGGAGACGGGAGACGGGAGACGGGAGACGGGAGACGGGAGACGGGAGACGGGAGACGGGAGACGGGTCAGTCGGGTCAGTCGGGTCAGTCGGGTCAGTCGGGTCAGTCGGGTTGGGTGGCTGAGTGGAGTTTTTCTATGCCCTGGAGCAGGCGTGGTCCGGGGCGGCCCAGCCAGGCTTCGCTGATGGGGACGATCCGGTTGTCACGGACAGCCGGGAGGTCTTCCCAGCCAGGCCGGCGCCTGACGATATGCGGGCGATACTTGTCTTCCTTGACCCCGCACCAACTCATGACGATAACCTGAGGCGCCGCTTCAATAACCCCTGCGGTATCGACCTCCAGGCTCTCGGCATCTTCGTTGGCCCAGGGATTGATCGCCCCGGCCAGTTCAAGCATTTCATTGACCCAGGATCGGCGACCGGGAACGATCACAGGCTTCGGCCACCATTCAACCAGCACCGGAACGGGCTGACGGACCGATCGATCCTGAGCAAGCGCCTGATCAAAGTGCCCGGCCAACCGTTCAGCAGCGGCAACGGCGTCGATGGCGACCCCGATCCGACGAATGTCTGAAGCGACGTCGGCCAGCGAATGAGGCTCGGTGACAAGGCACGGCAATCCGGCTGCCTGTAGGCGTGCCAGGCAGTGTTCATGGCCCGGCACAGTCAAGGAAGTGATCACCAGGTCGGGCTTCAGTTTGGCAACCCGATCGACATCGACATCCAGATCCGGGCCGATGCGGGGAAGCCGGCCCACAACCTCCTCAGGATAATCCGAATGGTCATCGACACCGACCAGCCAGTCTGCACGCCCAAGCGCACAGACAATCTCCGTATTCGAGCAGGTATGCGTCACCAATCTCACTGATCACCTCTTTTTTCACGCCAGGTATCGGCCTGTTCGGCGCCGCGTTGCTCGTCGACCGGCAGGACCGTGACGATGGCCAGCGTGAAAAGCACCAGGCAGAACAGGATCGCGGAGGCCAGACCAAGCCAGGCCTGCAGCAGCCCGAGTCCGAGGATGCCGAAGACCGCGGCCAGCTTCGATGACGTGCCCCAGAAACCGAAGAATTCCGCCGCCTTGCCGTTTGGAGTCAGGACGCCGACCAGGGCGCGGCCCGCCGACTGCGACGATCCGAGACTGAGCCCGGCCAGGGTGCCGGCGAACAGGAAGATGTGCTGTGCTTCCCAGTTGACGTTGAACAAGCGGCCGACCAGTTCGGTCAACAGCGGCGTCTGCCAGATGGCCAGGATCGCAGCCAACCATAATCCCAGTGTAATCAGGTAGGTGCGGCGCGCGCCGATGCGGCTCTGGATGAAGCCGAATCCCAGTGCGCCGATGGCCGCGGTGATCTGGACCGTGACGAACATCATGACCCGGACATGCTCGTCCCAGCCGATCACCTGCGAGCCGTAGATGAATGAAAAGCTGATGATGATGTAGATGCCGGCCATCAGGAAAAACACCGAGATCAACAGGTTCTTCAGATCGCGGAAGTGGCTGAGATGACTCATGGTGTCGCGCAGGCGGCCAAAGCCCATGGCGAGCAGGGTCTGGCCAGGGGGCAGCGTCTGGCGCCGGCCGCGCTCCTTCAGCCAGATGAAAGTCGGAATCGCGGCCAGCAGGAAGAACCCGGCGGCGAAAGGCCCGACCATCCGGATGCGGTCGTAATTCTCGGCGCTGACCTCGCCGAGAAAAGCCAGTGCGAACAGGGTCGAAACCAGGCCACCAATGTAGCCAAGGCCCCAACCCAGGCCGGAAATCCAGCCCAGGTCCTTCCGTGGCCCCAGGCCAGGCAGAAAGCTGGCAATGAAGGCCTCGCCGATGGCATAGAAGAAGTTTGACAGGATAATCAGTACCATGGCCGTCACGATCCAGCCTGGCTCGACCACCCAAAGCAGCGCAGTCGTCACGACCGTAGCCAGATAGCTGACCAGCAGGAAGCGCTTGCGCTGGCGTGAAAAGTCCATGATCGCTCCACAGACAGGATTGACCACCACTACCAGCAGGTAGCTGATCGCCAGCGCCACGCTCCACAGCAGGTTGCCGAGGCGGTAATCCGGGCTGTCGCCGACGATGACGCGGGTGAACAGATCGCCGAAGACCACCGTGATGATCAGCAGGGTATAGGCCTGGTTGGCGAAGTCAAACATCGCCCAACCAACTATTTCCTTCGCCGGGGCGCGTTTCCTGGTGACCAAGGCTGGCAAATCCTGAGAGCCTGAGAGGACGTCAAGCTTACATCAAGGGATGACTCGATCCTCGGCCATGACACCGGCGAATCCGGGTATGTATGATGGATCCTGGCGCCGAGGATGAACCATGACCGACTTCAAAGCACTGATCGAGCAGCGCATCGCCGAGCTTGAGGGCATTGCCGAATCCAGCCGCAAGGCGACCGATATCGTCGAACTGGATCAGTCCTGCCAGGGGCGGCTGACGCGCATGGATGCATTGCAGGGCCAGGCCATGGCGCAGGCCGTGGAATTGCGGCGCGTTGCGGCGTTGAAGCGCCTGAGGGCGGCACTGGGCCGTATCGAGCGGAATGAGTTCGGCGAATGTATCGAGTGCGGTGAGCCTATCGCCCAAGCCCGGCTGAAAGCCGACCCGGCGACCATTCTTTGTCTCGATTGCGCCAGCGAGCGCGAGAATCCGGCACGCTAGAGAACGCTGCAAAGTCCTTCCTAATTATGACGGTTGTTGGCCCTGGCGGGCCCGGATCACGCCAGCTCGACGAGGCCGGGGTGCAAGCCCAAAGCCAACCCAAACCGAAGCCCGCACACCGGCCGAGCAACGCTCGGCGATGCGATCGATGACGGCAACCACAACCAGTGCTACACGTGCGGCAAATGCGGCAAATGCGGTGACGCGAAACAGGAAGATGGCTGCGAGAACGAGTATGATAACGCCAATGCCCGTAGGCATGAACTACTGCTAGGAGTGGATCGGGCGTGAAGAGTAATCAGCACCAGGCCGGCGCTGTGGGTTTTCCCTGGACTCGCTGGGCTGATCCGGGCGTGTCATCCAGGCAAACAGGACTCCTCCGGCTACGCCACCCAAAGCCATCACGACGACGCTGGACGCATCCCTGCTGGCACCAATCAGAAGGGCCAAAGGCGACAGCCAATTGACCAGCGGGATGGCAATCAGAATCGCCAGGCCTCCGGCCAGGCCGAACCATTGCAGCGGCGCCCCGATTCGCCGGACCACCAGCCACGCAACGATAAAGGCCACCAGCAGTGACGGCAGGACCATGTACCCCGCATACGTCAGGCTGAAACCAGAGAAGATGTCGGAAAAGGTGGCGCGCAGGTTGGTGCCCAGCCCGATTTCCACACCGATCCCGGTCAGGGCGGCGAGATTGTACTGAGTCTGGACAACTGAACCCCACGTCACGGTCAGAACCACCGCGGCCAGGAAGCCAAGGATCAAGCGTTGAATCATGGTGTTATTATGATCGGTCTCCTGTGTGCATGGATCAGTCTGTTGCGGCGGATCTGCGTGGCGGAACCACCCGTATCAACTGCCCATCAGGCTCGTCGGTGACCAGATACAGAGCGCCGTCTGGACCGGTGCGTATATCCCGGATTCGCTGACCGAGTTCCTCGAACAGGATGTCCTGTTCGCCCAACGCGCCCCCCTCCAGCATGGGTACGCGCCGGACCGATTCCTCTGCCAGTGCTGCAACGAATAAGCTTCTTTGCCACTGCGGAAACAACTCCCCGTCATAGAGCGTCATTCCAGCCGGGGCGATTGACGGTGTCCAGTACAACAAAGGCTGTTCCATGCCCTCATACGAGGTATATGGTGTGATCAGCGCGCGGCTGTAGTCCTTGCCATGGCTGATAACCGGCCAGCCGTAGTTAAGGCCCGGGAGAATGACATTGAGTTCATCGCCGCCCCGCGGACCGTGCTCATGGGCGTAGATCACTCCCTGTTCACGATCGTTCACGATGGCCTGGACATGGCGATGCCCGTAGCTGTAGATCTCCGGCTTTATGTTGTCAGCACCCACGAATGGATTGTCGTCGGGTACGGTGCCGTCATCTCGAATGCGAATGATCTTGCCCAGATGGCTTTGGAGGTTCTGTGATTCCTCGCGAAAATAGAAGCCATCACCGGTGCCGAGCAAAAGCGTGCCGTCGTCCATCCAGGCCATGCGACCACCGTAGTGAGCATCGCCACTCTTTGGCGGCTGGGTCGTGAAGATGGGCCTCACTTCGTGCAGCTCACGCCCGTCAAATCGCGCGCGAACAATACGCGTATGATTTTCATCGTTATCGCCGTAAGCGAACGACACAAAAACAATGCCGGAGTCTGCGAAATCTTCCGCCAGCAGCACTTCGAACAATCCCCCCTGCCCAGACGCGAACACCTCCGGCAGACCTGCCACCGGCGTCGGCAAGAGCCCATCCGGTGTGACGACTCGTAGCCGACCCGGCCGCTCCGTGACCAGGATCGTGCCATCCGGCAGGAATGTGATTGACCAGGGATGCTCGAGTGGCTCGGCCAGCACCTCCAGCTCGTAGTCTGCTGTTTGTGCCGCTACCCACAAGGGTGCGGTGATGGCAATAAGAAATACAAGCAGGTTGCGCATAGTAAAAGCTCCATGCAGTCACTGGAGTTTTACATTTGCCGGTGATGTTTAATGTACGGCGTCGCACACAGTGAAGAATTCTTGCGGGCTCAAGCGGTAGTTTGCCGCAGCCACATAATCCGCAGCACCAGCGCCGCGACGGTGTAAATCAGCCCGCCCGGCACCCATATGATCAGGCCGGCCAGTTGCTGGTCGGACAATGCGCTGAAGCCTGCGAACCCGGCCGGGTGTTCGGGGTAGAGCAGTTCCGGCGCGAAGGTTAGCAAGGCCCCGAGCATGCCGGTGTTGGGCCTACGACATTGCCGTTGATCAAATTCCCATCGTATTCAAGGATTTCATGCATATTGCGATAGATGCCGCATCAGGAGAATTCCGCGTTCTTCCACCGCTCAGCAAACCAGATGATTTAGTTCGCATGCGGGCCGAGATGCCACTCGTGGTGGCAATATCCGCTCGTTCCGCTGGGCACGGGGTTTTGGGAGGCTAATTTTGACCTTTGTGGCGCTTCGAACAGACCGGGCATTGAGCGGCGTTGAGCATGGGGGTTCAACCACTCACTTTTGGACGTGTTGCGCCAACTCTTTACTTCCAGCCAAGGAAAATTAATCATGACAAAGTTAAAGCGAATAATCTGCACAGTTCTGATCGGTGGACTTATACCGCTGACCGCGATGGCGTCCAGTCACCGGGAAGCGCCGCACATCGCCGGTCTGCCCAAAGTGGACGGTACTGACTTCTACATGTTCAACAGTTACGAAGCAGGTCGCGAGGACTTTGTGACTTTACTGGCCAACTACGTGCCGTTGCAGGATCCCTGGGGCGGGCCGAATTACTATGAACTGGATGATGCCGCGCTCTACGAAATCCACATTGATAGCAACGGGGATGCCACCCCGGACATCACGTTCCAATTTACTTTTTCAAACCAAATCGTTGGATTTGCGTTGCCGATCGACGGTGTAGATGTCCCGATTCCGCTAAAGCAGAAAGGCCAGATTGGTCCCTCAGCAACAGATACTGAGAACCTCAATGTGATTGAAACCTATAGCGTGCAAGTGGTTCGTGGCAGAGGGCAGGGCAATCGAAGAGGAGGCATGGGGCAGCGTGGAGCTGCTGTTACTAACGCCGCTGATGGCTCCGCGACGTTTGTCAAGCCGGTGGATAACATTGGTAACAAGACCCTGCCCGAGTATGCGGTGTATGCCAATCAACATATCTATGATGTCGACATTCCCGATTGCGGTGCAGGTCGCCTGTTTGTCGGACAACGAAAGGAAAGCTTCGTGGTTGCCCTCGGAGAATTGTTTGACCTGATCAATCTGAATCCGCTTGGGCCGGTTGATGGCAATTTAAATATACTGGAAGACAAAAATATTACGACACTGGCGCTGGAAGTGCCGACAAGTTGCCTGACCGGGGCCGATAGCGGCATTATCGGTGGTTGGACGACGGCAAGTGTTCCCCAGATCCGGAGGATCAACGACTCATCGAACACGGGCCAGTTCGTCACCAATCGCGGTCCGTTTAACCAGGTGTCGCGGCTCGGCTCGCCGCTGGTCAACGAAGTTGTCATTGGTCTCCCGGACAAAGATCGGTTCAATAGCAGCAAACCGGCTGACGACGCGCAATTTGCGCTGTCCGTGACCAATCCGACGCTGCCGGCGTTGATTGAATCGCTGTTCCCTGTCGAGGCGCCGACCGCCATCCCGCGTGCGGATCTCGTCGCTGCTTTTTTGACCGGCGTCGAAGGCCTGAATCAGCCGCCCAATGTCGTGCCTTCAGAAATGTTGCGTCTGAATACGGAAATAGCGGCCACACCAGCCGGGAGTCAGGAACCGATAGGTGTGCTGGCAGGTGATTTGGCCGGCTTCCCGAACGGCCGACGCCCTGGCGACGATGTGGTCGATATCGCGTTGCGGGTTATGATGGGCGCGTTGCTCGATCCCGCCGATGCGCCTGATGGACAGCTGCCATACACTGACGGCGCTTTCGTCGACGATTCGTTCTTTGATGTTACATTTCCGTATCTGGTGACGCCAATGCCGGGCTCACCCAACAACGAGTTGTGACGCAAGCCTGGCCCTGAACGGCACTACGCTCGATTTTGGTAGTTGCCGTTTCGGCAGACGATGTTCTCACAGGTGGCGGTGGGTCCGATGAGGGTCCACCGCCGATTTGCGGTTATGGAATTCAGGTTCAGTCGACTTGGCCGATGATCCAGTCCGGCTGGATGACATGCACCGCCCAGAAGCTTTCCCAATCGGCCTCCGCGCAATCCCGGCAGGGGCGCATGTGAACGAGCCGCAGCATCCATAGGCCGTCGTGTTCGTAGTCAAAGCTCACCCGCCCGTGTTCATCGGTCTCGGCGATGGCGATGTGACGGGGGCTGTCTGAGCCGGCATCGAGTGCTTGTGTCAGCGCAGTTACGGTGCGGCCAGTCAGCGGCTCGCCCTGGAACAGGACCTGAGCCTGCAAGCGCTCACCCTTGTCCGGTCGCCCTGGAATCTTCTCGATGATAATTTCGAGCTCCTGGCCGATGCGGCTTGGCGGCGTGGGTCCTTCGCCGTGAGGGCTGACAAGTAGCTTGATGTGTCGGGTATATCGCTCAGTGGCCGGTTCGCTGCCTTCCTGTCGCATGGCCAGGATATCGTCGAGATGCTC
>JBGTLI010000039.1:0-1559 GCA_041744195.1 Wenzhouxiangella sp. | reverse complement strand
GCTGACCTGTCCGGCGATGCGCTCAACCCATATGATCCTGGAGACCCCAGCCAGGATTTTGCCCTGGCCTGCTACAACTGTATCGTCGGTGATCCGACCTTCACCCTCAGCCTCAACCCGCCCGCGCTGGAAGCCTGCATTCCAGACTCCGGCAGCGTGGACACGGCGACCAGTATTGCGGTCGGCGCGCTCGGCATCTATTCCGGCACCGTGAACTTGAGCAGCAGCGGTGAGCCCATTGGTGTCACCAGCGACCTCGATCCCGATTCGGTCACTGTCCCGGACGCCTCGAACTGGACCGTGACAATCGACAGTACGGCTGCGGCCGGCGACTATATTTTGACTGTAACCGGCGACGATGGCGAGGATATTCACCAGCGCAACCTGGACCTGCGGCTGGATGCCTTCCTCCAGTCAGGCCCCGAGCTGAGCGCGCCGGCCGATCAGGCCACCGACACCTCGCTGACACCGAACTTCGAGTGGGCCGGTATGGCCGGTGTTGAAAATTACCGGTTGCAGGTGGCCACCGATGTCGGGTTCGGTTTCCTGATCATCGACCAGACTGTTTCCGCCACGGCTTTCACCCCGGCCACCGAACTCGCCACCGGCACCGAGTACTTCTGGCGCGTGGCCGGAGCCAACCTGTGCGGCGATGGCGAGTGGAGTGCGACGTACAGCCTCACCACCCGCCTGGAGCCGGTGGCGGCGTTCTCGGCTGATAGCTTCAGTTTCCTCATGACCACCAATGCCACAGACGATGCGGTCCTGGGTATCAGCAATATGGGTACCGGCAATCTGAACTGGTCGGTGGCGACCGATCAGATCGACGGTCTGCGGGGCAGCCATGATCCGTCTCTGGATGAAACCCTGGATGTACCAGGCTTCTCCCTCGCATCGCCCGCCAATGGCGGCAGCCCGGTCGTGATCAATCTTCCCGCTGGCCTGACTACTCGGGGCGAGGTCGTTGGCTTTTCCTTCTCCGGGACGGTCAGCGGCATCTCCGGCAACGGCTCGTGGGCATCCGACATGTGTCTGCGTGTGACCGCGCCGGACGGCACGATCTTTGACGTCGGCGGCTTCAGCGCCGCCATTGCCGGCTGCGCCGTCAACGCCTGGAGCTTCCAGGGCAGCGGTTCCAACAACAACGGCACTTACGCCAGCCAGCATTCGTCTGCTTTCGATCCGGCAGTCGAAGACCTGGGCGACTGGACCTTCAGTTTCGTCAATGGCTGGGACAGCACCCAGGCGGCGACCATGGACTGGACCGATGTCACCATTACCCTGCACAAGGTAGCGCTGCCATTCTGCGGTGAGGAACTGACCAACGTTGACTGGATGAGCGTTGCTCCGAGCAGCGGCATCACAGCGTCCGGTGAAACCGACGAGGCTGTGATCAGCATCGACTCCACAGGTCTGGCCAATGGCAACTACCTTGGCTATTTGTGCATTGCCACCAATGACCCAGCCGCGACCATGGTTCCCATTCCGGTCGAGTTGACAGTCGAGGAGCCGGAAACTCCGGTAGCCGAGATCACGCCACCCAGCTTCAATTTCGTGGT
>JBGTLI010000038.1:0-10484 GCA_041744195.1 Wenzhouxiangella sp. | reverse complement strand
TCATTTGCGCGATGGACTGGTTTGGTTTCTGGAACGACTTCAGGACCCCCACGGCGAAGCGCCGCAGGCGTGTAATGTTCTCGGGGCCATGGCCGGTGCGGATCCGACCGCGATCTTCGTCATAATTCCAGTCGATGATGTAATGCGTACTCTCGATGCCCCAGTGGCCGCGATTGAGCGCCAGCAGGCGCTCGGGCGCGGCCTGCTGCGGCGGACGGCTGGTGATGCCCAGCGCGGTCTCAAGGCGATACTCGCCGGTTTTCTTGATGATCGTCTCGCGTTCGATCAGGAAGACCTGGCCGACGTGGGGGAAGTCGAGGTAGTCGTTCAGCGCGGTGCTGCACCAGATGCGTCGGCTCTCGATGCGGCCGTGCGCCAGGGTCGGCGGCGCGGTGAAATCGGGTGCGCCGCGCCGTTCGAAGAACAGGGCGAGGTCGCGTTCGAGGGTGGGCTGATTGCCTTTGACGGTGAAGTGATAGTGCGCCTGACGCCCGACGAGGTAGTGCGCCAGCGCGCGCTGCGTCAGCAGCGCATCGGCGGTGATGTCCTTGCCCGCGATCGCGCAGTCGGCGAGCAGCGGGATTGCCATGCCGATTTCATTGGTCCGCTTGAGGGCATCGCTGCCGGCTACCGGCAGGGTGCCGACTTTTTTTGGGCGTGGCAGCGCCCGGACTCATGTCCGATAACGCTCATGATGTGCACCTGTTCGCCGGACGCTTCGATGGCGTTCTTCATCGTCTTGCCATCGATCGCCAAGGCGTCGTCCTGTGCCGCCCACGCCTGGTTCCATGCGCCCAGCGCCCGATCGAGCGCCCCCGGCTCGATGCGCACCAGGCAATCGCGGATCACATACTCGCTGGGCACGACATAGCGGCCCTGCTCGCGCCGGCAGCCGAAGCGCGCCCGGGCGGCCTGCCCGAGGCTGTTGGCCCAGTCGGCGATGGCCTTGTAGCCGCGCATGCCGCACAAGGTCGCGCCCGCGGCAAGCCCCAGTACCACCGGCAGGCGATGGCGTCGCCCCTGGGCACGACGTGGATCGGTGATCGTCAGGAAGCATTGCGCCAGCGAGCGCATTTGTTCGGCGTTGAGGTGCATCTTCGGTACTCCAGCAAGGCCCAGGTGGGCGCGGTCGGGATGGGTTAAATGGGCCCGCACGTCACGCCGCAGCGGCCGCACGAAGACCCGCTTGGGCGCCTCGGGCGAGGTCGAGTAGCCCGCGCGCGTGCGCCGGTAGCCGCGGGTCAAGCCCAGGTCCAGCCAGTTCGCGGCGCGGTACACCCCGCCATGGAAGCGGCGCGGGTCGACGAAGGTCTCAAGCAGCCACAGCGGGTGGCCGAAGCGGTGCCGCCAATCCTCGACAATGCGCCGTTCCAGCAGCGAGAGCACCCGCGAACCGACGTTTGGCCAGCGCCCCTCGGGCAGGATCAAAAACCGGCTGTTATTGGCGATCAACTTCAGGCGGTCAAACTGGGAGCGGAAGTCCCAGCCGATCCAGCGATCGCGCACGCCACACTTCAGCGCCGCCGCCGAGACCGACAGCTGCGCCAGCCATTGCCCGCGCCAGGTGGCGACGTACCACAGCGTCTCGCCGATCTTGGGCAGATCACCGAGATAGTGGTGCTGGGCCATCTGCGCACGATAGCGCGCTTCTTCACTGCGCGTGACGGGGCAAAGAACCAGTTCCGCCAACGCCTGGCCCTGGAAGATCATCGAGTTCATGGGCCCCTTTATACCGAACCATTGCGGGGTTGTCCAGTGGGAGCGGTTAACTCTTTGGATTCGCGCGGGAAACTGTGGAGCACAAATTCGCCCTGGCGTAGCGACTGGGGCGTCTGGTTGAACGATATGTTATATGTCATAAGCCTAAAACCATTTTCAGGCCCTCATTTACTCGAACCATAATGCGTGACGGTAACGCTCCAACGCGTTCCGTAAGTATTTGACGGTCGATGGTAAGCACCTGAGACACATTGACGACTGAAGCCTTGGAAAGTCCACTATCTGACTTGCTGATTCGAATGTTCCCGGGGGCCTGAGCCAAAGCTAAATTTGAAGTGATCACCACTACCAAAACAGTGGAGATTGCGCTTTTATTGAATGAATTATCTTGTACGATTAAAACTGGACGGCGATAACCTGGGCCCGAGCCTTTGGGCGGATCAAGCGAAGCCCACCAAACTTCACCACGATTCATGGCTTATAGATTTAGACTGAGCTTTAGCCAATCCACTTTCAACAACAGAGTTTTCTTTGGCATAGATTTCGTTTAGCTGAGATGTGATCGATTCCGAATCATGGGCTTCGACATAAGCAGCTAATGCTTCCGCGAATATTTGGCTACGCGGCAAACTACGCTGTTTCGCCAGTCTTTCAGCGGCTTCGAATATCGGGTCGGGTACAGAGACTGCTACTTTCATGTCGTCAGAGTATCACCACGGTAATACCAGAGCAAGCAGACATATAACGTTTCGGTTCAGCGGTGGCGCCTTGACGCCGTCCGTTGCAACCGGTTGTTCGGCGGCACGACTGCGTCGCGATAGTCGTGCCCCACAACAAGTCACGGAAGTCGTGTCCCATACCAATGCATCGCACCCATGAGGAGCCGCAGCTCCACGACGAGCGTACCGCTATCGCCGACGGCCAGCTGACAGGCATCGGGGTCTGATTCGCACACGAATTCTCCGTTGCCGAGATACTGCAGTCTGGTCGTGGGCCCAGGCTGCGGCATCACAAGCCAGAGATATCCGTCGCGCTCCACGATTTCCACCTCGAACACCCCGATGTCGTATCGACCCACGACCAGTTGCTTCATCTCCGATTGCAACGCTCTCGCGCGCACTTCAGGAGCGGGTAGGTCGAGGAGCCGGCGCGCAATGCGGCGCTCCAGAGACTCCGTTCGGACGTCCCCACGATTTACGAGCACCACCACTGTCAGCTCAGAGTCCGGGTAGTATGCCGCGCTGGCAGAAAACCCGAGCATCGCGCCATTGTGAGCGACCTTGCGGCGCCCATCGAGGCTGACGAGCGACAGGCCAAGCCCGTAGTCGACCAGGCGGCCGTCTGCCAGGTGCGCAGGCGCGATCATTTCTCGGTATGACGGCGGGGTCACGATTCGTCCGGACGCCAGCCATCGCATCCACCTTGCGAGGTCATAGGCATTTCCGCACAGTCCCCCGTCGCCGCGGATCCAGTGCATGTTCTCAGGCGCCGCGGACACGACAGCACCGTTGTGCAGCACATGGCCGCGGGCCGCGCCGCGCCCCTGCGGCAATGGTGTGCACGGACGAAGAGAAGAAAGACCGAGTGGTCGAAAGAACTCCTCCGCGAGCGCGCGCTCATATGGTTTGCCAGCGACCCGCTCGACCAGGAGGGCGAGGATCATGTAATTCGCATTGCTGTATGACCATTTCGAGCCCGGAGGGAAATCGACGGGGCTTGTCGCAGGATCAACACGAGCTCCTCGGCACTTCGGCTGAGGTCCTCGATGCCTGCGTGATATTCAGGAAGCATGAACGGTTCGCGGATGCCCGACGTGTGGTTGAGCAGGTGTCGCACGAGCATCTCAGGCGGCAGCCCTGTGACTTCCGGAAGATGTCGGGTAACCGCGTCATCGAGCGATACATTGTCTCGTTCGGTCAGCCGAAGGACAAGCGCCGCCAGGAACTGCTTGCTGATCGATCCGAGCTGGAACACAGTCGTTGCGGACACGGGCACTTGCTGAGCGGCGTCAGCAAATCCGTACCCCTTCGCCAGGACGGTGTCGTCGCGCTGCAGAACCACGACGGATACACCGGGACTTCTTCGCTCATCGAGAGCGGCCGACGCCATTGAATCAATTGCGTCGAGCGCGCCACCACCTGGCGCGGCATCCGGAGTGTGCGGCTGTGAGCTACACCCAAGTATGAGGGCTATCGTAACGAGCCCGGTCCAGGATTTTGATATCAAAAGCCTCTTCCCTGATGCACGATTTGCGGGCACGGCCGCCGAACTTCCAAGCTCAGCGGCCAGCGTTTACGCTGGTCCGATGGAGCGCCAAGTTATACGAGAGGTCTTTCACGCTCAACCTCCTCGCCGTTCGTTTAATAGGTGGACGCGCTCGATTAACACTTCGCAGCTTTTCGGAGTCTGCAGCGGGTGGACGTATGGTATTCGATCTTCCGGCCAAGCTCGCCACCTCGAGATTTCGGCACGTTCTGCCTCGCGCCAGCACGCCGTGCCCGGGACTCTCGCAAGTACAAAGATGACCGGTTCCAGTTCTTGAGACTGGAGGGATCGGATCCACGAATAGACGGGCATTGTCCCGCCGGCGGCCGCAGCGTCCAAGTGATCGCGCAGCCGCCATTCCCGCCGTTTGTGCGTCTTCCCAATGTACCGCAAGCAATTATCCCTCGGATCGAGCAGCCCATAAATCAGATATCGGCCCGGTGGACGATCAAGCACGCTTACTCACCCGTATAACGTCGCCAATGAGCGGCGCTCAGCATGGAGCACTTGATCGGGCAAAAATGGCGAAGCCATGCCCGAGCAGGCGCGGAGTGCTGAGCGTCCGAGTGAGCCGCAGGCGAACGGCTTGACCGTTTTGTTAGGCCCGCGGCTTGTTCACATTGTGTGATTGCAAATGTGCATTACCGCGACTCTCTGGTGCCAGGATCTACGCCTTCTCTTCGAAGCAGCTGAATCAATCTACGTTCGTTCGAGAATGCGACAAATGCCAGCAGTACCACGGCACCGGCAAATACAAGAAGAAACAGCATCACTATCGGCAACATTGCCGCCATAAGGACTATCGTGGAATCCGGCAGCGTGCCTTTCTCAAGGCCAACTCCAACAATCCATGGATTGATCAGATGCGGCACCTTGAGCCACAACCAGGAGGCAAACGCAGCAAGCACGAACAAAATACCGAAACCGAATGCTGGCCAATGCTTCGCGAGCTTCTCTCTCTTATCGACGAATAGTGATTCTGCTTGGGAGAGGCTCATGACATTTTCCCTGGCCTAACGTTTGCATTAACCGGCGCCGGCTTCGCCGGCGTCCGAGTTGAATGCATTGTTATACGAATTATTCCTCAAAGTAGTCTGAGTCCGGTCTTTTGACGTCATACGTTGCAACCTTGGATACGCCAATGCCGGCATCGATCATCAGTCCAGCGAGTGTCTCGCCATCAATAAGCGCAATTCTTGAGTCTATAAACGAAGCATATTGAATTGCTTCCGCACTAAAGCCTGAAGTGGTTAAGAAAATGCCTTTCTTTGCTCGTTGGCCCTGAAGTGCACCTGCGAACTTCTGAATCTCAGGACGACCTACGGTGCCTTCCCAGCGCTTGGCTTGGAGGTAAATTACATCAAGCCCGAGCCGATCTTCCTTTATCACTCCGTCGATTCCGCCATCACCAGACTTCCCAAGGGTTTGACCAGCATCTTTCCTGGAACCTCCGTAACCCATGGCCACGAGTAGTTCGACTACGACACGTTCAAAAAATGCTGGCGATCCCACTTTGACCTTCTCAATCAGTTCGAGCTCCAATTCCTCCCGCACCTTTTGATAGCCGAATTCGATATGCTCTAACGGGGTCAGTTCATCTGTGGAGGTTTCCGGCTCTTTGGGCTTTTCGTTTTTCGAGCCTGATTGGAAATCTTTGTACTCCTCAAATTGTTTCAGATAGGCGAGATTGATTGGCTGGTCAGTTTGCGAAAGGGCATCCTGTCCTCGCTGGGTTATCCGATATTTCGCACGGGCCGGCGACTCAATAAGCCCAGCTCCTTTCAAATGGGTTTTCGCCCACCCTATCCGATTGTCGAAGAGCCTGGCGTATCCACTCGGCAACATCTCGGAAAGCTCTTCTTCCGACAGTTGAAAGTGCTCAGCCAGGAACTCGTTTGTTTCGCGATTCTTATGGGCCTTTCCGTCCGCTAGGTTCTCAAGCATGGGACGCATGATGGTTTGAAAGTCTGGAATCGCCATTTAATTTCCCTTATTCGTATAACGTGAAGGTAATCGGCCTTGCGCGACTTTTCGCGCAAGGTCCGTGTTGACCGCCATGTTAGAGCGCACTCGGTATTGGCTCACAACGAACCTCCGTCTTGACTGAGTTTGCGTTGAAACACTCTTCATGCGCTTCATGATGAAGTTGTTCGAGTTCATTAGCGGTTGGCTGCTTCTCTCCGGAAAATGTCACTTCGGGACGAAGAGTAACGACCGACATCATCAACTTGCCCTTGGAATTTTTCTCCATCACACCTTCAGCGATGTCGTGATAGTGGTCTACAACGAATCCGTGTTTCGCCGCGATGGATAGAAACCAAAGCATGTGGCAACTGGAAAGGGACGACACAAACGCTTCTTCGGGATCGACGGCGTTCGACACAGAGTACGGGAGAGGAACAACGTGCGGCGAGGATGAGCCGACCACCTCGATTCCGCCGTCGAAGCGAAGAACATGTTTTCGGCTGTAGCGGTTGTCTACGAACTTCTGGCCTGAACGAGACCAGAGCACTTCGGCCGTGTAGGCGGTCATGGTGTGCGGCCTAACGGCCTGCGCGTCAGCCGCGAAGGCGCGGCGGCTACTTGGCCTTGGCCTGTGCTCGATCCCATGGCCGTGCCTTGGTCGGCTGCACGCGCTTATTAGGCTGCTCCGTTGCTGAGCGTCCACGCTCCGCGGCAAGGCGCTCAGCCAGATACACCTTCAAGAGACTCTGGTATGGCACATCCTGCTGGTTGGCAAGGATGCGCAGCTCGTCCAGCATGCCTTGGGGCAGTCGGAGTGAAATCGTCGTTGTGGACGGCCGGAGCTTGGGAAACCGGACGCGCCGAGCCTTGCTCCAGTCCAGATATTCCGTCGTGTCGTGGGTCATCCAGAATTCCCCCGCCTCTTCGTGTGAGCGAAACTCCGGAATGGGCTTTAGCTTCTTAACGGGTTTGGGCATAACGGCGGCGCTCCTGACGGCTCATGTCGCGGACTGAAACAATGCGAATACGGCGCTCGCGGAGTGTGAAAGCGGCCGTGAGCAGACGCCCCGCACCGGTCGGGCCGAAGATCAGATAGCGACGTTCCACGGCCGAGTGCTTCTCATCCTCGAGCAGGACGATGGGGGCCAGAAAGAACAACTCCTCGGCCTCTGCCCGGGAGACGGCGTGGCCGAGCACGTTCTTGGCTGTATTCCCAGTGTCCCACTCGAAACCTTCGACGTCCGCGAGAAGTGTCGCGAGATCGACCATGCGGGAAGTATATGGGCGACATATACATGCGTCAAGGGGTTCCAGCGGCAATCGGAGGCTGGCCCGCCCAACCTACCGACGGGATGGCACCTGGGTACCCGATCTACGGTGTCCGCCTGCGGCAGCATAACGCTCAGCATCAGCGGCGGCGCGCAGCGCCGTCCGCTGCATGCTGTTGTTGGGCCGATCGAACCGGCGATCATGTTCGAGATCGATCGAGGACGCGAGCCAGAAGCCGATAAACTTCGACCGGGGTAGAAGCGGCTGGCCCTTCGTCTCATACATGAAGGGAACCTTCCCTCTCTTGGGCCGATGTGAACGTTTTCTGCAAGCGTCCCGCGACAAGCAGCAGAACCGAGAGGACGGCGAAGGCGAGCAATACGCCCAGCGCGTTCGCGAGCGTCCTGGCGTACCCGATCGCGCCGGCGTCGAGAAAGTGATACGGATAGTTCCCGGTCAGTTGACCGCGGATGAGCATGAAGGCGAAGTATCCGAAAGGGTAACTCATCCACACCGCGACATGCGGCCAGCGCAATCCCGGCTTGGGCACGGCCGCCCACCAGAACAGCAGGTACAGCACTGGCGTCACATAGTGAAGCACCGAATCGGCGACGAGCTGCCAGCCCTGCGGGTTCCAAATGGTGCGGAGCAAGAAGAAGTAGGCAAGCCCAATCAGGGCGATCGCCGCCGCCGTTGCCGTACGCACACCGGGTCGGACGAAGAACCGCCCGAGCGCCGTTGCGGGTGCCACGTGCGGCACGGTGAACACCAGCGCCACGAGGATGTTGGTCAGGACCGTGAAGTATCCGAAGAAGACGATCATGCCCTCGCCGATGGTCTTGCCGTTGCCGAGCGATAACCGCAACGTCAGGTTGAGCTGGAGGAGTACTCCGAACCACGCCACGGTCGCGACGAGAGCCGAGAACCGGCGGACGGCTACGCGTTCCGCCGTCATGGCAGGGCCTCCCCGCAACCTTGGTACGACTGCCCGTTCAGTGTGACGGTCACCTTCGCAGCGAACGGTTTCCCGCTCATCGCGTCGATGCACTGGGTCGGCCGGATCACCACGCGCAGGTCGTTCGCTTCCGTCACGGCGTGGTATGTGCGTGTGCCGCTCTCCGGGCCTGTCGATGGCCCGGGATCCGGTGTCACCACATCCGCCTTGCCGATGGACACGAACCTGATCTCCTTCCCCTTGCGGATTTCCAGCCGCCAGAAGGGCTCCTGCCCTGCTGCACGGAAGTCGTGGTCTCTGGCCAATTCGAAGAAGACGCCATCCCAGGGCGACAGGGCGTGACCCGCGTCGATCTCGATGAGCAGCCCTCCCAGAGCGGCCCAGCGACCTTCGTTGCAGGTGACTTCGAGCAGGGTAAGGCGCTCCAGGGAATCGAGCATTGGCAACCTACCCGGCGGGAGGTTGAACTCTGTGGCCAGAAAACGGCCCCTTGCGACGGCGCGAGCGGCATAGCTCGGATTGTCGCAGTGATTCCCCGGGGAAACCGCCTGGGTCGCAGTCAGGCGCAGCGACTTCCCGTGCCGCGCCGCCGCCTCGGCGTCGCTCATGGCGCTGATGCCGGGGATGTGATGCCCGACCACGGTCCAGATCCCAGTCAGCTCGGACGACGATGCGGGGACCGATTCGGTTCCCGGTGTCACCGTCGTGGACTCGGCGGCTGGCGTGCTCATCTCCCTTCCGGCGTCCGGTGCTTCGTCCGCCTTTTGGCAGCCTGTGGCCAGGAGCGTCGCTCCAATGACGGCCCACACGGCGAGAGCAGGTGGTAACCACCGTGCGTTCATCGTCAGCTGGCTCCCTATTCTTCTTCTGCGCGGATGAGACGCAACGGCTCTTGCCGATCCGCTGCATAGATGTAGAGGAAGGGCTCATTGATTTCGAAGCGTTCGGCGTCCGCCAGCGCCGCGAGGTACTGCTTCTCCTGGTGCATGACTGCCTCGGCGCAGAACTTTCGCGTCGTCGCCAGGGGACCGAACCGGATGGCGCCACCGCTGATGGTCACCGTGCCGTGGAACTGATTGCACGAGCCGTTGCCACTGACCTTACCCTCGTCAGTGAACTCCAACGTGGCTTGTACCCGATCCATCACACCGGCACCCGCGAGGTCTTCGAGGCGCCATTGCGTGCCAATGAGATCAGCCGTATTCGTCTCTGGTCTGGATGATCTCCTGATTCGCAGTAGCTCGATAAGCGGTCCGACCATGCCAATCGACGCCATGTCATCGCGACGCCGGGCCTCCGCCTCAACGGCCACTCCTTCGACCTGAAAGGCAGCGGGCAGGTTGACGGGGTTGTACTGCGTGCCCGCCGCGTCCCGAATGACAAACAGGCCGCCTTCCAGATCCAGGTGTCGCACCGTTCCCGATATGTGAATCGTCGGCCCCGAGCCTGGCGTCTCGGGTTTCAGATCGACCCAGCCATTCCCCCCCGTTGCTGCGCACGACGCCAGCATCAACAAAGCGACTGGAGTCAGCGCGGCTTGCCAGTTCGAAAACAAGAATCTCATCTTTCCCTCCCTTCGGATTGCCTTGGTAGGTTCTCCGCGACCGCCGGCTGGTCGGCCGGGCGGAAGAGAATCTCAATGGGATCGCCGGGGCTGTAGATCCGGATCCGGAACGCGTCTTCGCTGAGGTCGAGGATGTCGACCCTGTAAGCCAGGCCCTCCTCCGTGATGGTCAGGTGCCCGTCTACGTAACGCCAGGAACCCAGGGCCGGAGTACCGTGTGGACTCGCCATGACGAGTGTGCCCTCCGAAAGGAAGACGCGAAGTTCGTCCGGAGCCACCTGTTTCGACTCGGCTACAACCCAGACCCGATTGACGAAAGACGCAGGGGCAGCGGTGGACCTTTTCTGCCCGCTCGCAGGGTTCCGCATCTCTTGCGAGGAATCCGGACGGGAACAACCGGCGACGGCAAGCAAGATAGCGACGACTGCTCCGACACCTCGACCGCTCATCGATAACTCCTTTTGTCCAGGGCGATGGAAAGCCGCCTCCCCCAGGTCAACAATCGGCCCAACGTAAAGCTAAACGGGCGCGGCACGGAAAGCTAAAAAAACAAAACCGCATTATAACCGCGCTCCGGTTGCGCGCCATGTTAGGCAGCATGTGATGCAGGGCGAAATTGTGCTCCACAGTTTCCCGCGCGAATCCAAAGAGTTAACCGCTCCCACTGGACAACCCCGCAATGGTTCGGTATAAAGGGGCCCATGAACTCGATGATCTTCCAGGGCCAGGCGTTGGCGGAACTGGTTC
>JBGTLI010000037.1:0-6872 GCA_041744195.1 Wenzhouxiangella sp. | reverse complement strand
AGGCTGGCCGGGTCGCCAGGTCGTGCTCAAACGGCTTTGGCTGGAGGCCGATCGGCGCACGCCGCCGGCCTGCGCGGCCGACTACACGCAGGCCATCATGGACCTGGGCGCCACCATTTGCAGCCCACGCAAGCCAAAGTGTGCGGATTGCCCGGTAGCAGCCGACTGTGTAGCCAAAGACACTGACCGGATCGGTGCTCTTCCCGGCCGCAAGCCGCCGCGTCGGCGACCGACCCGAACCTGCCTGTTGCTGCTGGTAGAGGATGAAGCCGGACGGCTGCTGCTGCAGCGGCGCCCGCCTGCTGGCATCTGGGGCGGCCTGTGGTGTCTGCCGGAGCATGTCGAACTTCCGCAGCAGGCACAAACGACAACGATTGAGGGTGTCATCGAACACGATTTCACCCACTTCCGGCTCCTCATCAGCCTGGCCCGCACCCAGCTACCCGCCCGCGCGGTCAAGGAATCCGGCGACCAGGCCTGGATGGATCAGACCACCGCCCTGACCCTCGGCCTGCCCCAACCGATCCGAAAAATCATCGAACAGCAAAAGGCATTAACCACAGAGTGTCCAACCCCGTAACCGGGCCCGCTGTCGTGGAAGGAACAAAGACAAGCTCACCACAGAGGTTAAAAGAATTACTTTTTTCTTATAATTCAATTAGTTCCTACTGTTTTTCCTCTGTGCTCTCTGTGTCTCCGTGGTAAATCTGGTGTTTTGTTCCATGAGAGGCACAGAGCTCACAGAGAAGTGCAAAATAATTTGGGTTTAATAGTTCATTTCCTCTGCGTCTCTGTGCCTCTCATCAAGCAAATTCAAACCCAATCGCGCGGAGACGCAGGGACGCAGAGGAAAAAGACTCTTGACTGCTTTTACTCCTGCGCCTCAGCGTCTCTGCGCGAGAGGTTCTTGGATGTTTGCTGCGCGACAGCGGGTTCGGGGACGGACTCGGACACTCTGTGGTAAATCACTTTTCTCTAGATGATGCGCTCGGTGATTGCCTTGAGCACCGCTCGGGTTCGGTCGCGCGTTCCCAGCTTGGACAGGATCTCAGACACGTAATTCTTGACCGTGCCTTCGGCCAAAAAGATCGAGCGGGCGATTTCGCGGTTGGAGTAGCCACCGGCCAGCAGCCGGAGAATCTCGACCTCGCGTGAACTGAATGTCGCGGTTGCGGCTGGATCGCCGGCATAGGTATAACGCTCGCGTACCCGATCGGTCGTCATCGGCTGAAGCATTCCTTCTCCGGCTGCCAGGGCGTGGATGGCCCGCTCCAGATCTTCCGGCGCGACATCCTTAAGCAAAAATCCTTGCGCGCCGGCTTCGACCGCCTGCAGCAAGAGGTCGGCATCGTCGAAGGTGGTTAGCAGCAACACCGGCAATTCGTTGCCATCGGCACGAAGCTTCCGGGTCAATTCGATGCCGTCCATGCCTGGCATACGGATGTCAGAGACGATCAAATCGACCGGTTGGCGCGCCAGGGAATATTCGGCCAGGGCTGCCAGCAACGGCTGGCCGCTGTCGGCCTCGATTACCACCTCAATGCCGTCGAGATCGCGCAACAGGGCCTTGAGCCCTTCCCGAATCAGGGCCTGGTCATCGGCGAGGGCAATGCGCACCGTTTTCATGCTCGCTCCAGTGGCAGGCTGGTGACCAGCTTCAACCCGCCCTGTGCGGTTTGCTGCATGCTCAATTTGCCGCCCAGTGCCTCCAGGCGCTCGCGCATCCCGGTCAGTCCATTACCAGGCTCAGGCGTCCTGCCGCTGGCACAGGCGCCGTTGTCGGACAACTCCAGCACCAGTTGACCGTCAGCACGGTAGAGCTTCAGCCAGGCACAGTCAGCGCTGCTGTGACGGGCGATGTTGGTCAGCCCCTCCTGGACCATGCGCAGCAGCGCTTCGGCCTGCTCGGCCAGGGGTACGCGCAGACCCGGTTCGATATCGATTTCCAGCCGTGGCCGGGGCAGCGGCCGGGCAAGTTCCCTGATGCCTTCGCTCATGTCGATGCCGTCGTGGGTTCGGAGTTGACGCGAGACCGACCGCAACTCGTCGAGCAACTCGCTGGCCAACTCCTCGGCCACCTGGATCTCCTTGGAACCGGCCTGATCGGGTTGACGAGACAGCCGGCGGAGGTTGAGCTTCAGCGCAGTCAGCTTGTGCCCGGCCACATCGTGAAGCTCGCGGGAAAGGCGCAGTCGCTCCTGGTCACGGGCGGTTTCACTGAGCAGCGCCCGGGTCGCCAGCAGGTTGGCGTTGACCTGACGCAATTGCTCCGCCGACCGGCGCGCCTCTTCCGCATAGCTCATCACGAGAACAGCGAAAACCTGGAAAGCACCGTAGGCAAGCACGGTCGGCAACAGCCAGGCAACAGGCATTTCCCAGCGCCAGATCATCAGGGCGACAAACATCGCATTGAGCGCCACCAGCGCCAGGACGATGCCGAGCGATCGGAAACGGCTGACCAGGATGGTCGCGACCAGGGTCAGCAGGATCGGTGTCGTTCCGGAGCGACCGAGCCCGATCAGTGCCAGCGCGGCTGCTGCCAGCACCATGAGGGCCACGGACTGAATCAGAGGGCGACCGCTTTCCTCAAGTACTTGACAGGCCACCCAGGATGCCAGAAAGATCAACAGCAGCGCTTCAGCGATGAGGCCGAATCCTTCACCCGGTAGCCCGAGGCGCCCGGTTACGGAGACCCAGACGGCGAACCAGGCAAGATACGACGCCAGCATCAACGGCGCAGCCAGCGTGGTCAGCAAATTGCGAATCGGTGTTCGGTTGATATTCATACAGCTTTATAGGCACTCAGCCGCACCAAAAACAAGTGCACAAGCCCATAAGGTGACTTTCGGCACCCCGATGACCTGACTTCCGGCACCTGATCGACTGACCGGATCGGGCCAACATGCCTGCACACTCACTTCTTTCAGGAACTGGCCCATGTCTGTCATCAACCATTTGAATTCCTTTCTGCTGCCCCACATTGTCACAGGTGTCGTGGCCCTGCTGGCCTTCTGGGTCGCGGCCCTGTCGCGCAAGGGCAGCCGTCCGCATCGTTTTGCCGGGCGTGTTCATCTGCTCGCCATGCTGATGGTGGTGCTGACTGCCCTGCCGCTGACGCTGGTGGCCTTGCTCAGGGGCAACCTGGTGACCGCGGTATTCCTCAGCTTCCTGGTCGTCCTTGTCAGCCACAACAGCCTGGTGGCATGGCGAGCCGTTCGTCTGAAACGGAATTTTGATCGCTTTATCAACCTTACCTACCGGGTTGGCGCCCTGCTCACCGGCCTTGCCGGTCTGGGCGTGATCGTGCTCGGCGCCATTCACGGTTCGGTGATCCTGCTTGCGTTCGGCGCCGTTGGCCCATTGGCGGCGTTCGGTTCGGTCCGATTGATACGCGACCCCGCCCCACCAGCGAACTGGTGGCTCAGAGAACACCTCGGCGCCACGGTCGGTAACGGTATCGCGGTCCACATCGCGTTCCTGCAGATCGGGCTCGGCCGCTGGCTGCGCGGCCTGGACTACAACGTGATCATTCAGCTCTCCTGGCTTCTGCCGCTGTTTGCCGGATTGGTCGCAGGGATCTGGATGTCGCGCAAGTGGCTCTCTGTCAAGGCCGGCCGAAGCGGACAAGTCATCGCCCGGGGCTAATCATCGGCCGCCGGGCGTGATGCCGATTCGCTCGATGATCAGTACGCCGGGCTCGGAATTGTCGAACTGCAACTCGATGGCCTGCAGGCGCTCGGCTCGCAGGCCGTCGGCGACAAAACCGCTCAAGGGGATTGCGACCGATTGCAGCAGGGGTTCGGTAGGTGCGTGGTAGCGCTCGCGGTTGATCAGGTCCAGGCGTGCGTGGCGTACCGGCAACGGCGGCAGCACCTCGCTGAAATCAGACAACGGACTTTGAGCTCGATTGCCCTCGGAGTCTTCCAGCACCACCACGATCCCGAGTGGCGGACGCAAGGCGGTTTCGGCCGACTCGGCTTCCTGGTGGTCGGCGGCTTCGTCCTGTTGACCAAGCCGCGGCGGCGGATCGCGATCAGCCTGTGCCATGTCCAGCCACAACACGCTGTCATTGCCCAGCCCGAGTTGCGCCTGCAGAGGGGAGTCAATGTCGATACGATAGGAAGGATGTTGCTCGGAGGAATTGCCGGATGCGGCATGCCAGCCAAGAAATACACCGGTCTGGCGGCGCTGGGTATTGCCCCGGTAGCCAATATCTTTTTCGGCCCAAAGATCCAGGTCACGCCCCGACAGGCTCACCCCGGCGGTACCTGAGCGAGTGATGTCGATGCCCTGCTCGAAATCCGTCAGCAGCTGCCGGCGACCGTCGTCACAACGTGTCACGTAGACAGTTGCCGGCAACAGACGCCCGGCAACGCCGGGATTGCAGAACAGGGCCGGAATGCTTTCAGGGCGCGCGTTCGCGTTTTCCACGAACGCGGTCAGGTACAGCAGACCAACCTGGCGCTGTTCGTCGCCCGACATCAGCCATGCGCGGTTGAGCAGGCGGCCGGCGATCATGCCGGTGTCGTTGTCTCCCCACTCTGTGTTGAACTGACCATGATTGGCGTGGTGAACATAGAGCGAGCTACTGAAGCGGCCAGCTACCGGGTCGGGTCGGGTGCGAACCAGTTGACGATCGCCGGAGAAGTAGTGAACGTCGCCGTCCATGCCGCCGTGAATGACAAAGTAGCTGACATCGGACAGTTCGGTCGGCTTGCCCGAGGCCCAGAACTGCCCGTCCACCGGCGCGATGGCTGCGACCCCCTGGATGCCGAAGTTGAAGTTGAACTCGATGCGGGCATCTTCCGGGTATCGGTCAAGGCGGTTGAAGGCCGCAGCGAGCGCCACCGCCTCGCCACCCCGCGAATGGCCGATCAGGACGACCCGGTCAAGGTCGATCAGTTCGTGCAGGGGATGGGTCGGTTTCTGCTGCCATTGGCGCCAGGCGGCCAGATGTTGCAGCAACAACCAGCCACGCACGCCGTTTTCGCCGGACAGCCCCCCAAACATGCCTGAATTGACGAAGTTCTGATCAACAGAAACAACCACGTGTCCCCGACTGGCCAGGTGTTCTCCCAGCCATGCATAGCCGGGGTCGGAGAAATCCATCATGTCGTGGTTGCCATGAACCACCAGCACCAACGGCAAACGTTCCCGGGCCTCCACCGGAAACCAGACCCGACCGTTGATTGGCAATGCATCCAGGCCGAATCCCCAAAATCGCTCGCGCAAGCGCAGCCCGAAGCCGCCTGGCCGGTTGAGCAGGTCCCGCGCATCGACTGATCCGGTTTGCCAGGTGGCCTTTCTTGCGTATTCTTGCCGCCATCGGTCGCTGCCGCTGCCATAGGTCAGCGTATCGGTAAGGTACCGTCCGGGTTCGAGGAATCGTGCCCAAGGCTGACCATCATGCTCGGCGACAGCCACCAGGTCAGTCACCGGGTCATGATCGGTTTCGTGAGCCAGCAGCCAGGTGACGGCCAGACCACCCACCAACACCGCCGGCAGAAGAAAGGCGCCACCGGCCACGAACCTCTTCGGTTCGGTCGACAGCAATCCCGCGCCTACAGCGGTAAACAAGAACACCAGGCCAAATACAAATCCCGCACCCAGTGCCAGTGGACCTGGCAGGCCGATCATCGCCAGCAGGCCAACGGTCGCGAGCACCCCGGACAGCCCGGCGACAGTCCACAGGCGCTTGAGAAGACCGGCCACGCCCAGGCCCCAGCCAACGATCAGTCGCGTCAGGCCGTACAGCAGCAGGATAATGAGCACCCCCAACCCGATATCGGCAAGCGTTCCGTGCGGCAGATTCAGAGATTCAGCGCCAAACCAGCCACCCAGAACCAGGAGTCCGGCGAGCATCGCCTGTCTTATTCGCTGGTGTCGTGAAGCTGCCGGCTCCATACGGTCCATCACCCGGCAACCGAACGCATTGGCCCATGCTTTCATTCGGCCCGTGACCTCCCGGTACCTGCCCTGCAGCCCACTCACCCACTTCCGCATACTCGTGGCTCCCTGTGTCTAATGAAAGGCCTGGATGGTACGACTGCATGAACCAGCGGCCAAGTGCAAAAAGTCATGTTGGGTTGGCTGATAGCTCAATGACGATAGCGAACCACTGATAGAATCGGGACTGCCATGACTGACCGCAACTTTGAGCCATGACCCGGACCGTACACTGTGCCCACCTGAATATTGAGGCTGAGGGGCTGGAACGAGCACCCTTGCCGGGCGATATCGGAAAACGCATTTTCGACAATATCTCCCGCCAGGCCTGGCAGAAGTGGCTGGCTCACCAGACCATGCTGATCAACGAAAATCGGTTAAGCCCGATTGATCCAGCGCATCGCAAGTACCTGATCGAGCAGGCCGAAGCGTTCCTGTTTGGCGGCGAGGTTGATGAGGCTGAAGGCTATGTGCCACCAGAATCCTGATTGTTTATTCCGATTTTCAGGTCATCGCCAATTTATTGAATTAATAGACTTATTGTTTAATCATGGGGAATTTCAGCGGATAGACGCCGATTGGCTGTTGACTTCCAGTAGCTGAAACGTTTTAATACCGGGCTTCGTGACGCCCAGCGCGCGATTCCGGAAAGGCCAGGTAGCTCAGTCGGTAGAGCAGCGGATTGAAAATCCGCGTGTCGGCGGTTCGATTCCGTCCCTGGCCACCATCTTTCTTGCCTGAACCATCCGTCTCTGTAGCTACCTCTTTCCATCGAACCGCCTTTCCGGCTTCGCCGGGCGGTTAGATTGCTGGCCTTTGGCCAGCGAGCTCCGCTTCGCTCCGGTTCCGTCCCTGGCCACCATCTTTCCAGACTGAATTATCTGCCTCCGTATGAACCACTTTCCTTCGAACCGCCTATCCGGCTG
>JBGTLI010000036.1:0-2159 GCA_041744195.1 Wenzhouxiangella sp. | reverse complement strand
ATGATTTCGTCGTCTTCGTCGGATGCGGCCACCCGGGCCATGCCGATCACCTGCTCGCCTTCGGCCACCCGGATCAAAGTGACTCCCTGGGTATTGCGACTCAGGCGCGAAATCTCCCCGGCCGAGGTTCTGACCAGGGTGCCGGCGTTGGTGGTCAGCATGACATCATCGTCATCGGCAACCGACAGGGCCGCGACCAGCGCGCCGTTCCGTTCGGAGACCTGAATACCGATGACGCCCTGGCCACCACGCTTGTAGACCGGAAATTCAGCCAACGGTGTGCGCTTGCCGAAGCCATTGGCCGTGGCCAGCAGTACATCGCCAGTGTCGTCTCCGGTCACCAGCATGGAAACGACCTGCTGATCTGGCTTTAAGCGAATTCCAACCACGCCGCGGGTCTGACGACCCATGGGACGGGCATCGTTTTCATTGAAGCGGATGGTCTTGCCCGCCGAGGAGAACAGCAGAACGTCGCGGGTGCCGTCAGTGAAGGAGACGTCAACGAGTTCATCGCCCTCTTCGAGGTAGACCGCCCAGATGCCGTTGGAGCGGATATTGGCGAAGTCCGACAGCGGCGTCTTCTTGATCCGGCCGCAACGGGTGGCGAAGAACACGAACCAATCGTCGGGAAACTCCCGGGTCGGCAGAACGGCATTGATGCGCTCGCCTTCATCCAGCGGCAGCAGGTTGACCATCGGCCGGCCACGGCTGTTGTGCCCGGCCTGGGGCAGTTCGTAGACCTTGGTCTTGTAGACCTTGCCCGCGCTGGTGAACACCAGCAATGTATCGTGGGTATTAGTGACCCAGAAACGCTCGACGAAATCCTCATTTTTGGTTCGCGTGGCGCTGCGACCACGGCCACCCCGGCGCTGAGCACGGTAGCGATCAAGCGGCTGATACTTGGCATAACCGCCATGTGACAGCGTGACCACAACATCTTCGGGCGTGATCAGGTCTTCCATGGTCAGGTTCAGGTGATCGCGGACGATCTCCGAGCGTCGTTCATCGGCGAACTGCTCCTTGAGTGCGGCCAGTTCTTCGCGAATCACCTGCATCAGCGCGTCCGGTTCGGACAGAATGCGCATCAGTTCCTTGATCTCATCCAGCAGCCGCTCGTATTCCTCAGCCAGCTTCTCCTGCTCCAGCCCGGTCAGTTTCTGCAAACGCAGATCCAGAATGGCCTGGGCCTGGGCTGGCGAAAGTTGATAACCATCGTCGGCCAGGCCATATTCGGGCAGCAGTTCTTCCGGACGCGATAATTCCGCTCCCGCCTGCCCCAGCAATGCCCGCACCATCCCGGCATCCCAGCGCCGGCCCTGCAGGCTCTCGCGGGCGTCGGCCGGCGTCTGCGACTTCTTGATCAATGCGATGATTTCATCGAGATTGGCCAGCGCAACGGTCAAGCCCTCGAGGATGTGGGCACGCTCTCGTGCTTTTCTCAGTTCATACAGGGTTCTGCGTGTGACCACCTCACGCCGGTGGGCAAGGAAGGCCGAGAGCATCTGCTTGATATTGAGCAAACGTGGCTGACTGTCCACCAGGGCCACCATGTTGATCCCGAACACGGTCTGCAACTGGGTGTGCTGGTAAAGATTGTTCAGCAGCACCTCCGGCACTTCGCCGCGCTTGAGCTCGACCACCATGCGCATGCCGTCCTTGTCGGACTCATCGCGAAGCTCCGAAATGCCTTCGAGCTTTTTCAGCTTGACCAGTTCGGCGATCTTTTCGAGCAGGCGGGCCTTGTTGACCTGGTAAGGCAGCTCGGTCACGACGATCTTGGCGCGACCGGCATCATCCAGTTCGACATGCGAGCGGGCGCGCAGATAGATTCGGCCGCGACCGGTGCGATAAGCCTGTTCGATGCCATCGGCACCGTTGATGATCGCCGCAGTCGGAAAATCAGGGCCCGGCAGGTACTCCATGATCTGCTCAATCGAAAGCTCGGGCTCGTCGACCAGCGCCAGCAGGGCGCTGATCACCTCATTGATGTTGTGCGGCGGGATGTTGGTGGCCATGCCGACCGCGATCCCGGCCGAACCGTTGATCAGCAGGTTGGGCACCCGGGTCGGCATGACGGTCGGTTCGTGTTCCGACTCGTCGTAGTTGGGGACGAAGTTGACCGTCTCCTTGTCGATATCGGCCAGGATTTCGTGCGCCAG
>JBGTLI010000035.1:0-4711 GCA_041744195.1 Wenzhouxiangella sp. | reverse complement strand
AAGAAATATCCTGCCTTCGCGTTTGCTCTTGGCCATGTTGATGGTCAGTTTCCCGGGATCATCCTGGGCATGAGCCCGGGCCAGTGCCTGGGCGAACGACTTGGCTTCGTCCCAACTGATCTTTGGCTTGATTGGCACCACAATATGCAATCCTTTGCCACCGGTGGCCTGGAGAAAGCCATGCAGACCGAGGGTCGTGATGCGCTCGTGCAGGCTGATCGTGGCCTCGACGATGGCGCGCCAGGTTACGTCCGGGCCGGGATCAAGATCGAAGATCAGGGTATCCGGCGCCTCCACGTCCGCAACCAGGCTACCCCAGGGATGGAACTCCAGAACGCCGAACTGAACCAGGGCCACGATCTCACTGGCCGAAGTCACGTAGACAAATTCCGACGTGCCGCCCTTTTTTTCCCTGATCGCCACCCTTGGAACATGCTTGGCGAAGGTCTGGCCCGGGTGCTTCTGAAAAAAGCATTCATCTTCGCGGCCGGCCGGGCAGCGTAGCAGCGACAATGGCCGGTTGGCCAGGTGAGGCAGAATCCAGTCCTCGACCTCTTCGTAATATCGGGCCAGGTCCAGCTTGGTCACGCCCAGCTCCGGAAACATCACCCGCTCGGGATTGGTCAGTCGCACGCCGGCAACGCTGACTTCGCTTCCGGAGCGGGTTTTTCGTGTCCGTGATGTTGTCGCACGGGTTTTCTTCACCTGGGGCTTTTCCGGCCTGATCGATGTTTCGGCCTGCACGACGTCTGTCTTCAGCCTGATCTCCTTGGGGTCCTTGTCTTCGCGCAGCCCCCGAAACACCGGGTGGCGCAGGGATCCGCTGCCGGTGCGCTCGGTAAATTCAACGTCGACCACCAGCTCCGGGGTGACCCACTGCGCGCCGGCCTGATCCGGCACCTCGCCGGCAAAGGGTGATGTCTTTCGATGGGCTGGCTTGAGGCGCTGGTGGATGTCGGCCAACTGACGCTCAGAAAAGCCCGACCCCACCCGGCCGGCATACACCAGGCCGTTGTCCGACCAGGCGCCCAGCAGCAAGGCGCCGAAACCGCTTCGCGTTCCGGCTGGTTTTGTATAGCCTCCGACAACAAACTCATCCTGGTTGGTGCACTTGGTCTTGAGCCAGGACCGATGTCGACCGGAACGGTAAGCGGCATTGGCCGACTTCGAGACGATGCCTTCCAGGCCCAGCTCACAGGCCTGGGCAAAGAAATCCGGGCCATGGCCGACGATGTGATCGGAGTAGCGAACACGGTCGGCCATTTCCGGCCGGGTTTTGAGCAGTTCGATCAGGGCCTGCTTGCGCGCCAGCAGGGGTGCGGGCCGAAGATCATGCTCATTCAGATAAAGCAGATCGAAGGTCTGGAAAACCAGCTTGTCAGTCCGACTCGGACGCTTGCTGCTGCCAAAGCTGTCCTGCAGCTTGCGGAAACTGGTCGAGCCATCCTGCTCGAACGAGGCAATTTCACCGTCGATGAGAGCGCGCTCAACAGGCAGTTTCAACAACTCGCTCGATAGCCCGGGAAAGCGACCGGACCAGTCCTTGCCATTGCGGGTCAGCAGCTGCAACTGGCCGCCGTCGATTCTGGCCATCAAGCGGTAGCCATCGAACTTGATTTCGTGCACCCAGTCGTCACCGTCCGGCGCCTGGCTCACCAGGGTCGCCAACTGGGGTGCCACGAAGTCCGGCATTGCCGCCTTGCGCGCCTTTTCGACCGAGCCCTGGTCGGGGATCGCTTGCTGGTCCTCGTTCCGTCTCTCCTCGTCACGGGCGATCTCGCTGATTGTGCGACCAGAGGCAACGCTGAGTTCGTCCGGCTGGAGCTTTCTCCGACGAGGATCGCTGCGCTTGATCAGCAGCCAGTTATTGTCCCTGCGCCGGTGGGTCGTACGCCTGCCGCGCGTGCGGATCAGGGTCCAGTGGCCTTGCAGTTTTTCGCCGTGCAAATCGAAATCAAGCTTGTCCCGGCTGGGCCGCCCGCGGGGTTTCCAATAGCCGCGATCCCACAGTAGTACCGTTCCACCGCCATACTCGCCCTTGGGGATCACACCTTCGAATTCGCCATATTCGAGGGGGTGGTCTTCCACTTCCACAGCGAGGCGCTTTTCCCCCGGGATAAGGCTTGGCCCCTTGGGCAGAGCCCAACTGCGCAGCACCCCGTCCTGCTCCAGCCGAAAATCGAAATGGTCGTGGCTGGCCGCATGCATTTGCATGACGTATATTGGCTGCTCACCGGCCGACGTCGCACCGCCGGCCGGCTCGGCCGTGCGCCCGAAATCCCGCTTGCGACGATAGCCCTCGAGCCTGTCGCTAATGCTTCTTCTCCGGTTTGCCCTTGCGCTTCGTTCCGGCGAAGTCTTCGAGTTCACCTTCCGACATCGACTCATACATCTTCTTCGATGAACCATTCAGTTCACTGACCTTCATCTCACCGCGCTTGGCCGCCAATGCGGCACCGGCGGCCTTCTGCTGAGCTTGCGATTTTGCCGGCATGTTCCGTTACTCCAGTAGGGGTTCAACCCTGTGCCAAGCAACAACCATGCCAACCAATGGAGCCCACCAGACGCTTCCCCCCGGACGCCATCCCTTCAAAACCGCAAACCACCCTTGCAATCTGCAAGGAATTCCGGCCTCCCGTTTCCCGTTTCCCGTTTCCCGTTTCCCGTTTCCCGTTTCCCCTTTCCCCTTTCCCCTTTCCCCTTCCTACCGCCTTCAAGCAAACCCCGCCGGACTCCACTGATCCATCATCTTGCGCTGGGCGGCTTCAAGGCGCATGCCCATCAGTGCGGAAAAACGCTTGAACAGGGCGTAGCCGAAAGCCGAATCCTCTTCGCAGTGTTGCAGGATGATTGCGCCGTTGAAATCCAGAACTTTAGTCGGCTTGGTGGTGCGGGCGTTGAAGTGCCATTTATAAGGCTCGATCAGCCACGACCAGCCGAAGATCTGACCGGAACCCAGCCGGGTGACCTCAAGTCTCGGCCCGGCGATCGCGGGCACTTCGATCGCCAGTTCTCCTTCCAGGATCAGCACGAATCGATCCGCCTTCTCGCCCTCGCGAGCAACCACCTGGTCCGGCTCAAAGGTTCTCTCCTCGGCATTCCGGGCCAGGAATGCCCGCTGCTCATCGCTCAGCCCGGAAAACAGGTCCTGAGCCGCGAGAAACTCCTGAATCTGTGACTGGTTCATACAGGCTCCCGATAACTGACATCATCACACAATATGATCGACAGGCACCAACGCGTCAATATCCAGGGTCGGAAAATGTGCTAACCTGACCCCCATACGCAGCCGTATGGCTGACAGCCAATCAGACAACAGATAGAAGGATTGACGCCATGCCCACTTATCACGCCCCGGTCAATGACTTTCGCTTTCTGATTAACGAGGTTCTTGACCATGAACCGGGCAGGGACCTTCCGTCGGCCGAGCTTGGAACCGAGGATATTGTCGATGCCGTGCTCGTGGAGGGGGCGAGATTCTGTGAGTCAGTGCTCCAACCTCTCAACGGCCCGGGCGATCTCGACGGCTGTGTTTTTGACCAGGGAGAGGTCCGCACACCCAAGGGCTTTGTCGAAGCTTACAAGGCGTATTGTGAGGCCGGCTGGCCTGGCCTGACCTCGGCGCCCGAATATGGCGGCCAGGGCCTGCCTTACTATCTGGGGCTGGCCATGTCGGAGATGATCACGGCCTCGAATACCTCCTGGGGGATGTACGCCGCACTGTCGCACGGCGCCTGGGAAGCCCTGCACCTGCATGGCTCCGAAGAACAGAAGAACACCTACCTGGCCAAGATGATTGCCGGGGAGTGGACGGGCACCATGAACCTGACCGAATCTCACTGCGGCACGGATCTCGGTCTGATACGCACGCGCGCCGAACCGGATGATGATGATACTTACCGCATTTCCGGGACTAAAATATGGATTTCGGCTGGCGAGCATGACCTGGCTGAAAACATTATCCATATGGTTCTGGCGCGCCTGCCCGGTGCGCCAGCAGGTACCCGCGGAATCAGCCTGTTTATCGTACCCAAGTACCTGGTCAACTCAGACGGTTTGCTCGGCGAGCGTAACGGGGTCCGCTGTGCCGGCATTGATCACAAGATGGGCATCAAGGCCTCGGCCACCTGCGAGATGACTTACGACAACGCGGTCGGCTACCTGATCGGTGAACCTCACCGCGGACTGACCTACATGTTCTCGATGATGAATGGAGCGCGTCTTGGCACTGGCATACAAGGTCTTGGCCTGGGCTCGGTTGCCTATCAAAACGCGGCCATGTTCGCCCGGGAGCGGCTGCAGGGGCGCAGCCTGTCGGGCGCCAAAGCACCAGACAAGCCGGCCGACCCGATCATCGTCCACCCTGATGTGCGGCGCATGCTGATGATCGGTCGCGCCTTTTGTGAGGGCGCGAGGGGGCTGGGCTTGTATACCGCCATGCAGCTGGAACTGGAACACCATCACCCCGAACTGGCGACCCGCGAGCGCGCCGGCCACTGGGTGGCCCTGATGACGCCGATCATCAAGGCCTACTTCACCGACATGGGCTCCGAAGTCGCCAACCTGGGCCTGCAAGTCCACGGTGGCGCTGGTTATATCGTCGACACCGGCGTGGAACAGTTCGTGCGTGATGTGCGCATCACCAGGATCTATGAAGGCACCAACGGCATCCAGGCCCTCGACCTGGTCGGGCGCAAGCTGGTGGCCGCCA
>JBGTLI010000034.1:0-3701 GCA_041744195.1 Wenzhouxiangella sp. | reverse complement strand
TGGCGAAATTCATCGCCGAGAAGGGTTCGGTGACCCTTGATGGCGTCAGTCTGACTGTCAACGCCGTAGACGGAGTCGAGTTCGAAGTGAACCTGATTCCACACACCCTCGAGGCCACCACGCTGGGCACGCTTGGGGTCGGCGATCAGGTCAACCTGGAAGTCGATCTTGTGGCGCGTTACATGGAACGCTTGCTGGAGCAACGTAAACTCTGATGAAATTTGATTCAATCGAAGACATTCTGACCGATATCCGCGCCGGAAAGATGGTGGTCATGCTGGATGATGAGGATCGTGAGAACGAAGGCGACCTGATCATGGCGGCCAGCCTGACGCGGCCTGAGGACATCAACTTCATGGCCCGCTATGGACGCGGGCTGATTTGCGTCTCCATGACCCGCGAGCGTTGCAGCCAGCTTGGCCTGCAGTTGATGGTGCATGACACCGGACGGCACCACCAGACCAACTTCACCGTCTCCATCGAGGCGGCCGAAGGGGTGACCACCGGCATTTCGGCCTATGACCGCGCCCACACGATTCGGACCGCCGTGGCGCCCAACGCCCGGCCGGTCGATCTCAACCAACCCGGCCATGTGTTTCCGCTGATGGCCCAGCCCGGCGGTGTGCTTGCCCGCGCCGGCCACACCGAGGCCAGCATGGATCTGGCCCTGCTGGCCGGTCTGGAGCCAGCCGCGGTTCTGGTCGAGATTCTCAACGAGGATGGCACCATGGCCCGGCGGCCCGAACTGGAGCAGTTCGTCGCCACACACGGCTTGAAAATGGGAACGGTAGCCGACCTGATCCGTTACCGACTGGGCACCGAGCAGAACGTGGAATGCGTGCATTCGCAAACGGTCGGCACGGGGCACGGCCCCTTCGAGCTCAGGGTGTTTCGCGACCGCATCAACCAGAAGTTGCACTGGGCGCTGGTTCGCGGCGAGATCCGGCCCGATGAACCATTTCCGGTCCGCGTGCATGTCCCCGAACTGCTTGGTGATGTCCTCGGCATCACCCAGCCCAGTTTCGGTATGCCGTTGGACGCCGCCCTGGCCGATATCGCGCGCCGCGGACGCGGCCTGGCTCTGGTGCTTGGCTATGATGAAGACGACCAGTCGCGCCTGGACGGTTTACGCCGGTCCACCAGCCCGGGGGCTGATCTGTCAGGTCGTGACCGTGCTGCCGAAGAATTGCGCAGCTACGGCATCGCCGCCCAGATCATCGCCGAGCTGGGCATCCGGCGGATGCAGGTCTTTGGCGCCCCCAAACGGCTGCATGCCCTGGACGGGTTTGGCCTGGAAATCACCGAGTATGTCATCCCCGAGGGAGAGACCGAAACCGCATGAGTGATTCAGAATCGATTGGCCAGGACTGCCGCATCGGCATCGCCGTTGCCAGATTCAATCCGGGCATTACCGATCGCCTGCTTGAAGGTTGTCGGGCGGCATTGAAAGAAGGCGGTGTGGTCGATGCCCATATCCATATTGCGCATGTGCCCGGCGCCTGGGAATTGCCACTGGCTTGTCGCCACCTTGCGCGCACCGGCCGGTTTGATGCTGTGATCGCGCTGGGAGCGGTGGTCCGCGGCGAAACCGCCCATTTCGACTTCATCAGCGCCGAGTGCGCTCGCGGGCTCATGCAGGTGTCGCTGGAAACCGATTTGCCGGTCCTGTTTGGTGTGCTGACGCCGGAAAATGAAGCCCAAGCGCTGGAGCGGGCCGACCCTGCGCGCAAGAACAAGGGCCGGGAAGTCGCTCTGGCCGCACTCAGGATGATCGCGCTCAAGCTGGAGATCGCCAATGAGCGATAAAAAGCCGAGCGACCCGAAAGCGGCTGATAAGACCTCATCAGACAAGGCCAGGAAGGAGGGCGGCAGAAGACCGTCGCGCAAGACGGTCAGCCCGTTCGAGCCGCGTCGCCGTGCCCGCCGGCGCGCCTTGCAGGCGCTCTATCAATGGCAACTCAACGATGATTCAGCAACCGCCATCATCAGCCAGTTTGTCGAGGAGCAGAACTTCGAAGGGGTCGATCAGAATTATTTCGAGACCCTGGTCCGTGAGGTGGTGGCCCATCGCGGCGAACTGGACGAAGCTGTGGCGCCCTTCCTGAAGCGTGCCGATGCCGGGATCGACCAGATGGAACGGGTGGTGTTGCGACTGGGTGCCTGCGAATTGATTCACCACCCGGAAACGCCCTATCGGGTGGTGATTGACGAGGCAGTGGAACTGGCGCATCGGTTTGGCGCTGAAAAGGCCCATACGTTCATCAACGGGGTTTTGGACCGGCTTGCCGACAAGACTCGGACCATGGAGCGAAACGCCGAGCAAAGTGACTGAATTTGAGCTGATTGAGCGCATTCGCGCTCGCGCGCGCAGCGATGCCTCCGTGTTGGTCGGTATTGGCGACGATGCGGCCGTTATCCGTCCCGCGCCGGACTCTGTCTTGGTCGCCACAACAGACTCGCTGGTCCTTGATCGCCACTTTACCGAAAGCTGGCCACCGGCTGATATCGGTCACCTGGCCTTGGCGGTCAATCTGAGCGACCTGGCAGCAATGGGTGCGTGTCCGCGCTGGGCTCTGTTGTCACTGACGCTACCGGAAGCGAACACCACCTGGCTGGATCGCTTTCTGGACGGTTTTCTAACCCTGGCGGATCGATATAATGTCAGTCTGGTTGGCGGTAATATCTCCTCAGGTCCGCTTAATATCGGTGTCCAGTTGCTGGGTGATGCCCAACCGGACCGTATCGTTCGTCGTGATGGCGCACGGCCGGGTGACCTGCTGGCAGTGACAGGAACCCTGGGGGATGCCGCAGCGGCATTGATTGCCGGTATTGACGCTCATCCGGACCTGCTCCAGCGCCTGCGCCGACCCGAGCCGCGGGTGGAGGCGGGACAGGCGCTTGGCGCTGAAGTCAACGCCATGATCGACGTGTCCGATGGGCTATTGGCCGATCTGGGTCACCTGCTGGGTTCCAGTCGGGGTGCAAGAATCGAGGTGGCGCGCTTGCCGATATCCCCGTCCCTTCGCGACACCATTCCGTCGGACCGCAAGCGCTGGCAATTGCAGTTGGCTGGCGGCAGCGACTACGAATTGCTGATGGTGATCGACCCGGGCCGGTTGGACCGGGTGCGCTCGATTTGCCGCAAAGCCGGATTGGAATTGTCCACGATTGGCCGGATTGAAGACGCCGGCCCGGTACAATGCCTTATGGCAGACGGACAGAGACTGGACATTGAACATGGTGGATGGGACCACTTCAAGCAACGCTGATACTCGCCAGGTCGCCCTGGCCACCCCGGCCGGGTTTCTGGCTTTCGGATTCGGCAGCGGCTTGAGTCCGCATGCGCCCGGCACCACCGGCACGATTGCCGCTTTGCCGCTGGGCGTGTTGATCGTGCAACTGCCCTTTTGTGTGGCGCTCGGTGTTGTTGTCCTGACGTTCGCGATCGGAATCTATCTGTGCGAGGTAACCAGCAGGGCGCTGGGTGTCCATGATCACGGCGGCATCGTATGGGACGAATGGGTCAGCATGTGGCTGGTGCTGATCTTCATCCCGTTTCACTGGGCCTGGTGGCTGGCGGCCTTTTTTCTGTTTCGGCTGTTCGATATCCTCAAACCCTGGCCGATTCGCTGGCTGGACAAGCATATCCACGGTGGGCTCGGGGTCATGGTTGACGACGTGCTGGCCGCCGTTTACGCGCT